>CAZPPZ010000090.1:0-12092 GCA_964588545.1 uncultured Myxococcales bacterium | reverse complement strand
GAAGAGCGTCAGCAGGAGTTGCAGTGTGAGTGATCCGTGAGGATGACAAGTTCGCCGTGCTCTCCGACATACTTGCTGACGAGGACCACCTCGGCGACATGGACTTCAAGGTAGCCGGCACCGCAGAGGGCATTACTGCCTTGCAGATGGACATCAAGATCGATGGAATCTCGCGCGAAGTCATGCGCGACGCCGTATACCAGGCGCGCGACAATCGGCTGCATATCCTCGAGGAGATGTCCAAAGGACTGGAGTCGCCCCGGGCAGACCTGTCGGCACACGCCCCACGAATCGAAGTCATCAAGATTCATCCCGACAAGATCCGCGACGTCATCGGACCAGGCGGCAAGGTCATCCGTGGCATAGTCCAGGACACCGGCTGCAAGATCGATGTCGACGACGAGGGCAACGTCAGCATCGCATCGGCAGACGGCCCGTCGCTGCAAAAGGCTATAGCCATCGTTGAAGGACTGACCGCTTCGCCCGAGGTCGGACGCATCTATGACGGCAAGGTACGTAAGGTCGTAGACTTTGGGGCCTTCGTAGAGATCCTCCCGGGCACCGACGGGCTCTTGCACATATCACAGTTGGCCGAGGAGAGGGTCGCGTCGGTAACCGATGTGGTCAAAGAAGGCGACGAGATTCCGGTCAAGGTTCTCGAGGTGGATCGTCAGGGCAAGATTCGTCTAAGCCTCAAAGACGCCCGTAGAGATCTCGAATCTTCGGGGTCGTAATTGAGCAGCAGCATCAGAGCGACGCGGCTCGAGAACGGGGTCCGCGTCGTCACCGAGTCTGTCGCCGACGCCGCTTCAGCGGCGCTCGGCCTGTGGGTTGAAAACGGATCACGCTACGAACCCCCTGAACTCAACGGGGTGTCGCATTTTCTCGAGCACCTGCTCTTCAAGGGAACGGCCTCACGTACGGCCTTCCAGATAGTCGAAGAGATAGAAGGGCTCGGTGGTTCGATCAACGCCTTTACCACCAAGGAGCACACCTGCTACCACACCCGTACTCTAGCTGGTCACATCGAGGCGGCCTTTGATATCCTCGCAGATATCTTCCTCAACTCGCTTATACGCGAGGAGGATTTCGAACTTGAGCGCGAGGTCATACTCCAGGAAATTCTCGAAGAGGAGGACTCTGCCGAGGAGTACGTCCACGATTATTTTCTTGAATCGTATTGGCCAGGTCACCCGCTAGGCTGGGCTATTTCTGGCCACGTAGACAGTGTCTCAGCAATACGCCGAGAAGATGTGTTGGCGTTTCTCGATGAGCGCTACCGCCCCGATCGTCTCATCGTCGCGGCGGCCGGTGAGCTAGACCACGAACGTATCGTGGACCTGTGTCGCGAGCACTTCTCAGTGCTGACAGGCAGTTTCGAACACGCGCCACTTGATCGGCCGGATTTCCACCCGGGGCTGTTCGTCTGCAACCGTGATCTCGAACAAGTGCACATCGTCGCAGGACTGCCCGGTGTACCGATTACCGATCCCCGCCGTGAAACCGCTGAACTGCTCATGACCGCGATTGGCGGGGGAATGAGCTCACGACTGTTTCAAGCGATCAGAGAGGAGCGCGGCTTGGCCTACAACATATACGCATTCCAAAGCCCGTTTCGTGAGATCGGCTACACCGGGGTGTATGCGGCGACATCTCGAGATCATGTAGCGGACACGGTGGACCTGGTTTTGAGTGAGTTTGCAGCCGTCGCACAGGATGGACTCTCGGCCAAGGAACTCGAGAGGACCAAGAATCAGCTGATAGGCTCCATTCCTCTGGCTCTAGAGTCTACCGACAGCCGGATGTTCCGTTTGGCCCGCGACCAAATGTATTTCGGCCGAGAGATCTCGATCGAAGAAACCGTAGCCGACATTCGCGCGGTGACTAACAGCGATATCATAGATTTGGCCCGAGAGATCGTCGCCTTCGAGCGCCTCGGCGTCGCCCTGCTTGGCGATGCAGACGATGACCTGATCTCTCTGCCGGCCTCCTGAGACGGCCTTGAACAGTAGCTTAGAGGTAGCGATCAAACGCTTGGCCAATGCGCCGGAGCAGCTGCCGCGTTATATGAGCGAGAGCGCCGCGGGGCTTGACCTCTGCGCTGCTCTGGAAGCAGCGATTTCACTCGACCCCTTGGCTCGAACCCTTGTGCCCTGCGGGTTTGCGATCGCCATACCGCCCGGATACGAGGGACAGGTAAGGCCGCGTAGCGGGCTCGCGCTCAAGCAGGGCCTGAGTATTCCGAACGCGCCGGGAACCATCGACTCGGACTACAGAGGCGAGGTATGCGTCATTCTAATCAACCTCGGCAGCGAGGCTGTGCGTATCGAGCCCGGCCAGCGGATTGCGCAGTTGGTGATCTGCCCAGTGGCGAGAGTCGAGTTGCGGGAAGTCGAAGAACTCAGTGACACAGAGCGAGGTGACGGCGGGTTTGGTCATACCTGAAGCAGATTCGCCAGCCTAGCTTGGGGCTGATCGCGAATTCGCTAGACCACCAATCGCTTGTCGCGGCCTCATCGAGTCGAGCGGATAACCATGATCGAGCGGTATACGAGTCCAGAGTTAGCGAAGTTGTGGTCGGACGGCCACCGCTACGAGGTAATGCTCGAGGTGGAGATCCTCGTTTGTGAAGCCCTGGCACGGCGTGGGGTAATACCCGAGGATGCGGCGCGAAAGATCCGTGAAACGGCCTCGGTCGATCCTCGCCGTGTGGCTCAAATCGAGGCCGAGGTTCACCACGACGTGATCGCCTTCGTGACTGCGGCGGCCGAAAGTGTGGGGGAAGAAGGTCGTTTCTTGCACTTTGGGATGACCTCTTCCGACGTGCTAGATACCGCCTTCGCCGCGCTGCTGGTTGAAGCTGCATCAAGTCTGCTACTGCGCCTCGACGAATTGATCGCAGCAGTACGCAATCAAGTCGAGGCCCACCGGGATACGGTGATGGTCGGCCGCACTCACGGCATACATGCGGAACCGATAACCTTTGGGCTGAAGACCGCGGGCTGGTATGCCGAACTCCGTCGCGATCGACTCCGTCTCGAAGCCGCCCGCACGGAGATAGCTTTCGGCAAGCTTTCGGGGGCGGTGGGCACCTACGCGCACAATGGGCCTGATGTCGAAGCCGAGGTCCTGGCCAAACTCGGTCTGTGTGCAGAGCCCATGGCGACCCAAGTCGTACCACGCGACCGCCATGCAGCGTTCTTTTCTACGCTCGCGATCGTCGCTGGGAGCCTGGAACGGATAGCCACCGAGATTCGTCACCTTCAACGCACCGAACTGCTTGAAGTTCTCGAGCCCTTCGCATCGGGGCAGAAGGGCTCCTCTGCGATGCCGCACAAGCGCAACCCTATACTCTCGGAAAACGTTAGCGGCCTCTCGCGCCTGATGCGCGGTTATGCCGCGGCCGCGCTCGAGAACATTGCGCTGTGGCACGAGCGCGACATCAGCCATTCCTCGGTCGAGCGGGTGATCGGTCCGGATGCAACGACGGTACTGGACTTCGCGCTGCGGCGGATGACGCGCTTGATCTCCGGCATGGAGGTTCGTGCCGAGGCCATGCTGGCCAACCTCAACCTTACCCAGGGGCGGCTTTCATCCGAGCGTATTCTGCTTAGTATCGTTGATAAGGGAGAGGCGCGCGAGCAGGGCTACCGCTGGGTGCAGCGCTGCGCTCTGGCCGGGGGGGACTTTGAGGCTGCTGTGCGTAGCGACGCAGACATCTCGCGCGTGCTTTCGTCCGCCGAGATTGACGACTGCTTCGATATCGGCCATCCCCTGCGCCATGTCGGAGAGATCATTGACCGCGTGTTGACCGGACCAGAACGGTCGGAGTAGGTGTAGATGATGACTGACAAGATCGAACGAGGCGAGCTGATCGCAGAGGGCAAGGCCAAGAAGATCTACGCGACCAACGACCCCGACAAGGTCATTTTCTATTTCAAAGATGACGCTACGGCGTTCAATGCTAAGAAGAAGGGAACGGTAGAGTCTAAAGGCATCCTCAACAACCGTATTTCTCAGCGCCTGTTTCACCTGCTTGAGGACAACGGCGTCGCCACTCATCTAATAGATGGCTTGAATGAACGCGAAATGCTGGTCACACGGCTCGAGATCATCCCGGTAGAAACCGTGGTGCGTAACCTCGTCACCGGTAGCCTGCGCAAACGTCTCGGCCGCGAAGAGGGTGAGGAGCTGTCGCGACCAATCGTCGAGTACTACTACAAGAGCGACGAACTCGACGACCCTTTGATCAACGACGAGCACGTACTGATATTTGGTTGGGCCACTCGTGAAGAGCTCGATGAAATTCATCGTCAGGCACTGCAGATTAACGACATTCTCAAAATTTTTATGCTCGAGTGTGGAATCTTACTGGTCGACTTCAAGCTCGAGTTTGGCCGCAGCCCTGAGGGTGTCGTGCTGCTCGGGGACGAGATATGCCCGGACACCTGCAGGTTCTGGGACGTCAAGACTCGCGAAAAGTTAGACAAGGATCGTTTTCGCCAAGACCTCGGCAATGTCGAGGGAGCCTACCAGGAGATCGCTCGGCGGGTTGGCCGTTAGCCCGCCCATCGAGCTCCAACGAGAACTGTTGTGGAATACCTCGCCAAGGTTTACGTAACCCCGAAGCCGGCAATACTCGACCCCGAAGGAAAGGCCGTGGCTGCATCCCTGCACTCGCTGGGATACGCAGAAGTGGCCGACGTAAGACTCGGGAAATACATCGTCGTGCGAATCGAAGGGAGCAATCGAGAGTCGGCCGAGTCGCGAGTTGATGAGATGTGTCGAGCTCTACTCGCCAACGATGTCATCGAAGACTACCGTTTCGAGTTGGAGGAGAGGAAACCGTGAAGTGGGGAGTGGTCGTCTTCCCCGGTTCCAATGACGACCGAGACACGCTCTACGCGCTCGGCGAAGTGCTTCAGGCTGAGGTCACCCCCCTGTGGCACGCCAGCCACGATCTGGGCGACGCCGAGGCCTTGGTCTTGCCCGGGGGGTTTTCCTACGGCGATTATCTTCGTTGCGGTGCTCTGGCCCGCTTCTCGCCGATCATGAAGGAAGTATCAACATTTGCGGCCGATGGTGGCCCAGTGCTGGGCATATGCAATGGCTTTCAGATTCTGTGCGAGGCCGGGCTTTTACCCGGCGCGCTGGTTCGCAACCGCGATCTGCGGTTTGTCTGCCGCAAGGAACGTTTGCGCATCGACAACGCCTCGACTGCATTTACCACCGAATATGACCAGGGCGACATCATCAATATTCCAATCAAGCATGGAGAGGGATGTTTTGTCGCGGACCAGGCCACGCTCGCACAACTCGAAGACTCCGGTCGAGTAGTATTCCGTTACGCCGATGGAGCGCCAAACGGTTCACTCGGCGACATCGCCGGAATCACCAACGCGGAGGGCAACGTTGTAGGGCTGATGCCGCATCCCGAGCACGCGGTCGAGATGCTTCCGGGGGGAAGCGACGGTCGTGGGATGTTCGAGTCGGTGTCCGCGTGGATGACGATACGGGCCAAGGAAACTAGCCGTGAGTCCGCCTGAGCATAATGGCGTAATGTCCGAGGCCCTGGCGCTGGAGCACGGACTCACGCGCGAGGAGTACCAGAAGATTCTCGAACACCTCGGCCGTGTGCCAAGCTACGAGGAACTCGGGGTATTCTCGGTGATGTGGTCTGAGCACTGCAGTTACAAGAGCTCACGAGTGCATCTGCGCAAGTTCCCCACCAAAGGGCCACGGGTACTCGAAGGACCGGGAGAGAACGCTGGCGCAATTGACATCGGCGGCGGAATGGCTGCGATTTTCAAGATCGAGAGCCATAATCATCCGTCTTACATAGAGCCATATCAGGGTGCGACCACCGGGGTAGGGGGAATACTGCGTGACGTCTTCACCATGGGAGCACGCCCTGTAGCGAACATGGACTCACTGCGATTCGGGCGTGTTGATCACCCAAAGACCCCGTACCTGCTCGCCGGTGTCGTCGCTGGCGTAGGCGGATATGGAAACTCAGTGGGCGTGCCGACCATAGGTGGAGAGCTCTGCTTCGACCGAGGCTATGACGGCAACATCTTGGTCAACGCCTTCACGTTGGGCGTGGTTAGCCACGACAAAATTTTTCGAGCTCGTGCGGCAGGGGTCGGCAATCCGGTTCTCTACGTAGGCTCAAAGACCGGTCGGGACGGGATTCACGGTGCCAGTCTACTGGCCTCATCCGAGTTCAAAGAAGAATCCGAACAGATGAAGCCGACGGTGCAGGTCGGGGACCCCTTTACCGAGAACCTCCTGATCGAAGCCTGCCTAGAAATCATGGCTGGGGATGATGTCGTAGCGATTCAAGACATGGGGGCTGCGGGGCTCACTAGCTCTTCAGTTGAGATGGCCAGCCGAGGTGGCGTAGGTATCGAGCTCAACTTGGATCTAGTGCCACTTCGGGATCCTAGCTTGACCCCCTATGAGATGCTGCTTTCGGAGTCCCAAGAGCGCATGGTTGTGGTGGCTCGTAGGGGTAGCGAAGAAAACATCGCCGAGGTGTTCGCCCGCTGGGGGCTCGACTGCGTTGTGGTTGGCCAGGTCACCGACGACGGGTGCATCGCGGCTACCTACCGGGGCCGAAGAGTCGTCTCAATTCCAGTCGACGCTCTTACCGACGCGGCGCCGGTCTATGATCGTCCGATAGCTGCGCCCAAGACATCAGCCGCGGCGCTTGTCGAAACCGACCTAGCAGAGCCCGAGTGCCTCGCGACGGTTCTTTCGGATCTGCTGGCTTCGGAGAATCTCTGTAGTCGCGCTTGGGTGTACCAGCAGTACGACTGCTATGTCGGCGCCAACACTAGCGTGGAGCCCGGTGGTGATGCCGGCGTGGTTCGTGTGCGCGAGACCGGTGGGGCTCTGGCGATGACCACCGACTGTAATCCGCGTTGGGTCGAACTCGATCCCTACATTGGGGCGCAACACGCAGTGGCCGAAGCGGTGCGCAATGTTTCGGTTACCGGTGCGCGCGCCGCTGCGGTTAGCGACTGCTTGAATTTCGGGTCTCCGGAAAAGCCAGAGGTCATGTGGCAGTTCTCGCGGGCGGTAGAAGGCCTGTCGGCAGCCTGTTCGGCATTCGCGACCCCGGTGATCTCTGGAAACGTGAGTTTCTACAACGACAACCTTGGCGATTCGATCCCCCCGACTCCGGTTGTAGCAATGGTTGGAGTCATCACCGATTCGTCACGTATTGCACGCGTCGCGTTCGCGAGCGCCGGCCAAGCCCTCTACCTACTCGGTGATGGCGCGCCCGAGCTAAACGGCTGTGAGTACCTAGCACGCTATCACCAATGCTCTGGAGACAAGCCCCCAACCATCGACCTCGAGGGGGAGCTTGCGAACAGTGGACTATGCGTGGAACTTATCGAAGCTGGGCTGGTTAGTACCGCACACGATGTTTCCGACGGAGGACTGGCGGTAGCGCTGGCTGAGATGAGTCTTGCTGGCAAGGATATCGGTTGCGAGGTCTCGATCGACTTCGATGGTCGCGCTGACTGCGCACTTTTCGGAGAGAGTGGCTGTCGAATTCTCGTTGCAGTGGATGCGGATAAGACCGATGATGTTGAAGCTGCAGCCGACAAACGACGGGTGAGAGCACGGCTCCTGGGATTCAGCGGGGGCGATGCGCTGATAGTGCGCCAGCGAGGCAAGGATGAGCCGCTGGTTGACGTCAAAATCGCGGCTTTACGCCAGCGCTGGCAAGCTCGGCTGGGTGACATAGCCGATGGCCGCGACCGCTATGCCTGAGTGTCGGCATCTGACCCGACCGAGATCCTATGCTATGCGTAAGCGGTCTCGTTAGTGGGGATTCGCCATCAACATGGGAATAAGGCTCGTTTGAACGTGGAAGCTAGCGACAAGTTCAACGAGGAATGTGGTGTTGTCGGGGTCTTTGACCGACCCGAAGCCGCCAACCTCGTCTACCTGGGGCTTTACGCCTTGCAGCACCGTGGCCAAGAGGGGGCTGGCATAGCCTCGGCCGATGGCAAGGGACTGATCAGCCATCGTGACCTCGGATTGGTCGCCGACGTCTTCGACGAAGACATCATCCGCCGTCTAGACGGCCCGGCTGCGATTGGCCATAATCGTTATTCCACCGCCGGGCGTACGTTGTTGCGTAACACTCAGCCCTTTGTCGTCGAGTACTCGCTCGGCAGCCTTGGGGTTTCCCACAATGGGAACTTCACAAATGCCAAGAGCCTGCATCGCGAGCTTGAGTCACGCGGTGCGATCTTCCAGTCTACGGTTGATACAGAGGTACTAGTACACCTGATCGCCCAATCCAGCCGGCCAACGCTGCTTGAGCGGACCATAGATGCGATCGCGCGAGTCCAAGGTGCATACTCGATCCTGTTTCTTTCTGACCGCGAAATGATCGCGGCCCGCGATCCTTTCGGTTTTCGCCCGCTGGTTCTCGGCCGCTTCGATGGCGGAGGCCATGTCGTGGCCTCGGAAACCTGTGCCTTGGACCTGATGGAGGCTCACTACGTTCGCGAGGTCGAACCAGGAGAGATCCTCCACTTCACCGACGGTGACGTGAAATCGCTGCGGCCATTCCCCGCCGTGCCCCAGCGTGCCTGTATCTTCGAGTACGTGTACTTTGCCCGGCCTGACAGCATCGTGTTCGGCCGCAACGTCTACGAAACTCGTAAAGCCATAGGACGCCAACTGGCAAGAGAGGCGCCGGTCGAGGCTGACATGGTCATCCCGGTGCCCGATTCGGGGGTCCCCGCGGCACTCGGATACGCCGAGGAGTCGGGCTTGCGATTCGAGATGGGGTTGATTCGTAATCACTACGTCGGACGGACCTTCATCGAACCCAGCGATTCTATTCGTCACTTCGGAGTAAAGGTTAAACTCAACGCCCAGCGCGATGTGCTCAAAGGAAAGCGTGTTGTGGTGCTCGACGACTCGATCGTCCGTGGTACGACTAGCCGTAAGATTGTTCGCATGTTACGCGCAGCGGGCGCGAGCGAGGTACACTTTAGAGTCTCAGCCCCGCCCACCGTCAGCCCCTGCTATTACGGCGTAGACACTCCCACCGAGGACGAGTTGGTTGCCAACAAGATGTCGGTCGAGGAGCTGCGAAACTATATCGTCGCCGATTCTCTAGCCTACCTTTCGGAAGACGGGTTGTACTCGTTCAGCGATGGAGAGAAGAAAGGGTTCTGTGACGCTTGTTTTACGCGTCAGTATCCGGTCGAGGTCAGAAGCGACGACGATAACAATCAAATGAAGCTGTTTCACGCGCGTGAGTTAAGGCCTGTCAATGGCCGTGGCCTGCGTTCGGTCTAGATAATAGTGTCGCGGCGCCACTGACTGTCATCGCGGTGGGGACAGTCCACGTTGTAGTGTAGTCCTCGGCTCTCGCGCCGCGTGCGCGCCGAGCGCACGATGAGTTCGGCTACCAGGGCTAGATTGCGCAGCTCGAGTAAATCGCCGGTCAGCTTGAAGTCCCAATAGAACTCCTGAATTTCTTCGCGGAGAAGGCTGATGCGAGCCGCTGCTCGCTTGAGCCGGCGATCACTGCGCACGATGCCAACATAGTTCCACATCAGGCGCCGAATCTCGTCCCAGTTGTGAGTTATGACTACCGATTCTTCTATATCGACCGCGTCACCACTCTGCCACGGGGGAATCTCGGGAATATTCTCCTTGCGCGAGGCTAGCAACTCACCCGCATGCATCGCCGCGCGGTGAGCAAACACCAGCCCTTCGAGCAAAGAGTTGGATGCCAGACGGTTTGCACCATGAAGCCCGGTCATGGCTACTTCACCCGCGGCGTAAAGACCGCGAATCGAAGTCTGGCCGTGCGCACCCGTGAGAACGCCCCCGCACATGTAGTGGGCGGCCGGAACCACAGGAATCGGATCCTTGGCGATGTCGATTCCCAACGCGAGTGCACGCTGGTGTATTCTCGGGAAGCGATCGCGGATGAAATCTCCGCCTCGCGCGGTGATGTCTAAGAGTACGTTGTCGTAACCACTACGCTTCATCTCGAGATCAATCGCCCGCGCAACAATGTCACGCGGAGCCAGTTCAGCCTTCGGGTGGTACTCGGCCATGAACGCGACCCCGTCATCCGGCCGACGCAGTATCGCACCTTCTCCGCGCATAGCCTCGGTGATCAGGAACGACTTCGCCTGAGGGTGGAAGAGGCAGGTAGGATGAAACTGGATGAACTCGAGGTTCGACACCCGGCAGCCGGCACGATACGCCATCGCCAGCCCGTCGCCCGAGGCGATATCCGGGTTCGACGTGTACAAATACACCTTGCCGGCACCACCGGTTGCCAGCAGCGTGGCGTGCGCGGTTACCGTCTCGATGCTGCCACCGTCAGTATTCAACACATATGCGCCTCTACACTGAGGCCCGTTCCCGGTAAGTCCGAATTTTTCGTCGATGAGTAGGTCGATGGCATGGCGGTTCTCGAACACCTCGATGCGTGGATGCGCCCGAACCTGCTCAACCAGAACTTCAACAATAGCCAACCCAGTATGGTCGGCAACATGGAGCACGCGGCGGTGTGAGTGCCCCCCCTCCAATGCCAAATCGTAGCCATTGTCTCCGCCACTGCTACGCGAAAAGGCAACCCCCAGTTCAATCAGCTCGCGTAGTCGGCGCGGCCCTTCGGTAACGGTGCTGCGCACGATCGATTCGCTACACAGCCCGTGACCCACTTCGAGAGTGTCGCTGATGTGACTCTCGGCGGAATCATCGGCCGCCCATACCGTGGCTACGCCTCCTTGGGCGGTGGCGCTGTTCGAATCGCACAGCCCACGCTTGGTGAGGATGGCCACGGAGCCGGTTTCCGCTGCTTTGAGCGCAAAACTGAGACCCGTGATACCGCTACCGATGACGAGATAATCGTAGGACAACATGAGGCCCGAGCATTGTACTGAGGCCCCTCATCGTTGCCAACGCCTAGGCCGCTTGGAGCGACGACGCACCTCTGGGTTGGACGCTGCCGCTGGAATCGTTAGCCTGAGGCTCGATCGCTTGTTCGGGAAGTCTCTAATGTCGCAGTCAATGCCAAGTGCCAACACCAGCAGACGCTCCAAGGCCGACATCGCCAACCTGCCCAACTTCCTGACGTCGCTGCGCATTTTGGCAGTGCCCATGGTCGTATGGTTGCTTCGAGACCCCTCGCCGACGGCCGCCTTCGTGACTTTTGCCGTGTACTTCGTTGCCACCATAACCGATTTTTTTGATGGCTATTTGGCACGGCGCTACGGTTTGACCACCGCGCTGGGAAAGCTCCTCGACCCGCTGGCCGACAAGCTACTGGTAGTTTCAGCTCTGATCATGCTCGCGCTGATGGGCCGCAGCCCGGGAATTCCAGGGTGGTTGTTAGTCGTCATAATCGGCAGGGAACTTGCGGTAACCGGACTGCGGAGCATCGCCGCCAGCGAGGGTATTGTGTTGGCTGCCGAAGCCACCGGCAAGCTCAAGATGATTCTTCAGAGCATTGGTGTGCATGCCCTCATACTCCACTACACATACTTTGGCGTGAACTTATACCTGGTAGGCATGATCATGCTCATGGTATCGACGGTAGTGGGGGTATGGTCTGCCGTGGAATATCATATCTTTGTGCTGCAGAGGATCTCTAAACGGTGAGGAGGCTCTGCTGGCGCTGCAGGCCGGAGCTTGCAAAGCTTAGCAATTCGGATAGATAATTTCCTACTCAGGTCCTAAACTACCCGATACGCGGGTGTAGCTCAGCTGGCTAGAGCGTCTGCTTGCCATGCAGAAGGCCGTGGGTTCGAATCCCATCACCCGCTCCACCCCCCCAGCCGATTCGGCCGGGGGACCGCCCAGACCTGCTCAACTCGCGCGGCCGCGCCTTGCACTATCCCGTCAGACCGCGAATAGCCCCGAAAGGGTATTGTTGCCGAGCCAATTTTGTCCCATTCTTACTACCGTAAGCGCCGTCAGAACCGAATAAGCCCATAGAATCACAATAGAATCCGCGGAATACATACACGAGCCTATGCATCTTAAAGATTTATCTGCACGCACAACACTCCCACTGTATCGCGCTCTATATTCGATGC
>CAZPPZ010000089.1:0-12161 GCA_964588545.1 uncultured Myxococcales bacterium | reverse complement strand
GAGCGCGAGTGGGTGTAGCCAGAGGGCTTGTCGGGTTTGGCCCGTTTGTGGCTTGTGTGTAACGCTGCAATCGACCAGGGTATTGCGTGCCGACCACGGTCCCGGGCGATGCCAAACCAAGAACTCGCCGTTGGGCGACAGCTCGGGCTGCACCGCACATTTGATCATCCATGGATCAGCGTCGCTGTCTAGTATCTGATCGAGCAAAACCAGATTGTTGCTGTCGATACCAATGCTTTGCTCGCGTAACTTCACGCCCGGCGGTGGTGGTGATGCTCGGAAGCTGCACAGCACAAACTCTGAGTTGGCGTAAATCCGTTCATCGCAGTAGTACTCGGCCGCCGCGCCGGGAGCGAACAGTACATGGCTGGGCGAGGGCACCCCCTCCGTGGGTTTCCACATCGCGGCGGCGATTGCGGTGTTCGCGCGTAGGCGCGCTTCGCCGCGTGATCGCGATGCTGAAAAAATGATAGTGGCACGGTCTGATGCTGCGAGTACGTGTACGCCGGTAAGTGCCGGAAGGCGCTCGGCGAGCTCGCCGGCTGTCGCGACCAGCGCGTTATCGGGCAGGGCCGCGATTGCATCGAGGGCCGCCACCAATTCGGGCGAGTCGGGTAAGGCCAGCCGTTGCCGCGCTTCGGTGCTGCGTTGTAGGAACGAGCCGCGTATCCATGGGGCCACTACAATAGCCAAGACCAGACAGAGGCTGAGCGGTCTTAGCGAAAAGCGCCGCGAGCTCTCATCGACGAACACGGCTAACAGCGCCGCCAAGGGGATTGCCCATAAGATTCGATAGACCATCCACGGGAACGCCACCAGGCCGGCAAGACCGGCAAGCGGAGGGATGAAGGCTAACGTCAAGGCGACGATTGTTGCTGGAACGAGCATGCGTCGCTCGATAGCGGTCCGGCCGGGGATGAAGACCAGTGATCCCAAGGCAATGATGATCAGCGGATGCATGAGCAGCCGGGGGTTTACTATGTAGCCGCCACTTTGAAGCTCCAGCAGCCTCTGACGTGCTTGGTGAATACGAATTACCGGATGGCCAGGATCTCCGAGTAGCACGCCGCTAGCCTCGAGCCCGTGCTTGGCCAGACTACCAAGAGCCAGGGCCGCGGCTGCCCCGACCACGAGCAATAGCAGCGCTATCATCGTCGCGCGTAGCGGAGGGTCGGCTGTGCGGGCGTCGCCCGATCCAGTAACGCTGAGCAAGACAAAAGGCAGTGCGCTGAGCATGACTAGCGCGTAGACCAGAGCATGGGTGGTCACGAGGGAAACAATGATGACGCCGAGCATTATCGCCCAGCCGAGCTTAGCGCTTGTGATGCTTCTTATCAGCACCGCAAGCAGTGTCGGTGCGATCAGCAGCAGGGCGAGAATCTTGTCTTCGGGTGCACGCGCGACCAAGGGGAACAGCGAAGCGCTGGCCCACAGCAGGCAGCTTGCCAAGGCCATGAGCCAGGCCATGCGCGCGCAGCCGAACAGCGTGCGGCCAAACAGCAGCGCCGACGAAAAGGCCAGCGGCACCAGTACCAACGGTGCTGCACTCTGGTATAGCCAGACGGGATCGACCCTCGCGCATCGCGACCACATCGCGAGCATGAGCAGCCAGGGGTGAAAGGCGAAACGGCCGATTACTTTGCCAGTACCCAGCAGCGGGTCGCTAAAATCTAGAGCTGGTGCTTGGAGAACACTGCGTACGTAGGCCAGATACCACCAGCGGTCTACCGAGCCACTAGCGGTGAAATACCAGGCGGCGGCCGTCACCAAGGCTCCCGCGGCCAGCGCCACTAGCACCAGGCCGCGCTGATGTTCACGGTCGTCAAGATCATCGTCACGAGTCGAGGGTTGCGGTGTGCGGAGGTTGGCTGTCAGAGCCAGGGCCGCGATCAACGCCATCAATAAGCCCAGCGCCGAACTTAGCGGCAGTGCGAAGGCCACAAGCAGCGCCGAAACTACGGTCCACAGTCCCAGTGAAGCGCCGAAGCACAGTGCCCCACGATCAAGACTACCCACTTCGTCGGATACTCCGAGGGCGCGACAGCACAGCTCTCCCGGAACCCACAGCAGGGCAAACGCGACGAGCAAGGCTCGCGCTAGTGGCCCCAGCACAGTGCCGACAACCGGTGTCGCGCTTAGCACGACGGCAGTGGTCGCGAACAAAAGCGGGGGCGTCCAGCGTTGACGAATCAAGGCCAGTGCCTAGCGCTCAGGCGCCCGGGGCCATGATCTGTAGATAGGCTTCACAGATCTCGCTGCCCATGCCAGTCGGCAGCCCGAGAATCGGCAGACCGACGCCGGCGTCTCGCCATTGTCCTAGGCGGTTACGACAGAACTCAGGATCACCGGCGATGCACAGCGCATCGAGCAGGGCATCGGAGACCGCGGCCGCAGCTTGCTCGCGCTTGTTGGCGAGGTAGAGGTCGCGCACCTCGTCGGCATTCTCCGCGAATCCCATTCGCGATAGCATCGCATGGTAGTAGACGCCCATGCCTCCAATGTAGAAAGATATCATTCCCCGCGCGGCTTGGTAGCTGGCCTCGGTGTCGGGCATGGGAATGACCGTGGTAAACGGAGCCGTGGTAATCTCGCCCGCGTCGCGCTTGGATACACGTGCACCCTGTTCGATCAGTTTGTGGCCCTCGGCGAAGCGTTCGTAAGGCCAAAACGTTGGCATCCAACCGTCTGCGAGTTCTCCGATCATACGAATAGCCTTGTCGTTTAGGCAGGCACAATAGATTGGGATACGGTCGCGTAGCGGTGTCATCTCGAGTTTGAAATGGCGCAGCTCGGGCCACAGGCTGGCGCCGGCGTCCGAGAGCCTGCCCCCCGCGACCAGGGTCTGGACCACTTGTATGTACTGCCGCAGCCGGGTCAGCGGTTTGGCGTAGGGGATGGCGTGAAAACCTTCGATGACTTTCTGGCCCGAGGTGCCGAGGCCGAGAATCAGCCGACCTTCCGAGATCTCATCTAGGGTTGCGGCGTGCATCGCCAGCAGTCCCGGAGAGCGGCTGAATACGTTGACGATGCCGGTGGCGATCTTGATGTTGTTGGTATGCAGAGCGATTTCGGTCAGAAGTGTAAACGCCTCATAGCCCCAAGCCTCTGGAATCCAAAAAGAATCGTAACCGAGTTCATCGGCGATCTGCGCGTAGCGCAGGACTTCTGCGCGGTTGTAGTTCTTCCAAAAGGCAACGAGCCCGGTACGTTCTTTCATCTGCTAGTATCTCCTGATCACCCGCAATAGTCCGGACCAGCTGTGGTGTTAAACGTCTACGGATGACATCATAGGCGGACTCTATGAATGTGAAAGATCACTCGCTCAACGCTCGCACCACCATCAATCCCGCTTTCAACGCCATTGCTCGCGATGAGTTTTCGGCGATGATCGACGCTCAACGCTACCTGTCGCGTTCCTCAGAATTCGATACCCTCATTGCTCGCACCAACGAGCACTTCTGGGATCCGCAAGACGGAGACTACATCGACTACCAGGCTCAGGCGCCGCGGGATGAACCGCTGATTCCTTTTGAGCAGATTCCCGAGCGGCATTCGGCAATCTGGGACACCCTCGATGAGGCGGGCAAGCTGCGATTTACCAACGAATCATTGCGAATGCGTATAAGTGGAGTGCTCCACGGTGAGCAGGGCGCGCTCAGTTTGTCTACGGGCCTGGCCGACATGTTCGTGGATCCCGGAGCGCAGGAGTATGCCTGCAATCAAGCTCGCGAAGAAGCCCGTCATGTTCACGCCTTTGCGCTTTATGTGAATGCTCGATTCGAGGGCAAGGTGATGAAACCATCACCCACGCTCGGTCGAGTGCTCCGGGGGCTGGTCGCTAGCGAGGTTATATACGAGAAAGTAATCGGTATGCAGATGCTCATCGAAGGGTTGGCGATGGGGATCTTTACCTCTATGTATCAGGGCGCTAACGACCCTCTACTGCGCCGCCTCAGCCAGCTGGTGATGACCGATGAAGCTTTTCATCACCAGTTCGGGCAGATATGGGCCCGCGAAAACCTCAAAGGCATAGACGAAGAACTGCGCAACCAGCTCGAAGACTACTGCCATACCATGTTCAACGACTTGTTGATGAATCTGGTATCTCCGGATCAGAAGATCGAGCTATACCAGAGCTGCGGGATAGATCCCGAGTTTGCCATTGCCGCGATGAAGGAAGCGATTTCGGATGATGCTCGGCGTAATTGGATGCGCGCTGGATCCAATATCTTTAGGACTCTGATCAAGACGCTGTGGAGTGCCGGTTTGATTAGCGACAGGACCCGGCCGCACTACGATGTTTGGGTAGACATGGCCGAGATCTCCGGGGAGGGCGATTGGAACGTTGGTGCAGACATCGCCGAAGATGGAATCGCTAGTCTCGCTGAAATCAACGCGAGCAAACGCCGGATCATAAAACCGCTCAGTGTCTAGCAGTCCGTTGAATAACCCCGGAGCGAGCCAAGTAGCGATCTTAGCGTCAATCCCCAGGCCAGGCCTAGTGGCGCTACGCCGAGGCTTTGCAACGCAGTGAGCGGCGCTAAGATCGCTGTTTGGGGACGGGGGCGGGTTTTTCAACGCTCTGCTCTAGTGAGTACAGGTACGACCGCACTGTGAACGTAGAGGCTGAGACCCATTACAGACTGATCGATCGTTACGTTGTGCACGGCGGCTGCGAGCCTCTGCTCGGACGTATAGAGGAGATCATCCCTCGTGAGGCGCACTACGTCGTCCTTGATCTCGACCGGACCGTACATGTCGGTGTGACCATAGGCGAGCGTCTGGGCTGGGAAATCGTCGATGGTGCTTCGCGTGCAACGCGGGCCGATGGCGACGAGATTGCCCCAATGTTTGCCGCCAGACGCCCCTGGCACAGCTCGCGCAATTTTGCCATTGGCCTGCGTCAATGGGGATTACCGGGCCTGGTCTACGCGGCCACCGTACGACTCGGTGGTCGCTGGGAGAGTTGGGATAATCTGCTGAGCGTTCGTTTTATGGGCAGTCGTTACGTCGAACGTGTTCAGGAGTTGCTGCGAGGCGTACTGATGTCGGCGGCCGCCGGGCTCAGCCGTGAACAGCTGGCTGCCTATGCGCAGCGAGCGTGGCGCCGTTATGAAGACCGGTTGGTGGTAACTCCAGAAGTCGTCGAGGCTATTCGTCGCGCGTGTCCGCGCTTGCGCAAGGTTCTGCTATCGAGCGCTTCGACATCACCTACCGTCGAGCATGCTGCGCAGACGCTCGGTGCCGATGGGTTCGTTGCTAGCAGCGTAGATCTATACGACGACGATGGGACGCCGGTGTACTCCGCTCCAGTGGATCTTCCGGCATTGTTCCGAGTGCGCCGACCACGGTTTTTTTCACGGCCCGGAGCGGTGTTGCACAACGCGGCCGAGCGCAAGGTGTCCTTGTTGCGTATGCGTTACCCCGAAGTGTTTGCCAGCGGAGTGGTGTCGGTGGGAATCAGTGACAACAACTACGGTGAGGATCGTTCGTGGTCAGATCACTTTCGCCACGTAGTCGCTCTGAACTCACGCTATCCGTTCTCACCCTTCGTATCTCGTCCGTCTCCGTGTGAGTCTATACACAGTGTCGATGCGCGCCCTTCGGGAGGTGCACAGTGGCAAGCGTCGGCGGGGCGATTGGGCGATTGCGAGCATGACCGTGAGACTTTGAGCCGAATGTTGGGTGGTGAAGAGCTGACACGCTTGGAGGGCCTGCGAGGTCAGCTGCGCAGCGCACGCGCGGCGGCGGCCGCTGCGCGTGAGGTTTTACCGAGGTCGGTGCTGGCATCGATTGTATCGCGGCTTACCGAGGCTGTCGAAGAGTACAACGTTGCCGCGACTGCGCACAAAGCAGCATTGGGACGCGAGGTCCACGCGCTGTCGCGGCGTTTGCGCCGGTTGCGCGTGCGCCTTGGGCCACTCGAGCGCTCTTGTCATCGCGTCCTTCACGAGATTGATTTGTTGCACAGCCGTGCTGCGCGGGCTGTGGTTGAGCGTTCGCGCTAGCGAGGCGGGGCGGAGATCGAGCGATAATGGCGGATCAGAGCGAGGCAATCAGAGCACTGGCTCATAATCGTACGCGACTACAGCCTTCGGCGCGGGTGCTACAAGAGGCGGCGGTTCGCGACTACGACGCTTGGTACGCGTCGTGGGCCGAGGATCCCGAGGGGTTCTGGGACGCGGCTGCGCGTGAGCTCCACTGGTTCGAACCCTGGCAGAGCGTCTGCGAGATTTCTATCCCTCATCACAGGTGGTTTGTCGGCGCCAAGACCAACCTTTCGTACAACTGCCTCGAGCGTAATATTGAACGAGGTTTGGGAGATAAACCCGCGCTGTTGTGCGAGTCGGAAAGCGGCGCCCGCCATGCATACAGCTATCGCGATGTTCTCGTCGAAGTGTCACGTATTGCCAATGCTCTAGATTCGCTTGGCGTACGGCGCGGAGACCGTGTCATCATTTATATGCCGCTGTCGGCCGAGGGCATTTTTACCATGCAAGCCTGCGTCCGCATCGGCGCGGTGCATTCGGTGGTTTACGCAGGTATGGGTGCCGAAGCTCTGAGGCACCGCATCGAAGACTGCGGTGCACGCGTGGTGGTATGTGCCGATGCTACCTACCGGCGCGGGAAGACAGTTGATCTAAGGAGCATCTTTGAAACCGCCGTGGCTGGACTCGATCAGGTAGAGCGGCTGTTGTGCTGGCGGCGTAGCGCCACGCGAGCCACTGATCCTCGGGAACTCGATTTCGCTTCTGTCGTAGACCGTCAGGAAACCACCCGCGAAGCCGAGCCGATGGATGCCGATGACACAGCATTCATACTCTACACCTCCGGTACCACCGGCAAGCCCAAGGGCGTAGTCCACGTGCACGGAGGGCTTGCTGTGGGTGTGCACACGCTCATGCGCCACTACTTTGATACATCACAAAATGACGTGTGGTGGTCTACCTCGGACATCGGCTGGATCGTGGGCCACGCATACATCTGCTACGGCCCGATGATGGTCGGGGCCTCGCAGGTAGTTCGCGAGGGCGCGCCGGATTATCCCCACCCCGGTGTGATGTGGGAGTTGGTGGAGAGATACGCCGTTACTACTATGTTTACCGCACCGACGGCGGTGCGGATGTTCATGCGTATGGGCGAAGAGGTGCTCGAGCGCTACGACCGCTCGTCACTGCGGGTGTTCTACTGTGCCGGTGAGCCCTTCAATCCTGAGGCGTGGACCTGGGCGCAGCAGCACATATGCGCTGATGGCGGCCATGTAGTTGATAACTATTGGCAGACCGAGATTGCCAGCCCAATGCTCGGGACCTTCGCGTCGATGGAGGCGCGGCCGGGATTCGTCGGCAAACCTATGCCGGGGATCAACCTCAAGGTGGTCGACGACAGTGGCAGGGCGCGTGGCGCGGGCGAAGGGGGGTTGCTGGTCATGGAACAACCGGTGCCTTACATGATGAAGACCATTTATGGCGATCCACAGCGCTATGCGTCGTACTGGAGTGAGAGGCTCGGCGGTTATGTAACCGGAGACATTGCCGTGGTCGACGCCGAAGGTTATTGGGCTGTACTCGGGCGTTCGGACGACGTTCTCAACGTAGCCGGGCATCGCATCGGCACGGCCGATGTAGAGGGTGCATTGATAAGCCACACCGCGGTTGTTGAGTCGGCGGTGATCGGCTTGCCCGACGAAATCAAGGGAGAGTCGATCGCAGCGTTCGTGGTGACCAAGGATGGTAAAGATAGTGAGTCGTTGCGCAGTGAGCTAATCGCCCACGTAAGAGCCGCGCTTGGTCCGATTGCACAGCCGTCGCGAATAATTTTTCTCGACACATTGCCTAAGACCCGTTCCGGCAAGATCATGCGCCGCCTTCTCAAAGCAAGAGAGCTGGGTGAGGATGAGGGCGACATATCGACCCTGGAAGACTGACACAGGCCGGGCGCGGGGGAGGAGGGTGATGGTGCTGCGCGCGGCTCGAGTCTGCTTAGTGGTTGTCGTGCTGCTAGCGGCTGCTTCACTATCGCTGAGTGCCGAGCCGGCCGAGCCGGACGTGCCGGCGGCCATCCGTGGTCGGGCTACGGTGGTCGACGGCGATAGCTTGAGGATTTCCGGCAACGAGATTCGCCTCCATGGTATCGATGCTCCCGAAGTCGGCCAGTACTGTCGGCGTGGCGACGGTAGCCGTTGGCACTGTGGTCACTACGCAAGTGTGGTTCTCGATCGGGCAACCGTGGGCAAGGAGGTTGTGTGTGTCGGTAAAGATAGTGATTCTTACGGTAGAGTCGTGGCCGTGTGCAGCGTCGTGGAGCTAGATCTAGCCGCGATGCAGGTACGCGAGGGTTGGGCTGTGGCCTATCGCCACTTCTCCCAAGACTATGTCGACGAAGAGGAAATCGCCAAACGTAACCATGCTGGTATTTGGCAAGGCGAGTTCGAAATGCCGTGGCGCTGGCGTGAGCGTATGAGGAATCACTGAGCCACGCCGACGCGCCGGGTTACTCGCCCGAGTATTTCGGTGTACGCTTATCGATAAACGCGCTCAGCGCTTCGTTGATATCGTTGCTACGCAGGAACGAAGAGTTCCACTGAGCAACGTGTTCGAGCCCGTCATCGGTCGAATGCTCGTCGGAATAGTTGAGTACTAGTTTCGTTCCCTGCACAGCCAACGGCGAGTTGGCCGCGATCTCTCCGGCCATCTCTCGTGCGGCCGTAACCACGGCATCCTTGTCTGCATGGACCGAGTTGACCAGCCCGCAATCAAGCGCCCGCTGTGAGTCGATGAAGCGGCTGGTGTAGGCCATCTCTCTGGCCATACCTTTACCCACGATCGCGGTGATACGCTGGAGTGTGCCCACGTCGGCAACGATCGCGATCTTGGTCTCGTAGATCGAGAAGCTAGCATCGGTGCTACACAGGCGAATGTCGCAAGCGGTAATCAGATCGAGACCACCCCCTATACACTTACCGTGCACCGCGGCGATGACTGGTTTGCGGCATCTCTCGATCGCACTGAAACAGTCCTGTAGTTCCTTGATGGTGCGGTAGAGAGACATGTTGGTCCTCGCCCGACTGGTTTTTCCGCCAGACGCTCCCGCACCGAGCAATCCTTCCGCGGCTTTGTGGAGGTCCAAGCCGGCGGTGAACATCCTCCCTTCAGCACGAATGATGGCGGCACGAACGTTGTCGTCCGCGTCGACTTCTTCGAAGGCTTTTTTGATCTCTAAGAAAAACCCCGGCGACATCGCATTGAGCTTGTCAGGATTGTCGAGGACTATCTCGCTGACGTGTTCGTCGGTATCGACGCGTATTTCGGTGTATTCGCCGCTCATGTGAGTCTCCGTGGAAATGTCGTTGTGCGGAAGGCCGCGATTGTCGGTCTCGCGGCCTGTTCAGTCAAGGACCTTGGCAGTGCCGGAGGACGTTGCTCTACCTATGTGTCCCGCCGTATAGTGGCCGGCCATGACTACTATGCAGCCTGTGATTGATTGGAGTGAAGTGGCCGAACAAGCCACCGATCTACTGTGCCGCTATATACAGATCGATACCACAAACCCCCCCGGTGGCGAGGAGGCTGGCGCAGTGTTTCTGCGCGACGCCCTCGGGGCGGAGGGAATTGGGTCGACGCTTTACGATGCCGGTGATGGGCGTGTTTCGCTGGCCGCGCGGCTGAATGCCGAGACTTCTAACAAGGCAAAGCCCTTGGTTCTGCTCTCGCACATCGATGTTGTTCCGGTGGAGGCCGAGCATTGGCGCGTAGATCCGTTCTCGGGAAGCGTCATCGATGGGACCATCTGGGGTCGTGGTGCGCTCGATATGAAGGGCATGGGTATTATGGAGCTGATGGTGTTGGCGTTGGTCAAGCGTCACCGGCTGCCGTTGGACAGGGATATTGTGTTGGTAGCGGTAGCCGACGAGGAAGAGGGCGGGCATCGTGGCGTGCATCATCTCCTCGAGGTTGCGCCCGAGCTTTTTGATGCCGAATGGGTGTTTAATGAGGGCGCCTACGGATTCTGTGAGTTCCTTGGGCAGAAAGTTACGATGTTTGGTCTGGGTCCGAGCGAAAAGAGCCCGTGTTGGCTCAAGCTACGCAGCCACGGAGCCCCTGGGCACGCGTCGGTTCCGCATAGTAATAACGCGCTTGCACGACTGGTGAAGGCTCTCGCGCGAGTGGAGGCGCGAGAGCAGCATGTGAGGGTTACTCCGGTGGTCGAGGCGATGTTTCGTACCCTAGTACAACGCGGCTTGGTTCCGGCTGACGTAGACATTCACGACAGAGCTACGCTTGAAGCTATTGCTGGTGTTGACGCGCATCTAGGTGCACTGACCACCGATACTATCAGCATCACTGGTGTGCACTCTGGGCACAAGCACAACGTCATACCTGTTAGCGCGGAGGCTACGCTAGATTGTCGCATACTTCCTGATATCGACGCGGATGACTTTGTCGCGGAACTGGTAGGCGTGATAGATGACCCCGAAATCGAGATCGAGCGAGTGTTGCAGCATGACTCAGGTGTCTCCTCTCTGGATACACCGGTGAGTGTGGCGGTTGCCGAAGCCGTATCGCGAAAATTCGGCGACCAGGCCACGGTTGTCCCGATGCTTACGCCTGGATTTACCGACTCACATGCGTTCCGTGCTTCGGGCGCTCAGGCCTACGGGTTTACCCCGGCGCTGCTCAACGGCGAAGAACTAGCGACCATACACGGACACAACGAGCGTATAAGTGTGGACAATCTAGTGCTCGGCACCGAGATTCTTTTCGATGTGGTGCAGCGTTTGACCTGCCCGCGCTCGCAGCAGGAGTAGCAAGATGGTCCTGGCGCGTGAGCAAATCCTGGCCGAGATAGCGGCTGGTAACATTGAGATTGATCCTTTTGACCCCGCGTTGGTCGGCCCGGCCTCGGTGGATCTTCATCTTGGTGATGAGATTCGCATACTCGAGGCGCAAGCAGCACCGATCGATATTCGCGATGATACTGATTATCGCGACTCTTCTAGGCTTGAAGAGTTGCGTGACCCGTTCATCCTTGGTGCGGGACAAACCGTACTCGGCATAACCCGGGAGCGCATACGGCTTGCGGCCAATCTGTGTGGCTGGCTGGAAGGACGTTCGCGTTTTGCGCGTATGGGGCTGACGGTTCATGTAACGGCTGGATTCCTCAGTCCGGGGATCAACAATCGCCAAGTCTTGGAGATATCCAATGTGTCGGGACGGTCGATGCTGATTCACCCGCGCACGCGTCTGTGCCAGATTGTTTTTCAACGCACCGATGGTGAGGCTGTTTATGACGGCCGTTTCCGCGATCAAGACAGCCTCTAGTCGCAACCAGTGTTGCGGCAACATCGTCTTGCAGGTCTTGGCACGGTAGTGCTGCTGGGGTTGGTGCTTGAGCTAGTTGAGTAGTTCGGATTCGTGCGTTTCGAGTTTTTCTCTAATCGTATCGCGAGCAGCGCGGAAGCGTTCGAGCATACTCTGGCGAGGAATACTCGGGTCGGGGCTGGCTGGATCGGGAATCGGCCAGTGTAGATGCTTGGTGTTGGCGAGAAACAGCGGGCAGACTTCTTCAGCGCAGAGTGTGACGACTAAGTCGACTGAGTCCGGGTCGATGCTGTCCACCGATTTGGAGTGCTGAGCTGTCGGGTCGATGCCCGCCTCCTCTATAACCTCGATGGCGTAGGGGTTCATTTGCGAGGGCTGACTGCCGGCGCTTTGTATGCGTGCTCGCCCTGCGAACATCTTCCGCGCTAGCGCCTCGGCTATTTGCGAGCGCGAAGAGTTGGCTACGCAAAGAAACAGGATGCCCGTAGCCACGGCCTACACCACCCGCATTAACAGGCTGCCGGTGTGCGGTTTGCGCACTGTCTCCGCGATACGCAGGTAGGCTTCGGCCCCGAGGGGGCGAGTAGCGCGGCCCTGATATTTTGAGCTTGGTGCCACCAATCGAATTTACCGTGAGTCGATCGGAAAGCCATTCCATTTCTCCGGTGAGCGGGGCATATCCCCGGGCCAACGCCATATTCCCCACCCCTCTGTTGGGCTAACCTATTGATAATCCACAACTTAGCATCTGGCACGCAACCTGCTGTGTAAGTAGGCGAGAGCGGTAACACGCAACCGGAGGTGCTTAAAATGTATAGCAAGAATTTCTTAGTATTGGCC
>CAZPPZ010000088.1:0-12171 GCA_964588545.1 uncultured Myxococcales bacterium | reverse complement strand
GCAGGTCGTTGGGCCGGGCAGGCGCGGCCGACGTCGCTCCCCGAAACCCAGGTCGCGTGGGACTGCACGGCCTGCCACGATCCTCATCGTGGGTTGGACCGTTTCATATTAAAGGCTTCGCTGCCGTGAGAGCTGAGGCGGTTGAACATCCGCGGGATGATCCCGCGAGAGCTCGCGAGTTTGGCTTGAGGGGGAGTGCTCCTTGTGGCTGGGTGTTCCCTCTAGTGTGTCTACTGGTTATTTCACTGCTGACCCCCGAAGTGGTCATGGCATACCGGCGGCGCGGTCCATTCTATCGTTTGTATAACTGGCGAGGGACGGTCGCAGCGGAAGTACGCAACGATCGAGAGATTCGTAAGTCTGACAAGCGTGCGAAGACCGATATCAACGAATGGTCGGTGGCTGAGGAATTCAAGGTTGGTGCCGACGGCTGGGTATATCACCCGGCGCTGCTGCGTTTTTCAATAGATCTCGGGCTCGTGCTTGATCAAGACTTTGTCGAAACCTCAGGCGAGAACGATCTGTCACAGGTTGACGGCAGGCAGCAGAGCTTTGACGTAAACCTTCAGGTTCTGCCCGATAAGCCCTACCCGGTTTCGTTGTTTGCCAGTCAGATCCATTCGGAAATCGATTCCGCGTTTGCCGCGAGGCGGACTATCGATACGCTGCAGTACGGTGCTGGGCTGGTGCTGCGCGACCTGGCGCTGGGCCAGTGGCAGACCCCTGCGCGGATGCTGTACCGGCATCTAGACACCTCCACCAATGGAGAGTTCGGCACCGATAGGCTTAGCGACGAGATCGAAGTAACTGTGGACAACGAGACCGACAGCGCGCGTAACCGTCTGGAGTATGACTGGACTTTTCAAGAATCGGGGAGTGGTGGAGGTAACCGGGTCTATGAGCGACACCACCTGCGCCTGTCCCAGGAGCTACAGCTGACGCGTGGCTGGATTAGCGACGGACGTCTGTCGAGTCAGTTGGTCGCGACCGATACCGGTGGCGATTTCAAGGCCCAGGCGGTTTCGCTCGACGAGGCGCTTACGCTTCAGCACAGCCGCATGCTGAGTTCTAACTATGGCTACGGAATGAATTTTCAGGACACCGGCAACAATCGCCAGGTCTCGAACCGAGGATACCTCGGTGTGTCGCACCAACTCTATCAGTCGCTCAATAGTTCGTTTACGGTCGCCAGCGCATTTACCGATTCAGACCTGGGGACTATCATTCAGACCGATGGATACGCCGCCTTCAACTACACCAAGAAGATCCCCTGGGGCCGCTTCGGACTGCGGTTTTCGCCAGCCTACGCCTATCAAGACGAGGATCTCGAATCTGGCCTCCTTACGATTCTAGGCGAACGCGTAGATGTAGTGGTTGGCATTCCGCTCGCGTTGAAGAAGCTCGGCGTGGTGCAGTCAAGCATAGTCGTCCGTGATGCCAAGACCAACGCGCTGTTTAGCGAGGGGAACGATTACAGTGTCTTGGTAGAGAACCGACGGACCTCGTTGGTTATTAACCCGTTTGGAAACATTGATGCTGATACTACTCCGGTGCTCTCGGTGCGTTACGATTATCTGAGTGAGCCGTCACGCAGATTCTCGACGCTGACGATGCTCTACGGTGGAAGTTTCCAACTGTTCGACCACTGGAATGCTGACGTGAGCTACAGCGATACGAATCAGACGCTTCTCAAGGGAGGTGAGCAGGATTCGACGCTCAGCGATGAGAAACGATTACTCGCTAACCTGAACGCTGTGTTCGGACGCAATAATACGCGTCTTGAGTACGAAAAAACAGAGTCTGAGATCACGCCGAGGGAGCGTTATAGCGCGACCAACAGCGTCAGCTTGCGGCCGGTGCGAAGAGCGACCGTCGGCGTGACGGTCGGCTACGCCCACGATCGTATTGTCGATACGGGGAGGACCTCGAACGTCTATTCCTTCGACACCAACACTACCGCCTGGTTGCCCTACCGGATTCTTGGCCGTTTGGGACTGCTCGCGCGTTATCTCGACGAGGAAGAACAAAGTACGCTAGTGCAGGGAACCACCCTCTCGTTGAGCTATCAGTACGGTCGTCTTCGCTTCCAACTTCAGGAAAAATTCAGCTGGACCGACGTGAAGAACAAGGTCGGCGAGGGGGAGCGTGTCAAGGAACTCGTCAACAGCGTCTATTTCAGGGTGGAGCGGAGCTACTAGGGCGTGGGCGTGAGTAGCATACGTCGTTGTCGGGCGCTCGGCCGCCGGCCTTGTCTGGCGGTTATTATGGCCGCTGGCGTGGCGTTGCTGTCGGCGAGCGGCTGTGGGCCCACGCTTGCCACCGAGGTTTCGCCGCCCGCGGTGATTCCCCCGGTGTGGCCGCGCGAGCCGTCAGCTGCGCGCATTCGCTGGGTAAGTGAGGTCCGTGGTCCCGAAGACTTAGGCATTCGTCCCGGCGTGCTGAGCCGGATGTGGGGTTGGGTCAGCGGCAAGCAGTCGCCGCGCTTGGTTCGTCCCCACGGCGTGGCCGTCGACCCGCGGGGACGTCTGTGGGTTACCGACCCTGGTGCTGGGCGCGTGCACGTGTTCGATCTAGACAAGGGCGTATACCAGGCTCTGCCGAAGGGCTCGGGGGAGCGGGTGCGGTCGCCTATCGGGGTTAGTCATGATGCCGAAGGCACCGCCTATGTGTCGGACTCGGTGCTCGGGGTTATCCTGCGCTTTAATGCCCGGGGGCGTATGCTCGAGAGCTGGGGTGACGGCCAGCTGCTTCGGCCTACCGGGATACGCTTTGAACCGACTCGTGGGCTGTTGTGGGTGGTCGATACCGGGGCTCACCGACTGCTCGCTTTCGATCGAGACGGTGAGATCCGCTACTCGCTTGGTGGTCGCGGAGAAGAACTCGGCCAGTTCAATTTCCCCACTCACGTGAGCGTCGACCGAGACGGTCGCGTCTATGTTGCCGACACTTTGAATTTTCGTGTGCAGATCTTGTCGCCAGCGGGCGATCCGATCTCAGCGTTTGGACACGCTGGCGATGGGCCGGGAGCGTTGTCGCGCCCCAAGGGGCTAGGCCTCGATGCTGAGGGACACATATACGTCGTCGATGCCTTGTTCGACAACGTCCAAATTTTTGATGATAGCGGCAGGTTGCTGCTTTACTTTGGCAGTCCGGGATCTGGACCGGGGCAGTTTTGGCTTCCGGGAGACCTCTGTATTGCTGGGGGCAGCCGCATCTATGTTGCCGACGCTTACAATCGCCGCGTTCAAGTCTTCGAGTATTTAGGAGGCAAGCCCTGACGTGCGTGGCTCTATTCCCCTTATGATGTTGATCGCGGTGTTAATCGCGTTTCCGGCCAAGGCCGGGGTGCAAGACACCAAGCACAACCTCTCGGTTTCCGGTCCTGGTGCCATCAAGGCGCAGGATGAAACCCGGCTGTGTATTTTTTGCCATGCTCCGCACAACGCGTCGACTACTCAGGGGCTGCTATGGAACCGCGAGGATTCTACCGCGACCTACATCCCCTATGACAGCCCGACGCTGCAATCCGTCGTCGGCCAGCCGACCGGAGCTAGTAAGCTGTGTCTGTCGTGTCACGACGGTACGGTAGCCTTGGGTGCGTTGCTGAGTGAGCCGGCCGAGGTCGGGTTTGTTGGTGGGGTGCGTTTCTTGTCCGCTGGCCCGAGTTTGATCGGAACCGATTTGAGTGATGATCACCCGGTCTCCTTCGACTACGATACCACCCTGATGGTGCAGAACCCCGAACTCGTAGATCCTAGCCTGTTGAGCGGTGACGTGCGCCTCGATCCCTTCGGGCAACTGCAGTGCACCGCCTGTCACGACCCACACGAGAACGGTTTCGGCAAGTTCTTAGTAGCGTCATTGCAGAAATCGGATCTTTGCCTGAGCTGCCACGATCAGGCGCAGTGGGCGACGTCCTCACACGCCACCTCTTTGGCTACCTGGAACGCAACCCTGCCCGATCCATGGCCGAACAGTGATCTGACCACTGTCGCAGACAACGCCTGTGCGAACTGCCACCGCTCGCACAGTGCCGGAAGCAGCGCCTGGCTTCTCGAGTACCCGGCTGAAGAGGACAACTGCATCGTTTGCCACAACGGCCAGGTTGCCTCTAGGGATATCGAGGCTGAGATTAGCGCTCCCTTCCGCCACTCGGTCGAGACCGCTCTCGATGTCCATCAGCCCAACGAAAACGCCAGCCTGCCGATGAGCGCTCATGTGGAATGCAGCGACTGTCACGACCCGCATGCCGCGACCGATACAGCGGCGGTGGCGCCTTTTGCCGCAGGGGTGTTACGTGGAGCGAGCGGGATCGATGCCGCTGGCCAGCCGGTTGATGACGTTAGCTTTGAGTACGAGGTATGCTTCAAGTGCCACAGTAACTTTTCTATGACCAGTCCGCCGGTAAGCCGCCAGCTTCCGCAGCTCGACAAGCGGCTGCAGTTCGATATCAGCAATCCTTCATTCCATCCGGTTACTGCGCTTGGAAACAGCAACGATGTGCCTTCTCTGCTGCCTCCATACACCGAGGCTAGCTTCATCTACTGCGGCGACTGCCACGCCAGCGATGCCGGACCCGGCGCTGGCGGCAGCGCACCAGCAGGTCCGCATGGTTCGATGTTTCCGCACCTGTTGGAGCGCGAGTACAATCTAGTAGACGGGGCGAGCTACACCCCCTCGCTCTACGATATGTGCCTCAAGTGTCACAGCGAGGCCAGTCTGCTAAACGACGAGAGTTTTCCCGAGCACCGCAGCCATATCGAACAGGATAACGCCCCCTGCAGTGTCTGCCACGACCCCCACGGCATTAGTGCGACGCAGGGCAATGCGTTTAACAACTCGCATCTGATCAACTTCGATCTTCTAGTGGTGTCTCCAGATCCGACCACCGGTAGGCTGGAGTTCGAAGACTTGGGAAACCGAACCGGGCGCTGCTACCTCTCCTGTCACGGAGTGGATCACAGTCCCTCGCTATACTGAGGGCCTGTTATTCGGCGCTTACTTCGGCTTTCTCGATGATCACGTTGTACTCGTAGCCGGCGCCAAAGTCCTTATCTAGTTCGAGTACCCCGCGCACCACCACTATATCGCCAACCTTGGGCGTGGCCGCGGTGGTGACGGTGAGGTCGTTGTCGTTGTTGGCGCTGGAGCTGCCATCGCGCAGGTGTAGCCAATTGGTGCCCATGATCCTGGGCGTGAACTTTACGACCTTTCCGCGCACGGCGATACTCTTACCGGCCAACTCAGCCCGCTCGTCAAAGATCTGCGCGATGCTAACCCCACCTTTGAGTTTCTCGATGCCTTCGAGATCGACAGCGGCGGTGTCGGCCGGGTTTGGCTTGCTGTGTGCGTGTCCTTCTTTTGCCAGGTTGTCGTTGGCCTTCTTGTCGACGACTACGAACGCCACAAAGTGGATATTATCGAAAGTACGATCGAGGCTCTTGCTGTGGTAGCCGGTCATCAGCGTGCCTTCGGGGACCTTTACGTGGTCGCCGACGGCAAGCTCGAGCTGGGGTGCGGCCGCCCATACTTGGTCCTTGCCGGAATCGACGCGCAGATAGGTATAGCTGGCCACGTTCATGGTCTCGATTACTTCACCGCTGATCTGCCAGGCTGTATTCTCCTCGGCTTGGTCGCTGTAGGCGAGGGTGGCACCGCTGCCGGCCAGGGCGATGGTCATGAGGATGGCAAATGTCTTAGGCATCATGTTGCTCACGTGGGGCTCCTATTTAGGCGTCATGGGCGCGTCGGTAACGCGCCGCGTATAGAAAGTGCCTCGTTCGTCTCGCGTCTTCAAGGGTTAGCGCTGCTCGCCGGAGTTTTCGGCCGCAGTTCTAGGGACAAGGAGGGCCGTCACGGTTCGAGCACAAGCAACCCTCCTGGCCCTGGGTGTCGCAGAACCCGGCTACACTGCCACCTGCGGGGCAGGGAAGATCGCAGGGGCTCAAGTCGCAGATGGGGGCACACAGGGGCGCTAGCGAGGGACACAGCGCGGTACACAAGCACTGGCCGGGGCTGAGGCCCAGAGCGGATATTACGCACTCGCCGACGACCAGGGTCTTGTCCGGACACAGGAAGGGACAGGGGTCGGTGCAGGCACAGGGCGAATCCTGGGGCAGCGTCGTCGTTGTCGTCGCGGGCAGCGTGGTTAGGGTTGTCGTGGTAGCCGCACTGGTGGTCGTCGTGGTGGTGGTGGTGCTGGTTGTCGTACTCGAGCAGTCGTCGGCACACAGCAGCGGGCTGCTAAGTCCGACGGCCTTACGCAGTACCGCCAGGGCATCGGTGGAGGTTACCGAGCCACTACAGTTGACGTCTCCGCAGAGTTGGGCGGAGGCGGGCGAGAAGAGCAGCGACGAGCCCAAGCACGCCGCCAGTACGGTTGAGAGCAACAAGGAGACAAAGCGCATTACTGCACCTCCTTCTCGAGCACTGTCGCTCGAGAGTCGGGCGTCCCCGGGGAGCGTTAGCCTAGATCTCTAGCACGAACGCTGCGTTGCTGCAGCGGTGGCCTGGATTTAGTATCCTGCGGCCAGCGGTGCCAGGAGCAAGGAGAAAAGCACGATTTGGGCGAGAAAAGCCGCGACGCATACGCCCACCGCGCGCGCCGTGCTTTGATAGTCGAGGGCCTGGCGCACCGCGATTACGGTTGCCGCCAGTGTCCACACCCAGGTCACCAGCATGATCAAAGCGGCCAGGGGAGTGATGACGCCGAGCAGGCGTAGAACACCCGGGGCGGAGGCAAAGCCCAGTGTTCTCAATAACTCACCAAGGTCGGATCGGGTCTGGGGCTCGGGCAGCACCTTGGTGCCGATCACGTAGATTACTGCGGCCCATATCACCCAGCCGAGCAGCGCCGCCAGTGCACCCGATATCAAGCCGGCAGAGCCGCCGATACCAACCGAGCCTATTCCTGCCGCCACACTCGAGATGACGACTACGGCTGCGGCCTGGCTGGTGGCTTGCTTGTCGGCTTCTACCTCTTCGTAGAGTTCTGGCTCCAAACGAGCTGCTCTGATCATTCGCTCAACTAGATTGTTCATTATCTAAGCCCTCGCTGCGCGCTACGCTTAGCCCGGCTCGCGTCGGTTGCAAACGGTGCTGTGATGATTCGAGCATGGGCGAGGGGCCCGGCGACTAGAAGTCGTCGTCGCGAGGCGCCGCGGCTGCTACCCGCCGCGGCGTCTCTTTGTGCTGGTGGCGCCAGCGCTCGATGGTATCTTCTACGAATCCCTGTGCACTATCGTTTCGCCAGGCTGACGAGAACGCCGCGGTGGCGCTGCGTGGCCGGTACTCGGGCGGTAGATCGTGAAAGCGTAGCCTCATTGGCAGCGGCAGACCCTCGCCGACTGCTATGGCTTCTTGGGTTCGCAGCGTGGGCAGTGCGGCCAGCAGCCCATGGGCTGCATCGGGCAGGGCATTGCGCACGAACTCGTGGTCGCGCTCGTTGCTCATGCGCAGCGCGAACAGGGTGTTGCACTGGGCGAGAATGCTCGTGGACAGCTCGCAAGGGCGCTGCGATACCAGGCACAGGCTGATGCCGTACTTGCGCCCCTCTTTGGCAATGCGCGCCAGCGCTTCACGCGTAGGCTGGAAGCCAAGTTCGGCATCCTGGGGCGCGTAGCGGTGAGCCTCCTCGCAAACCAGCAGAATCGGCTGTAGCCGGTCACGGCCGCTCCACAGCGCGAAATCGAAAATCATTCGGCACAGTACCGATACTGCGACGTCGACTATTTCGCAGGGCAGGCCCGAGATGTCGATGATGGCGATGGGTTTTCCCGCCACCGGTATGCGCAACAGCCGTGCGAGAATGTCCGCGAGGTTGTCACGCACGACGTGGCCGGGAAACATGAACTTGAGGCGTTGGTCGGCGCGCAGGCTTTCGATGCGGGCTTTGAGGCGCAGATACGGAGCCGAACCATCGGGCTTGTCGAGCATGCCGAGGTGGCTGTCGATGCTGCGCACGAGATCGACGATTCTGTAGGGGCTGATGGTGTCGACGGTGATGTGACCGGCGCGCGAATCGTCTGCGATGAACTTGATGCGAGCTTCGAGCAGCGCGTCTTTTAGTATGGAGGTCTCGTTGGCTTCGGTGCCCGAGTCGTGGCTGACCATTATGCTCGCGGTCTCCGCGAAGTTCAGTAGCCAGTAGGGCAGCTCGAGGTCGCTTGGGGTTATGGTCTCAGCCATATCACCGAAGGCTTGGCTGTACTCGCCGTGGGGGTCGATCAGTACGGTATGGCCATTGGGGTGCTCCTCGAGGATTGATCTCAACAGCAGCGTTACTGTGCACGACTTTCCCGATCCGGTGGTGCCGAGTACTGCGAAGTGTTTGCCGAGCATTTCGTCGATCATTACGTAGGCCCCGAGATCGCGGTTCTGAAATATTGATCCGACTTCAACGGTTTCGGCGTCTGGACGGGCGTAGACCAGCGCCAGCTCGCTCTGGTTAGCAGCAACGATCGGTGTCGACAGCGCCGGATAGATCGAGACCCCGCGTTGGAAACACTGCCGTGTGTCGCCGGAGGCCGCGTGGATGATCTCGCCGACGAGCTGAATTTCGACGCTACGGCGATCCTCGTCGGCGACGCGTCCGTGCTCTGTACGCAGTCCGGCTACTAGTCCGAAGACGTCAGAGCCAGCGGTCGACATCTTTACCAGTGCCCCTATCTGCAACTGGTCGGCACAGTCGGCGTCATCGCTAATGGTGCCGGTTACCTGCGAACCCGACACCGCGGCGACCGATCCCAGCCAAGTCTCGGCCTGCTGTGTTTGCTCCAACCCTGCTTGCTCCACTGTTGTCCTCCGCCGGACGGTCTGGCGCTCTGTACTCCATTCTAGCAACCACGAGGCAAGCGGCGCGCCTTGATTCACCATGCGTTCGCCATGCGACTTTCCAAGGCAGCGCGCAGGTTTGCCCAGCACCGGCCCGGCAAATCCGGGTGGTGTCGCCGGATTAACCACCCATGGGTAGCCGCAGCGTTGCTACAATCGAGGGGATGTGGTCCGAGCTGCACGAGACTGGAGCGAGCTTCGGATCTGAAACTTTTGCCGGATCGCGAGTTCTGGTTACCGCGACTGAACAGGTGAGGGCCATAAGCCAACAGACATCGATGTGCTTACTCGCCGTGCTGTGCGCCCTGGCGTTGGGCGGCGTGGTTCCGTCCGCGGCACACAGCGGCGACGACCCGGTCCCTACGGCCGGAACCGTCGTTGATCGTGACAACGTCGAAGAGTACGAATACCTGCTTGGCCCATCGATGCTCTGGGCTGTGAATCACGGTCTTACCATGCCGGTGATCGAGCACCGTGTTATCGAGCACCCGCCGCCGTTTCTAGAGGCGACCAAGAGGTACTCACGACAGGTCAAGCTCTCGGATGACGCCACTCATGTACTCGATCAGGTGGCGGGGCTGCCTTTCCCCGATGTAGATCCCGCCGATCCGCAGGCAGCGGTAAAGCTGATGTTCAATTTCGATTCCGCGATTACCGTCGACGATTCAGATATGCGTAACTTCGATTGCGTTACTGGACAGATCGGCAGCGAGGGGCGTCCGGTCACCATCGAGAAACACTTCCTCGTCGATCATATCCGCCGCTTGTACTTCGTCGGAAGGACCACCGTGGAACCGATTCCGAGCCTGCCCAACCGCGACCGCGTGCGTTTCAAAGAGGCGCTGTATCCGCTGGTCGAACCCTTCGATCTAAAAGGTGTGGGCTTTACCATGAATCGCTACATCAGCCACCGACGCCACGACGACACCTGGCTATACCTGCCGCAGCTGCGCCGCATCCGCCGCCTGTCGTCGGCGCAGCGTTCCGATGCTCTGTTTGGCCAAGATACCGACACCGACAGCTACGAAGGCTACCAAGGCAACATCGCCTGGATGGATTGGAAGCTGCTCGGCGAGACCACCATTCTAGCGACCATGCACGCTGAGAATCTGCCGGTACACTGGCACGCTCCGCCCGGAGACTTTCTCCACGATGATGTGTGGGAGCCGCGCGAGGTGTGGATTCTTGCCGGGACCTCCAAGCTTCCGCAGTACGCGTACTCGCAGCGAGTCATTTATTTGGATAGAGAGGTGTATCGAATCCCCTACACCGAGCTCTACGATCGTGCCGGCGAGTTGTGGAAGGTGTGGGTGAACAACTACAAGTTTGCCACTCACCCCCGCCCCGATGCCGAGTACGGTCAGGCCTGGGATACCGCCTACCGACCGTCGATCAGCATGGTCGACATTCAGCAAGACCACGCTACCTTCTGCGCGTTCCCCAGTGATAAGTTCGTAGGCGAGCAGGGCTGGTACGTGAACGTCGGCGATAGCGCCGGCACCACCGAAGAGTTCTTCGAGTTGAGCTCACTGATTGCTGCTGGTCGCTAATCCTAACCTCGACTCTCAACAGTTACTCTCGCCTCAGCTGCGCTCGCGATCTAGCCGAGCCTGAGGTAGTGCTGCTCGCGCCACTGCGGTTCTTCGACACTGCGGGTGCGGCCGACTAGTGACCGTGGCCTGGCGGCAACGGTCAGGGCCAGAGGGGAAGATGTCTGGGCAAGTTCTTAGCGGTGAAGACCGCGTCGATGCTAGCGCGGTCACTGCGCGATGGATCGGTCTCGGCTGTGTGTGTGTGGCCGCGGCGCTGTTGCTCGGCGCGGGGCTTGGCAGCTACGGGCTGTGGGATACCGATGAGGCCAAGCACGCTGAGATAGCCCGCGAGATGTACGTCTCGGGCGCCCTGATCGAACCGACCATAAACTTTGCACCTTACCACCATAAACCCTCGCCACTTTATCTAGTCATAGGCTGCAGTTTTGCTTTGTTTGGTGTTGGCGAATTAGCCGCGCGTATAGTTCCAGCGTTTGCCGGCCTGCTGACCCTGCTTGCGGTTTATTGGTACGCATCCTCGCCGCTGCTATCGGGGCGCGAGCGCGGCGACGTGGCTGCCGGAGTTTCATCCTCGGCGCTGCTTGCGTCGCTGCCGGTATTCGTAGCTGCGGCGCGCTACACCAACTTCGATGCTGCGGTGACGGCGATGACGACGGCGGCGGCGCTGTATTTTGCCTGGTGGAGCACGCTGCCCGAGCGAGCAGCGCGTGCGCCGCTACCGTTTTATTTAGCGCTTGCCCTGGGTGTGCTCGTCAAGGGACCAGTGGTGGCGGTGTTGTTGGCGATACCGGTGGCGCTGACCGTGCTCGCTGGCGATGTATCGTGGCGAGAGCTGCACCTGGGTAGGGGCGTGGCCATAGTTGCCGGCGTGGCCGGCACTTGGTTCGTTGCCGCTTGGGCGGCTTATCCTGACTACATCACGGATTTTGTCTGGACCCACAACATCGTTCGCTTCTCTGCTGCACGCGGTACCGCCGACATGCATCCCGAGGCCGCGTGGTTTTTCATCCCAGTGCTGTTGCTCGGGTTGCTACCGTGGTCGTTGCTCGCGGCTCCCGCGCTGGTGTGGGCGCTGCGCCGGCGCGGGCCCGATCGCGTGCTAGCCCTGTATGCGGCGTGGGTGGTGGCGTTCTTTACCATGTCGAGCGGTAAGCTCGTACTCTACGTTCTGCCGGCGTTTCCCGTGCTCGCAGTGTTGGTGGCACGTTGGCTGCGCGAGGCCTCCGCGCGAAGCGCCGAAGCCTCGCGTTATCGCCTGCTCGTTAGCATCGAAGCGCTGCTACTGGCATTGCTGCTACCCGCCTTCATGATTTATGCAGCCTACCGTGCGCCCACGTTGATGAGCAGCGCGCTGGCCTTCGTGCCGCTAGCCTTGGCCTCGGCCGCGGTGCTGGTGCTGCCAAGCCTGCGCTGCGCGACGACTATGTTGCGGCAGATGGTGCTGGTGGGGGCGATGATCGCCGTCAGTCTCGGTATCAATATATGGGTAGCACCCGCGGTTTCGGCCATAGCCAGCGACAAGCAACTAGCCGAGGTCGCCTTGGCCCTAGAGCCGCCCGATGAAGTAGTCGGCTTCCACGTCTTGCCGCATTCCTTCCAGTTCTATACCGCTTGGCCCATCACCTACCATGTAAGCGAAGAGCGCTATCGCGCCGCCTTAAGCCGCAAAGGCCGCGTCATCGTCGTAACCAAAGAAAAATGGCTCGATGAGCTGCGCGAGCTAGTCCCCCACCGCCCCTTCAAAGAACTAGCCCGCACCCCAAGACATGTGGTGGTAGGGGGGTAA
>CAZPPZ010000087.1:0-12209 GCA_964588545.1 uncultured Myxococcales bacterium | reverse complement strand
CCGGCCGGGCAACCTAGTGGGCCGCACGATCTCCGGTGCCACCGTGACGTTCGCCGCGTCTATGAGGTTGCGCATGTAGAGCTGACGGCTGGTCACCGCGGCTCCCGGACAGTGGGGGACGCCATCGACCACGCAGGCGCACGAGCCGCATATGCCCTCGCGACAATCGTAGTCAAAGGCAACGGGATCCTTGCCTTCTCGGCCCAGCCCGTCGTTGACCAGGTCGAGGATCTCTAGCAGCGACGCGTCGGGCGACACACCTTTCGCCTGGTAATCGACGAACTCGCCGCTGTCATCCGAGCAGCCCTGTCGCCAAACTCTAAGCGTGAAGTCCATGCGCTCGTCTCCTCCTACTTGTAGCTGCGCTGCTTTACCGCCGCGAAATCGAAGCGGAGTTGCTCTTGATGAAGTAGCGGTTGCTTGCCCTCTCCGGTGTACTGCCACGCGGCTACGTAGGAGTAGCTGTCGTCGTTACGCAGGCACTCGCCGTCGGCAGTCTGGTATTCCTCGCGGAAGTGGCAGCCACAGGACTCTTCGCGATTGAGCGCATCGCGGACCACCAGTTCGGCGAATTCCATGTAGTCGGCAACCCTCAGCCCAAATTCCAAAGACTTGTTGAGGTCAGCCGCGGCGCCTACGACCTTGACGCCATGGGCATACTCTTCGCGCAAACCCTGAACCTCGGACAGCGATTTCTCGAGCCCCTCACGATTTCGCGCCATGCCGACGTTGTTCCACAGGCTGCGTCCGAGCTCGCGGTGGAAATCGAGGACAGTCTTGTTGCCGTTGACGGCAAGGATGTTCTCGATGCGCTGGTCGACCGCCTGGGCGGCCGCGCTGAAGGCGTCGTGGTCTTCGCCTACCTCGGGGAAGCTGGTGTTGGCCAGGTAGTTGGGTAGCGTGTTCGGGATCACGAAGTACCCGTCAGCCAAACCTTGCATGAGTGCGCTGGCGCCGAGACGGTTAGCGCCGTGATCGGAGAAGTTGGCCTCGCCGAGGACGAACAGCCCGGGTATGTTACTCATCAGGTCGTAGTCTACCCACAGCCCGCCCATGGCGTAGTGAACCGCCGGGTAGATCCGCATTGGCACCGAATAGGGATCCTCGTTGGTGATGTGGCGGTACATGTCGAAGAGGTTGCCATATTTTTCGGCGACCTTGTCGCGTCCCAGGCGCTCGACCACGTCGTGGAAGTCCAGGTACACGGCCCTGCCGGTAGAACTCACGCCGCGGCCTTCGTCGCAGACCATCTTGGCATTACGCGAGGCGACGTCGCGTGGTACCAGGTTGCCGAAGCTCGGGTAGCGGCGCTCCAGGTAGTAGTCGCGCTCGGCTTCGGGGATGTCGTTGGGCGCGCGGGTTTCACCCTGGGCTTTGGGCACCCATACTCTTCCGTCGTTTCGCAGACTCTCCGACATCAGCGTCAGCTTTGCCTGATAGTCTCCGGTTTCGGGGATGCAGGTGGGATGAACCTGGACGAAGCTCGGATTGGCAAACAGCGCTCCTCGCTTGGCGCAACGCCAGGCGGCAGTCACGTTGGAGTTGCCGGCGTTGGTCGAGAGGAAGTAGGCGTTGCCGTAACCGCCGGTGCACAACAGCACGGCGTTGGCGGTGTAGCGTTCGGTTTTGCCTGTGACCAGGTCGCGGACGATGATTCCCCGCGCTACTCCGTCGACGACCACCAGGTCGAGCATCTCGCGTCGCGAGAAGATGGTGACTGTGCCGGCATCTACCTGACGCATCATCGCTTGATAGGCGCCGAGCAAGAGTTGCTGTCCGGTTTGACCGCGCGCGTAAAAGGTACGCTGCAGCTGTGAACCGCCGAAGGAGCGGGTGTCGAGCAGCCCTCCGTACTCGCGCGCGAAGGGAACGCCCTGGGCTACACAGTGGTCGATGATGTCGACGCTGACTTCGGCGAGACGGTGTACGTTGCCCTCTCTGGCGCGATAGTCACCGCCTTTGATGGTGTCGAAGAACAGCCGGTATACCGAGTCGCCGTCGTTCTTGTAGTTCTTCGCAGCGTTGATCCCGCCTTGCGCGGCGATGCTGTGAGAGCGCCGCGGGCTGTCGAGAATGGTGAAGGCTTTGACGTTGTAGCCCTGTTCACCCAGCGTTGCCGCGGCCGAAGCTCCAGCCAGCCCGGTGCCGACGATGATGATCTCATACTTGCGGCGGTTGGCCGGGTTAACCAGGCTCATCTCGGTTTTGTAGCAGCTCCACTTGGATTCGATGGGCCCCCCGGGAACCTTACCGTCTAGCTTGTCGGCCTCGCTCACGACGCACCTCCCATGAAGAAGTAGACGATGATTGGGATCGCCACGAATCCTCCAAAAATGATCACCGCCAGTGCGCGCCCCGCGCTCCGCAGCCATGCACGGTAAGAAACCCCGAGCGATTCAAAAGCGCTGGCTATACCGTGGAAGGCGTGAAAACCGAGGACTACCATGACGGCGACATACCAGATTACCAGCAGCGGGCTGCGAAACTCTTCGATGACCAGGCGCGACAGATCGCGTACAGCTGGATCGCCGGCGCTTGGGTACCAGGCCCCGTACTTGAAGCCCCAGATATGCAGCGGCACGAAGACCGCCACGAGCACACCAGAGAATATCATCGTTGCAGAGGCCAGGGTCTTGCGGCTACTTCCACCGGCGTCTTGTTTGTTGGCGTAGGCGATCGGGCGCGCAGCACGGTTGCGGCGTTCGTTGATCAGTCCCGAGATCAGGTGGGCGCCGAACATCAGCAGCAGTCCGAGCTCGGCAACATAGATCAGGGGGTTGCTGGTCAGCGTGTGGCCGTAATGATTGAAGGCCTCCTGGTCGAAGAGAATCAGCAGGTTGGCCGAGAGGTGAGCGATGAGAAAGCCGATCAGCAACAGTCCGGTGGCTCCCATGAGAACCTTACGGCCGATCGACGACGTCAGTAAGTTGCGAATATGCGACACCTTTTCCGCCCTTGGCCCGCCTGCCGCGGGGTTGGTTCTCGCCTACCTGTGGGGCGAGGAGTACAAACTACGTGCAACAGCCCTCAGGCCGGTTGGGCGAACTCTAGATCCCACGGCCTGCTAAGCAGTCGGTAGAAAACGCGATTACGGATGAATTATCAACGTGCGACTCGGGCTACGCTAATATCTGATATCAGTAGGGCCCGGGCAGCGAAGATAAGCCAGGTCTTCCGAGTTCGTCGGCGCTGACGTATAAGCTCAGCGCCGTGACCGATCTAGAGCACAGTAGAGCTTCGGCGCCCGCGCAGGCCTCGGCCACGGCGGTACCGCTGCTGGCGGTCGGCGCGCTACTAGGCTTGGCGCTGGCTGCAGCCGGGCTGCTTGGTGCTTCCGGCTCGCGTCGGGCGGCGCTGCCGGCGGATGCGGCGGCGGTGGTCAACGGAGTAGTCGTGCCGGCTGCGGCTTTTGAGCAGGCGCTGGCAGCGTTGCAGGCGGCCAGCCGTGGTCGCGTTGATTCGCCTCAGCGTCGTGCCCTGCTTGGGCGGCTGGTCGACGAGGAGCTGCTGGTTCAGCACGGGTTGGCGCTGGGCTTGGTAGAGCTCGACCGCAAGCTTCGAGCTGACCTGCTGCGTGCTGTCATCGACCACGCCATTGCTGCTGCTGCGGTCGAAGAGCCTAGCTCGGAAGAACTGGCGCGGTTTTATGCCGCCAACGCCGAGCTCTTCGGCCAGGCCGATGCCCTGTTGGTGAAGCAGCTCTTCTTGCGCCTCGATCATGCGGATGATGGCGCTGCGCAATCCAGGCTTGAGCGCCAAGCCGAACAGGCCAGAGCCAGACTGCTCGGGGGGGAGGATATCGCCGTGGTAGCTGCCGAAGTTGGCGACACTCCGGTTGTGCCGCTACCTCAGGCCTATTTGCGGCCTACCAAGCTTGGCGACTATCTCGGCGCTACGGCTCTGCGAGCGGTGCTCTCGCTAGAGCTTGGCGGCGTCAGCCCGCCGCTGCGCTCGGTTGACGGCTTGCACATCTACCAACTAGCCGGGCGCCGCCCGGCGCCGCCGCCCCTTCTGGCGAGTATCAAGGACCTGGTCGTTGGCGAGTACCGTCGTCGTCGTGACGATGAGACCCTGCGCGCTCTGATTGCTGATCTACGCCGACGTGCCGACATCGCTGCCCGGGATGACCCGTGAGCCGCTTGACCAAGGCACTCGCCGTCGCGTTGCTGGTAGTCGCCGGCCCCATTGCTGCTGCTGCGCATGAGCGCAGTGTCTCCTACTCGACCTGGATACTGGATGAGGGCGGAGCCGAGGTTCGCGCCCGGCTGTCAGAGCGCAATGTAGCCAGGCTGCTGCCCGCGCAGGCTGGCGCTGCCCTGGGCGAGTACTTGGCCGGGCGGCTGCGCCTGATGGTGGGGGCGGAGCCCTGTGTGGTGGCTGCGCCGCCGATGCGCGTGAGCCTGCGCGAGGGTTGGCAGGACTATCGTTGGCGCGTCGATTGCGGCGCCTCCTCGGGGCGCCGCAGCATCGCCGCCAACCTGCTCTTTGATGTCGCGCCGTCGCACCTCCACTTCGTTCGTGTCGAGATCGCCGGCCAGCCAGTGGTAGAGCGGGTGTTATCGAGCGAACGACGTCTGTGGCGGCTTGATGAGCACAGCTCCGCTAGCGGTGATGGCGCCAGTGGCGGGTCGTTCGCATCCTACCTAGGTCTTGGCATCGAGCACATCGCCGGAGGCTATGACCACTTGGTCTTTGTCCTCGGCCTGATCTTGCTCTGTGGGTCTCTATCCGAACTGGCGATCCTGGTGACAGGCTTTACGCTTGCGCACTCGCTTACCCTCGGGCTTGGCGCGCTTGGCCTCTTGCACCCCAACCCGGCGGTGGTCGAAGCGCTCATCGGCTTTTCTATAGCCCTGGTCGGAGCCGAGAATGCATGGCAGCGTGGTGGTCGGCCGCGGGTGGTGCCGGCGGGGCTGGCGGCGGTGCTGCTGTGCACTATTGCCGCTGCTGCCCTTAGCCACGGCGAAGCCCTGGCCGCAGCGCTGGTGGGTGCGGTGGGTATGGCGATGTTTTGCCTGTGCTACTTCGCACTGTTGGCACGCAGCACCGATCCGGTACGCGTACGTACGCTGGTCGCATTTTGTTTTGGTCTGGTCCACGGGCTCGGTTTCGCTGCTGCAATGGCTGAACTCAAGCTGCCGCTTTCGCGTTTGTTGGCCGCGTTGTTGGGCTTCAACCTCGGTGTCGAGACCGGTCAGCTACTCTTTATTGCTGCGGTCTGGCCTTTGCTCCAAGTATTCGCCCGATTACGCCCCGTCCGTTTGCGAGCTCTGGTCGTCGAGCTGGCCTCGGCGTCGATATGCGCAACAGGCCTGTTCTGGTTTGTGCTGCGTTCTTTGAGATAAGATGTCGGCTGCGCACAGGCTGTTTCTGCGTTTATCCCTCGACAGATTGAGCCGCCGCTGATTAAGCATGGCCTGCAATAGCAGCCATGACTTATCTTACTTTCGTTGGCTCAGGTCGTAAGAGGCCCTCACGGCCACCCATGATTGCGCCGCGGCGCTCGCCACGATCGATTGTCGTTGCGGTATGTATTGCCTGTGTGTCGCTGCTGATTTCGTGGGAGGCGCGCACCAATCGCATCCAGGCTCGCCAGCTCTCGGGCATCAACCAATCGGTGAGTTACGCGATGGCGCCCGGGCTCAGTCCGAGTATTCGCTTTCCGCGATTTGGCCCCTACGACCAGCGTCTCGGCTACACCCGGCTCCCATATTTCATCGATCGTTTGCGCAACCACGGCTACGAGGTTGCTGCGCAGTCGCGGTTTTCGCCGGGAATGCGCAAGTTGTCGGACTGGGGCGTGTTCCCAATTTACCGCGAAAAGACCCAGGCCGGCTTGCGCGTGCTCGATAGTCGCGGTCGTCCCTTTTTTGAATCGGTTCATCCTCCGCAGGTGTTTGCCAACGCCGAGGATATGCCGCCGTTGATCATCGACACGCTGTTGTTCATCGAGAACCGTGAACTGCTCGGTGGTAGCCGCTGGCGCAACCCTGCGATTGAGCTTACTCGCCTAGCACGTGCGGCCCTCGACTTTGGCCTACAGAAAATCAGCACCAGCGTCGCGGTGCCCGGTGCGAGTACTCTAGCAACGCAACTCGAGAAGTTCCGTCACTCGCCCGGTGGAGTAACGGCTTCGCCAGGCGAAAAGGCGCGACAGATGGCGACCGCGAGCCTGCGTGCTTACCGCGAAGGCCCGGATACTACCGACGCCCGCCGGCATCTCGTCGTCGACTACGTCAACAGTATCGGTTTGGCCGCGCTGCCTGGTTATGGCGAGGTCATTGGCCTGGCCTCAGGACTGGAGCTGTGGCACGGGGCTGGTCTAGAAGAGATCGCTGCGGCCCTGTCCGAGGGTGAGGGGACTGCGCTGGCGCGGCGGGCCTTGGCTTACAAGCAGGTGCTAAGTCTGTTGCTCGCCGCCAAGCGGCCTACCTATTACTTGGTCGACGATCGCCAGGCTCTGGCACGCCGAACCGACGCGTTCTTGCGATTGCTTGCCGAGCAGGGGGTCATAAGCGAGAGCCTGCGAGATGCGGCGCTGGCTGCGCCGCTGCACTTCAAGTCGGATACCCGCTCGCAGCGCGGCGACGATGCGGGTGCAAGACGTGCTGCCGGTCCGGTCCGGGCCCGACTGGTCCGTATGCTTGGGGTTGCGGACTACTACGAGCTCGAGCGCCTCGACCTGAGTGTGCACTCGACCATCGACCGGCGGGTTCAGCTCGAGGCTGAGCGTGTGCTCGATGACTTGTTGACTCCCGAGGGTGTGGCCCGCGCCGGGCTGCTGGGTCCGCGTATGCTCGACGATGACGATCCTTCACGGGTGGTCTACAGCCTGATGGTCTATGAGCGCGGCTCCGAGGCCAATCTGCTGAGGGTACAGACCGATACCCTGGACTCGGCTTTTGCGGTCAACGATCTGGTGATGCTTGACCTCGGCTCGACCGCCAAGCTGCGAACCCTGGCTAGCTATCTTGCTGCGGTCGCTGATTTGCACCAGCGTTTGCGCGAGCTCTCTCCCGAGGCACTTCGCTCGTTCAAGCCTCATCGCCGCGATGTGCTCAGTGCTTGGGCTGCCGACTACCTGTCGTCGGCGCCCTCGGCCAGTCTCGCGGCAATGCTAGACGCAGCCCTAGATCGTCGCTACTCGGCCGCTGCCGGTGAGAGATTCTTCACCGGTGGTGGCATTCATATCTTCCGCAATTTCGACAACCGCGACAACGCTCGGGTGGTGAGCGTGCGTGAAGCGTTTCTCAAGTCGATCAACCTACCCTTCATTCGTTTGATGCGTGATCTCGTCAATCACATCGTCTACACGCTGCCCTCGATTGGCGCCGAGGCTCTCGAGGATCCGCATCATCCTGAGCGCGACCGTTACTTGCGGCGCTACGCCGAGCGTGATGGAGCGGCCTATATGCATCGCTTCTATTTGCGCTACCATGGCCTGAGTGCCGAGCAGGCTCTGTCCAAGCTGGTCGAGCGTTACCGTCCCTCGTCGAGCCAGCTAGCGGCCATCACCGGGGCGATCTACGACAGTGTGGATCGTGGTCGCCGTTCGCTTGGTGATCGTGCCTATCTTGCCGGAGTTCATCCGCTTGAGCTGTGGACCCTGAGTTTTCTCAGCGCCTGGCCCGATGCCAGCGAAGCCGAGCTGCGCGAGGCTTCGCTGCAGACGCGGCTCGATGCCTACGCCTGGCTATTCAAGACAGAGCGCCGTGCGATTCAAGATCGTGCCATTGCTTCGGAACTCGAGATAGATGCTTTTGGCGAACTTCACCGGCGCTGGCGGCGCTTGGGTTATCCGTTCGCAGCTCTGGTGCCATCGTATGCGACCGCCATCGGTAGTTCGGCCGACCGGCCTGCGGCGTTGGCCGGGTTGGCCGGCATCATCGTCAACCAGGGCATCCGCCAGCCCAACGTGCGAGTACAGAGCCTGCGCTTTGCCGAGGGCACCCCGTATGAGACCGTGGTTAGGCCGCGCTCCCAGGCCGGGCAACGAGTTATGCCGGCCGCGGTAGCCAGCCTGCTCTCGCAACTATTGATCGAGACCGTTGAGTCGGGAACGGGCCGACGGGCGCGCGTGCAGATGTTTGATGACAGCGGTTGGGCAGTGCCGATCGGCGGCAAGACCGGGACCGGGGATCACGACTACAAGTTCATTGGCTCTCGCGGCCAGCTGCTTGAGTCACACGCGGTAAGTCGGTCGGCAGCTTTCGTGTTCACCATTGGTGAGCGTTTCTATGGGACGGTTACCGCCTACGTGTTGGGCCGGGAGGCTGGCGAATACGTGTTTACCAGCTCTCTAGCCACGCAGGTTTTTCACGTCTTGGCACCGACGCTGCAGCAGCTACTGTCTCCGCCCAGCCTCGTAGGCGTCGATGGCGCTGTGGTGGCGCAGCGTTAGTCCGATTTGATCCAGTCCTTCGAGCAGTCGCTCCTTTAGGAAAGAATCGAGCGAGAAGCTGATCACGCTACCATCGGGTTTTATGACCTGTTGGTCGATCAGCGAGATCTGCAGTTCGAAGCCTTCGTTGGCACGCAGCTCTTGGAACAGCGCATCGACGGTGTCGGCATCCACGACGATCGGCAGCATTCCGTTGTTGAAGCAGTTGCCGTAGAAAATATCGGCGAACGAAGGGGCGATGATGGCGCGAATTCCGTAGTCGTTTAGGGCCCAGGGGGCGTGCTCTCGTGACGAGCCGCAGCCGAAGTTGTCCTTGGTCAGCAGGATCGACGCGCCTCGGTAGCGCGCGGCGTTCATCTCGAAATCGGGATTAAGAGTCTTGCCATCGTCGAGGTAGCGCCAATCGTAGAAAAGCATGTCTTGGTAGCCGCTACGCTCTATGCGTTTGAGAAACTGCTTGGGTATTATCTGATCGGTGTCGACGTTGAGCGCATCCAGCGGCGCGACGATCCCGGTTAGTCCAGTGAATTTTTCCATTACTTGAAGTCCCAACCGCGCACGTCGCTGAGATGCCCGTTAACGGCTGCGGCTACTGCCATGGCGGGGCTGACCAAGTGCGTGCGTCCGCCCTTACCCTGGCGTCCTTCGAAGTTGCGGTTCGAGGTCGAGGCACAGCGATCCCCGGGCTCTAGTCTGTCGGCGTTCATCGCCAGGCACATCGAGCAGCCGGGTTCCCGCCACTCAAAGCCCGCAGCCGTGAAGATGCGGTCGAGCCCTTCGCTCTCGGCCTGTTGTTTGACCGCGTGGGAGCCGGGCACCACCAGAGCCTCGTCGATGCTGCTACTTACGCTGTGGCCTCTGGCGACACGGGCGGCGTCACGCAGATCTTCGATACGGCCGTTGGTGCACGAGCCTATGAACACCCTGTTGATGGGGATCTCGGTCATCGCCATGCCCGGTTCGAGTCCCATGTAGGCCAGCGCCTTTTCGGTGGCCATGCGCGCATTGTCGTCGGGCAGCTCAGAGAGCAGCGGGGTGTTTTGGGTTATGGAGGCGACCATACCGGGGGAGGTGCCCCAGGTGACCTGGGGTTCTATGCTGGCCCCATCGAGGGTAACGTGGGTGTCGTAGCTGCAGCCTTCATCCGACGCCCAGGCGCGCCACTGATCTGCGAGCGTAGAGAACGGCTGATCGCTAGGCAGGTAGGCCCGTCCTTCGAGATAGCCAATAGTGGTGTCATCGGGCGAAATGATTCCAGCGCGTGCACCGGCTTCGATGGTCATGTTACACACCGTCATCCGTGCTTCCATAGACAGCGCAGCGATGACGTCGCCGGTGTACTCGATCACGTAACCGCTACCACCGGCAGTGCCGATTCTACCGATGATCGCGAGTATCACATCTTTGGCGGTAACGCCTAGCGACAGAGCGCCGTCGACGCGGACCTCCATGGTTTTGGACTTTCTCTGCAGCAGGGTCTGCGTGGCCAGTACGTGCTCGACCTCGCTGGTGCCTATACCGAAGGCCAGGGCTCCGAGCGCACCGTGGGTCGAAGTGTGGGAATCTCCACAAACAATGGTCTGACCCGGTTGGGTGATGCCGAGCTCGGGGCCGATGATGTGGACGATGCCGCTACGCGGGTCGTTCATCTCGAAGCACTCGACGCCGAACTGTCGACAGTTCTCTACTAGGGTGTCGATTTGTTTGGCCGACAGCGGATCGGCGATCGCTAACGAGCGGTCGGTGGTGGGGATGTTGTGATCCATTGTGGCAAAGGTGAGCTCGGGGCGTCTCACTGTGCGTCCAGCCAGCCTCAGCCCTTCAAAGGCCTGCGGAGAGGTGACTTCATGGACCAGATGGCGGTCTATGTAGAGTATGGCGTCTTGGCCGGGCTCAGCATGGACCAAGTGTTCTTGCCAGATCTTTTCGTAAATATTCTGCGGCATAGTCGCTGCTTTCCCAGTCGTTTTGCTGCTACCAATCTGCTAGGTAACCACCGTCATTTGCCTGAATCAACGTCGGCCAGGCCCGCCCCTGTTGGGGCCAACTTGTTTGACTAGAGTAGGCCGGGTCTCTAGCGTCTATAAGCTCCGGGGAGGATGCGATGTACACCGATAATGCCGAGAAACTGACCACTACATTCGAGGCCAGTTATGCCTGGGATTATGCCAGTCACGAAGAAGGACTGCGCAATCTGTATGAAAAATCGAAGGTCTCGCATTGGAACGCAGCTACCGACGTTGATTGGTCTATCGAGGTCGACCCCGAGGCTGAGAACACCCCCGATGAGGTGATTCCGTGGTTCGGCAGCAGCCACTGGAACAAGCTCAGCGACAGAGATATCCGCAAGCTCCGCCACTGTGGCCAGGCCTGGTCGCTCAGCCAGTTCATGCACGGCGAGCAGGGGGCACTGATGGTGGCCTCGCAGCTGGTAAACTGTGTGCCTAACATTGATGCAAAATTCTATGCGGCGCAGCAGGCTGCCGATGAGGCCCGGCATGTAGAAGCCTACGAGCTCTACCTGCGCGGTAAGCTGGGGATGGAGTATCCGTGCAACCCCGAGCTGCGCACCCTGCTCGATCAGATTCTGAGAATTCCCGAGTGGGACATGAAGTATCTGGGTATGCAGATCCTAATTGAAGGCTTGGCCCTAGCCGCCTTTGGCCTGCAGAACCAGGTGGCGACCGAGCCGCTTATCAAGGAGATCACTTCGCGGATCATCCAGGATGAATCCCGTCACGTAGCCTTCGGGGTGCTATCGCTGCGCGACTACTACGCCGAGCTGTCGGATTCCGAGTTGGCGCTGCGTGAAGAGTTCACCACCGAGGCTTGTTACCTGATGCGCGACCGGCTGTTCCCGAAGATAGTGTGGGAGGAGTTCGGGTTGCCGGTAGATGAGCTGCTCGACATTACCGACAAGTCGCAGACTCTGGCTGACTTTCGTACGCTGCTGTTTTCCAAGATCGTTCCCAACGTCAAGCGTCTGGGGCTGCTCAACGACCGTCTGCGCACGCAGTTCGCCAAGCTCAAGATCCTCGGCTTCGAAGACTGGGAACCTTCGGCCTAGTCGGCACTACCTGAGGTCGATCTCTGCTGCCGACATTGCCAGGGAGATTATGTCTGAACTAGACGAGATAGAGGCGATAAAGCAGCTCAAGTATCGTTACTTCCGCTTTCTTGACAGCAAGGCCTGGGCTGAACTCTCAGGCTGTTTTGTCGAGGATGCCAGCAGTGCGTACGATGGCGGCAAGTATACCTTCGCTGGTCGGGCGGCCATCTTGGAGTTCTTGCAGGGGGCTCTTGGTAGCCCCGACATCATCAGCATGCATCACGGCCATCACCCTGAGATCGAGCTCAGCGGCGCAGCCACGGCGCGAGGCACGTGGTATATGGAAGATCAGGTGATTTTCCGTAGCAGCGGAAGCGAACTGCGGGGTGCAGGCTTCTACCATGACGAGTACGTGAAGGAGCGCGGCGAGTGGAAACTGTCGAGCACCGGCTATGTGCGAACCTTCGAGGAGATACGCGGCCGCGATGCGGTTCAGCTGCTGCGCACGATGTTTGATGGGCCTAGTCCTGGCGTGAGTGGTGGGTAGTGAACGCGCGTCGTAGTCTAGCCAATATGACAGAGCGCGGCATGGCCCGGCAGATGGCGTTGTTGCGTATGACGCTGGCGGGCGGTGCACCGCGTATTGGTTGGAAGCTGGGCATCAACGACCCCGCCTTCCCACGATTGCTCGGGTGGTCCGGCCCGGGGGGCGGGCGGTGTCATGGTGACACGGTCTTGTGTTTGGGGTACAGATTGTAC
>CAZPPZ010000086.1:0-12337 GCA_964588545.1 uncultured Myxococcales bacterium | reverse complement strand
CGGCAATCTGCGATCCAGGACACGCGGGACATCGCGAACGATGTCTGCGATTTCAAAAGCTAAGGCAGGGTCATAGGCCCTGATCGTCGGAATGGTCTGGGCCAGATGCAGGCTGTGGCCGTCTTGGTGCTGGAGACCTTCACCCGCCAAGGTCGTGCGCCCCGAAGTCGCACCAATCATAAAACCACGACAGCGCATGTCGGCCGCAGCCCAGGCCAGATCGCCGATGCGTTGAAAGCCAAACATCGAATAGTAGATGAAGAACGGAATGGTCGGAATGCCGTGGGTGGCGTAGGCGGTGCCGGCGGCGATGAACGACGACATTGCTCCGGCTTCGGTAATACCCTCTTCAAGAATCTGCCCGTCGCGGGCCTCGCGGTAGTAGAGCAGGCTATCAGCATCCACCGGTTCGTAGAGCTGGCCCACATGGGAGTAGATACCGCACTGGCGAAACAACGCCTCCATACCGAAGGTGCGCGCTTCGTCGGGAACTATCGGCACAACATAGCGGCCGACGCTAGGCTCCTTGAGCAGCTTCGCGAGCAGGCGTACAAAAGCCATGGTCGTAGACACCGCGCGATCGCCAGTACCGGCGAAGAACTCGGTGAAGAGTTCCTCGGCGGGCCGCTCGAGCGCGGCCGCACTAACCCGACGCTGCGGCAGACAGCCACCGAGCGCCTGGCGACGTTCACGCAGATAGACAATCTCGCGTGAATCCTCGGCGGGACGATAAAGCGGGGCCGCGGCCAAGTCCTCGTCGGAGATCGGGATGCCAAAACGCGCCCTAAACTCGCGCAGCTCATCCTCGTTGAGCTTCTTTTGCTGGTGGGAGATGTTCTTGCCCTCGCCACTCTCGCCAAGCCCATAGCCCTTGATGGTGCGCGCCAGCACCACTACCGGTGCTCCCTGGTGACGAACCGCCGCATCATAGGCCGCGTAGACCTTACGTGGATCATGACCACCAAGGTTGAGGCGCTTTAGCTGCGCATCGGAAAGGTTGGCGACCATCGCCGCCAGCTCGGGGCTCTTGCCCCAGAAGTGCTCGCGAATGTAACCTCCCGATTCAACCGCGTACTTCTGCACCTCACCATCGAGGGACTCACTCCAGCGCTGCACCAACAACCCTTTGTCGTCTTGGTCGAGCAGGTGATCCCAGTCGCTGCCAAGCACCGCCTTAACCACGTGCCAACCTGCACCGCGGAAAATCGCTTCCAGTTCCTGGATGATCTTGCCGTTGCCGCGCACCGGGCCGTCGAGACGCTGGAGGTTACAGTTGACGACGAAGATGAGATTGTCGAGACGCTCACGCGCCGCCAACGCGATGGCCCCGAGCGCCTCGGGCTCGTCGCTCTCGCCATCACCGAGAAAGGCCCATACTCGCCCACCGCCGGGCTGCTTGAGCCCACGGTCTTCCAGGTAGCGATTAAATCGCGCTTGGTAGATCGCCATTATCGGCGCCAGCCCCATCGAGACCGTGGGAAACTGCCAGAACTCGGGCATCAGCCACGGATGGGGGTAAGACGACAGCCCGCCTCGGTCGCGAAGCTCGCGGCGAAAGTTGCGAATCATCTGCGCGTCCAGCCGGCCTTCGAGATAGGCTCGCGCGTAAATCCCCGGCGCACTGTGGCCTTGAAAATACACCTGGTCACCTTCGTGTTCGTCACTAGGCGCGCGGAAGAAATGATTAAAGCCGACCTCGAGCAGCGTGGCCGCCGAAGCAAAGCTGGATATGTGTCCGCCTATACCGTCTTCCTCGCGGTTGGCGCGCACGACCATGGCCATGGCGTTCCAACGAATCAGACTCTTGATGCGCCTCTCGATCTGTTGGTCGCCCGGGTAGGCTGGCTGGTCGCAAACTGCAATGGTATTTACCATCGGCGTGTTGGCCGAAAAGGGCATGCGCACACCGCGCGCGTGGGCGTGGGCCTGAAGCTTACGCAACAGTATCTCGACCCCCTGGTGGCCAGCTGAAGCTAGGGCGGCATCGAGAGATTCGACCCAATCGCGCAGTTCGGCATCGCCCAGAGCCGATTCTCCCGCTTCTTCGCCTTCACGCCGGCCCGGGTTATTTCTCCTATCTTGCATTGGCACTGTTCAGCGCTCGCGACACGGCGTCTTTTCACTCCTACGCCGAAATCGGGCAAAAGCTACCGGCGGGAGACACAAAGCCCCGAAACCATCGCTGATGGCGACGATGTAACAAAGCTGCTATGCCTAACGTAATGATTGTCATGGGAAGAAGCCGCCGACTAACTGCTATTAGCCTTTCGGCCTCACTGTTGGTGATCGCCAGCCTGATCGGTTGCCACAGCGACAGCGCCAACCTCGAAACCCTCTCGATTGCCCAGGTCGCCGACCTTATGAAGAAGGACGACGCGGTGGTCATCTGTGATGCCAACGGGACGAGCATACGCGACAAGTACGGCGTGGTCCCCGGCGCGGTACTGCTCGCGGGCTACGCTGCCGAAGATATTACCGCCGCGCTTCCCGCCACCAAGAACACCCCCTTGGTGTTCTACTGCTCCAGCCGCATGTGCTCGGCCGCGCCCCGAGCCGCAAACAAGGCCGTTGATGCCGGCTACACCGACGTCTACGTGATGCCCGAAGGCATAAAGGGGTGGGTACAGGCAGGCCAGCCGGTGGACAAACCGCCTACAGGATAGTCTCGTCGGAAGATAGCTGGCGCAAGCCGCAGCTTGACCCCCAGCTAGAAGCAGCTGCCGTTGGCAAGAGCATCATCGTAGAGGTCGCAGTCCTCGGCCAGCGAGTCCATCGCGTTTAGCATCAGACAAAACTGGCAGGCGCTTCGCTCGGCGGCACAGGTCGCAAGGTTGCCGCTGACCGCGCACGCACCAGGAAAAGCAGCGGCTAGATTCACCCCCGCGCAGCGCGATGATACTATCGCCGCGAGTTTGGCTTGGGCTTGCGAGAGCTTTCCCCTGGCGTCGATGGCAACGCTGACAACGCAGGCCTCAAGCCCGGTCGCAGCTCCTATGGTCTCGTTCTTGAGGCCAGCCTTCTTGCAACCGACGAACTCCTTGATCTGCGTCTGCAGCACGCGGTCGGTAAACCTTGCCACGTTGGCCTGACACGACGCTCCCTGCGCATCGTCTGAGGCCAGGATGATGGCTGAAGCAAGGTCGACGCCAAAGAGATCTGCCACCAGCGCCTGCGCCTGACGGCTTGCAGCCGTGCCGACGATGCTCGCGTTGGTATAGCCGAAGTCGGGCAGGTTGAGCGCGTCGCACTTGCGCAGCTCGCTCGCCGCCAACTTATCGCGAAACCGTTGCACCTTGCCCCTGGCATCGGCACTGAGGCAGGCCTGCGCGTCCGCCACCGCGCCCTTGCCCGCAAGTTTGACGCAGCCACCGTTCTCCTTGCCCTGGGCCTTGGCTACCTTGGCCCCTCCCTTGTTCATAGCGTTGATACAGTTGCGTTGGGCCTTGGCCTGCACCAGCGGCGGCAGCACTATGCACGGTGCACCGCTGTGGTGAGGCTGGAGCACGGCCAGGCCGGCAGCGGCACTGACGATTACGCTGCCGCTGGCGAAGAAGGGGTAACTGCTCCAGGCACCGTCGAAGTCGAGCGCGTCAGAGGTCGGGTGGACGTCGAAGGAGGCGACTTCACACAGCGCGCCACTGGCGATCGCCGACAGGTCGAGGATGCGCAGCCCCGCTGTGTAGTTGGCCTGGAAGGAATAGCCTCCAACATTGTAGAGATTGTGATCGATGGCGCGCAGATGCGAAGTGTAGATGCCGGTGAAAACCGGAGCCTCCAGATCGGAGATATCGACAACGTAGGTTCTGGTACGGTGACCATTGTCTAGCTCGTCAAGCTCATCACCAAGCAGCAGGTGAGCGTGGTCTTCGGTGAGCCAAGCCTGGTGGGTATAGCTACGCCCAGCGTAATCGGTGCGTGAAAGCATCAGCGGCGCGGCCTTAGAGCTTAGATCGACTATGCTAAGCGAGTCTTCGTTTGCCGCAAAACAGATCTCGTCGCCCAGATGCGCGCTGTCGGGGCCGGCGTACACGACACACTGGACGTCGTGGGTGTAGCCATCGCCATCGTAGCAGCCCGCAAAGACTGGCGTGCTCGGGCTCGACACATCGATCATGTAGAGGCCTCCAGAGCACTGGTCGGAACCAACCACGTAGACATAGCCCGTCGCCTCGTTGACCGCGATGTTGTGAGCATGGGTAAAGCCGGCGAAGTGGGCTGTTTCTGTGAACGTAACCGGTGGCGCCACGACCGAGCGTAGCTGAGTGAGGTCGAAGACCTGCATGCCGTGCGCGGACGACTCGCTAACGACAAAGACGTGATCCGCGTACACTTTCATGTCGCGCCAGTCCGAACTCGCGTCATGCGCTGGCAGGTCGCCGAGATATACGGGACTGGTGGGGACAGAGATATCGACAAATGAAGTTCCCGAGCTGCGGCCAACGATGGCATACTCGCTTCCCGTGAGCGGGTCGGTCCAGCCCCAGCAGTCGTTGCCGATGCCGCCGCCGATGTCGTCAATCGATAACCAGGAGCTCAGGTCGACGTTGTTGCAGGTAAAAGAACCGGCCACACCGCCGTTACACACGGCTGGCCCCTGCGAGGAGATTCGCGCGTGACCACCGCCGCCAAAAGCGCAATCGTGGTGGCACAAAGACGCCTTCGCCTGGTATGGAATAGCTAGCAGCGCAAGGAACAGCGGGGGGATAAGTACATTTCGGAAGTTCATGATTTCCCTACAGATGGCTCGGTGGTGCTCTAGGGACAGCTTGCTGGAGCGGCAGCGTTCTTGGCGAGAAAGCTCTTGCCGTCGCTACCGTCTTTCTTTACAACGCCCCCGAACTTCGCGCAATAACCCTGAGCGCCGGGCAAGCCAAGCTGGCCAGTCTCGAGGGTAACGGTGACCGAGGCTTGGCTTTGGCCAACCTGGAGATCGAAGTCGAGGGGATGCGGCCCGCCCCCCTTGCACGAGACCTTGAGCCGCGAGCCGCTCCTGAGCAACACGCGACTGCAGGGGCCGTTGGCAAGCTTTGTATCCTTGTAGCTGTAGCCGTGGGGGTTTGCCTCGCTGCCGATCAGGCTCCAGTTCTGGCAGGGTAAGTCCTGCCAAAAGGCTTGGCCGGAAGTCGCACTCGATACGCGAATGCGGCCGCCGCTGCTGGCCGTACTACAGCGCGGGTCGGCCACCGAAGCGGGAGCAGGCGTGACGATGCTCGGGTCTTTGCTGTCAAAAAGGATTCTGTTTTTGCTGGCATTGTCGGGGAGCTTGTTGCGTATCTTCAGCTTCTTGCCTGGCTGCTGGCCGATCAACTGGCAAGTTTGGTTGCTGCAATCCACCCAGCACATGCCACTGACATCGCGACCTTGGGAAACGCTGAGACAGCTCGGGCACTCAACCGGCATTCGCGAACGTCCATATTTAAGGAAGCAGGCCGAGCACTGTGCGACCTGGGCATCCCAGGGACAGTGAATGCAATCCTCAACCGTGTGCTCCCAGAAGTAACCGGTGGGGTTTGCCGGATCTTCCAATGACTGCCACAGGTCGCGCATGCGCCGGCTGCCCTCGCTTACCCCTTCGCCCTCCTCGGGACATACGAAGTTGCCAGCCGTGTCGCAGTTGGGACCGCCGCTGGTGTTGGCCCCCCAAAGGGCCATGATCTCGCGGTCCTGAGTAAACGTGGGTTGAACCAGGTAGATGGGCCCCCACTGGCGGTTGATCTCGGACACCTGAGGGTCGCTCTCATCGACACAGGTTCCGGGGCCGTGCGGCGAGCACGCCAGCCCGGCATACAAGAGATCTCTCACGGTCTTTGCCGAGTCGCACTCGAGTGAAGGGTCGCGGTGGTAGGTGCAGTGCCCGGCGTAATTACCGCTGATTGTCGCGAAACGGGCCGGATGGTCGGCCTCAACCAAACCCCACATCATCGAGGCCTTGGCGCAGTGACGCCTGCGAGCTCGTCTGGCAGCCCGGAAAAATCGACGTCGGTTACCAGCGACTGGCCGGTAAACTCGACGCTGAGATGATGAAACGAGCTGTCCGACGGAATCATCTCGCCGGTCGTGTGGGTAACGGTCGCGCCTGCCGGGTTGACGTACTCGAGCACCACCTCGTTGGCGACAAGTTTGATCTCCAAACTCCCGCTTGCTCGGAAGATCGAGGCGTCGCTCGTATCGGAGCGCACCCATAGGAAGAGCAGGAAGTCGGGTAGCGGCGTCAAGATCGGCTACGCGACAAGTAGGAAGATATGAGGTTTGGCGCCAATCCGCAGCCAATATCGGCGCAGGGGAGTCTCGCTATCGGTTGGCGCGGGCTTTGCTCTTAGCCCCGAAGCCACCCGCGGAAAGTTCGCGGAAGCATCAAACCCCACAGGAGATTACACACAGATGAGGCATCACACCCTTCTTGTAGCTACAGCTCTCATACTCTTCGCCGCGCCCTCAGCGACCTGGGCCGGCCGCGGCGACTGCGGACAACCGCAAACCAAAGGTGGCCGTCCAATGGCGGCCGACGCGCTCTACATGCTCAAAGCTGCCGTTGCCATTAAGGACTGCGAGCTGGGTGTCTGCGACGTCGACTCCGACTGCAACGTTAGCGTGCACGACGCCCTGCTTACTCTCGGTAACTCACTGATGGGCCAGGGAGAAATAAGCTGCAATCCGACCTGCGCCGAGGCCTATACCTGTGGCAGATCTGTAGCGCCGCGTTGCGGAGGCTCATGTCCGAGCGGCCATCAGTGTATGTACGAGGGCAACATAGACTTCAGCGCCGCCTCCACCCGGCATCGAGACCGGGACTCCGACAGCGATGACGGCAACGGCCGTGACCATAACCGCCGCGGCGACCGCGAGCGCCACCATGACCGGGACCGGGACAGCGATCGCGACTCCGACAGCGCTGTCGCCGGCAATGACCCCGGGTTCGGAACCGAGTGCTACTGCGTACCGGTCGAGGATCCTGCGGTCGATCCGACGCCACCGGCTCCCTCAAACCCAAGCACGACGACAACCCTACCGGAGCCCTCGTCGACCACCACAACGTCGTCGACAACGCTGTCAACCACGACAACCACGCTCGGGGCTAACGCCGACCGCGGAATGCAGACCTACAAAGACGAGTGCCAGATCTGCCACAAGGCCGGCTCTTTCGATACCAACGGCTTCGCCCCCGACCTGACCAACAAGATACGCAAACTGAGAACCAACATCAGCTCTTTGACCGGAGCTCACCCAAACAACCTCCAGTTCACTCAACAGCAGATCGACGATCTCAAAGAGTTCTTGCGCGGTCTCTAAACGAGTTAGCTACTTGGCAGATAGGGGGTAAAGCCGCGGCTTGCCCCCTATCCGCCTGGCGCGCCGGCGCCTGACCAACCCCGGCCGGCAGCAAGCAGCCGTGGCCGACGCAGAATCGACTCGCGGCCAAAACTTCGCTTTACGAAATCGCGGCCGGTGGTGCGCGCCAAGCAGGTGGTACCCGATGCTGCGCAGCTGGCCAACGAGTGGGCGCCTAGCATTGCCACGCTGGGGCGCAGTGTCGTCTTGGCGTGGCTCGACTTCCGCAATTACAACTGGGACGTGTTTGCCTCTGCAAGCAAGCGCGGAGGTCTGCGATATCCGCGTCGAAACGTTCGGGTTGACGACAGCGAAGAGTTTGAGAGGATCAACAGCCACCCCTCGGTTGCTTACGATCCGACTAACGCCCGATTGGTACTGGTGTGGTCGGATCAACGTGCGCGCGAGGTCGATAGCAACATATTCTCAGCCACCAGCAGCGACGCTGGCGCCACGTGGTCTACTCCGGTTCTTATCGACAGCGGCGATGTTGGTCTCGATCCCGACGAAGACGTGGCTTCGAATCAGTGGCAGCCCGAGGTTGCCGCCGCGGACGGCCGAGCTTGCGTGGCCTGGCAAGATGACCGCTTGGGTAATAACGACATCTTTGCTGCACTGAGCGTAGATGGTGGCGCCACGTTTGCACTCGAAGAGCGGGTCGATGATTCGTCGACGGGTCCTTCGGAGCAGTTCGGCCCGGCTGTCGCACTGTCAGCTACGCGCTGTTACGTGGTCTGGTCAGACAATCGCAGTGGCGACGCCGATATCCGTTTTGCCTCGAAAAGTTTCTGACTTGATCACCGACTAACCTAGCCCCGACTGCGCCATACCTTCACGGCGTTGAGGGTGCTCACTCCGACGGCAGCGCACTCGATTACTCACGCAGCCAGTTATCGCATACCGCTTGCTCCGGCATTCCCCGGCTCCGGGCCTGACCCGTTGCGCCGAGAGCTTCCGAGCAAGGGATGTGGGTCAGAGGATTCGGCCACCGAAAACTGTAGCGGCGCGGCGGCCGATCTCGAATCGCCTTGGACGTTCGATCGAGGAACGGTGGAGATTCGCTCGACCAAATTTTGGAACACTAGCATATTGAGAAGCCCAGCAAATGTCATAGCAATGACTTATCATATTTGCTGATTTTCTGCGGCCGATAGAAACAGCGGAAGCCCAGCCCCATTACAATTTGCCGCTCTCGTCTAGAACCAGGGCTGCCGAGTTGATGCAGTAGCGAAGATGGGTGGGCTCTGGCCCGTCATCAAAAACGTGACCTAGATGCGCCCCACAGGCGCGACACTCGACTTCGATGCGCAGCATCCCGGCACTGCTGTCGCGGCAGGTATCGAGACAATCCTCGGCACTCGGAGCATAGAAGCTCGGCCAGCCGCTGCCAGAGTCGTACTTGCTACGCGAAGAGAACAGCTCGGCACCGCAGCACACGCAGCGGTAAACTCCGGCGAGCTTGCAGTCATGGTAGCGGCCGCTAAAGGCCGGTTCGGTGCCCTTACAACGTGTCACCCGGTACTGCTCGTCGCTGAGCATCGAGCGCCACTGCTCATCGGTCCTTTCTACATCACGCGCCATCACGGCGAGCTCTAGCATCAATGGCAGCCTAATGGCACCGTCGCAGCAACTGCCGCGGCGGCGTGTCCTCCCTAAACTTGGTCAGCCTCAGGGGCGGGGAAGACGGCTGAGGTCGTCACTGGCCGAGCCTCCCCCAACAAACCCGCTGCACCGGGCCGGTCATAGCGACGTCGAAATCCGCAGAGACTTCGATGGCGAGGCGGCCGCCAGGCATGTGCACGGTTACAGCTGCTTCACACAGATCCAGGCGTCTGGCTACAGCAGCAGCCGCACAGCTGCTGCTGCCCGAGGCTCGCGTGTATCCGGCACCCCGCTCCCAGATCTCGATGCGCAAGTTACGGCGATCGAGGATCTGCACGAACTGCACGTTGCTACGATTGGGAAAGCGAGGGTCATTTTCGATCGCGGGGCCAAGCGCGCGCGCCTCGGCCGCCGAAATCCACTGGCGAACAATCACACAGTGGGGGTTGCCGATGGTGGCGGCAGAAAACTCCAGCTCGGCATCGCCAACCAACATTGCCTCGCGGAGCACTTCACGACGGTTTCCTGTCAGCGGAATCTCAGCGCTGTCGAAACTGACGCGGCCCATATCCACACTTACCTGCCCCGCCGCGGCGTCTACGCGACAAGTCACACGACCACCGAGCGTATCAACACTGAAGCGCTGCTCGCTGACCACAGCGCTGTCGTAGAGGTAGCGAGCGAATATTCTAAGTCCGTTGCCGCTCTTCTCGGCCTCGCTACCGTCGGGGTTGAAGATTCGCAGGCTCTCGACCCCGCCCGCACCGGACTCACCGCGGACCAACACACCGTCGCTACCAACACCGATGTGGGGATCACAGAGTCGCTGTATCCAGGTCTGCTGCGGTCGGGGGCCGCACTCGGCGGCCTCAACCACGAGATAGGCATTAGCGAGGGCGTGGTACTTTACGAAGCTGATCGTCATGGATTGCTCGGCTCGGCACCGATGCGCAAATCGACTATCCGGGTAGTATCGCCACGGCGCAGCTCGAGTTGGCGTAACTCGTCTACCAGCGAGGTCACGATCCATTCGCGCAGCTGATTGCGCTCGCTAAAGTGCGCACCCGGCGGACCAAGGATTACGTCGCCCTTGGCTAGGCCGGCACGCGCAGCCGGCGACCCGCGGTGCACGGCGGTCACCTCGGCGCCGCCACCGCTCCAGCGGTACTCGATTCCGAGCCACCCCGGTAGCAGCGCTCCGAGCAGTTCCAGCTCTTTGGCCAGGGGCGGGTAAGGCTCGGGCATACGTAAGCGCGCCAGGCCACTGGTACGTTTGTCACTAAAGGCAAAGTTCTCGCAGGCATCGAGACGCTCGAAAGTAGCGTGTTGTTCGTTGCTACCATCGCGGTCGAGGTGAACCAGGCCGGCAATACGAATGAGCAGGTTGCGCATACGCAGCGCAGCTCCCAGCCTCACCTCCATTCGGTAGCGCGCCGCGGCGGCCTGCTTGGACATTTTGCGCAGCAGCCGCATGCGCCGGCGTAGCTGAGGGTCGGAGTCGGTGAACAGCAGCAGATCGGCAAGCAGCCACTGTCGAATCCGGCGCTTATCGGCCACGCCAAGTTCCGCTAAGAACTTGGCGTCGACGAACTCCGCCCAGTGGGGATTATCGCGGATAAAGCCCTGGAAGTTCTCCCGCTCGAGATCGAGCAACGATCTGCGCCAACTGCGCGCATAGTCGTCGAGCTGCCCACTCAGTTCACGCAGAGTCAGCGAACGGGCAGAAAGCTCCAATAGGGTTCGTGGGCCGAAGGCTCCGTAGACCTCGCCAATACGGTCGATCAGCGCGAACATCGGAACGTAGTGCAGGTCATCTTTCCAAGCCTGCTCGAGAAGTTCATCTACCAGGGACTCGAAAGCCACACCGGCTTGCTGTGCCCGCTCGCGCAGCAACCGCTCCAGATAGTGGTCGCTGCTGCGGTTAGGGACATCGGGTGTGCGGTCGCTCAACAACACACGGCGGTGGGCTTGGGGAAAGTTTCCAAAACCACGCAGCCCCTCGACGAAGCGGAACGAGTGGCCGATATTCTTCTTGCCGCGGTTCTCGGCATAGCAGCCGTAGGCATAGCGATCCGCACTCGAGGAGAAATAACCACATACGTCGGCAGCGCCCCGAGCGTAGGCCGCATTGGCGAACGATCCCGAAAAGCACTGTGACATGAGCATGACCACACGCACCCCCGGCGCCAACCCGCGCATCATCGCACTAAGCTCGTTTACCGTCAGCCGCTCGCCCCACAAAACGATGGCGTTGTTGGCCGAGTCGCTGGGGTTGCGCCAGCCGTGATCAGTAACGTAGATCAACAAGCTGTCTCCGCTACGCAAGCGGCTCCCTTGCTGATCGAACCACTGGCCTAGCGCCGCACGCGTGGCCGGATGAAGCACAACGCCGTCTATACTGGTGTCGGCCAGGCTTATCTGTGGGCGCAGCCGCGCGGCAAAGGCCAGGCCTTCGAGCATCCAGAACTCATCGTCGGGGGATGATTCCAACACCGCCATATCGGCCTCAGGGCCAGCTCCATCACTAGCGAAGACGCTGAGGTGCTCACCATCGATGTGGCGATCCCCGAGAAGATCGATCAGCTCACGAAGGTGCAGCACATGAGACTGATAGTTGCGCTCAGCACTGCCACCACCATTGATGAGCAGCGCCCAGGTACGCCCGCCCTCGGCTCTACCGTCACTCCCGACTGCGGCGGGGCCAGAGCTGACGTGGCTGGTATCGCCCGCACCAAACCCTGCCCCGTCACAGCAACTCAGCAGCAACGACACAGCCACTGCTAGTGCCGGTATCCACACCTTGCTAGCGTCGGCGCGATGCGCCTGTCTGTATTGTTGTCGGTCTACTGGTTTCTCCTGCTCGGCGCGCTGGGCATCGTCTTTCCTTTTTATAGCCTCTACCTAAGCGAGAACGCCGGACTAAGCGGCACCCAGGTGGGCTTGGTTCTGGCCATGCTACCCCTGGTAGGCTTCTTCGCCCAACCGCTGTGGGGACACGCTGCCGACCGCAGCGGATCGAGAACCCGCATCCTGACTGTACTTTCGTTCGGAGCCGCTGCTGGTTACAGCCTGCTCTACTTTGCTAAGGGCTTCGTCGCTCTGCTGCTCGGCACCATGGCTCTGGCGGTTTTCTCGGCCGCGCTCATCCCCGCCTGCGTATCCGCCTCGTTTGCGCTGCTCGGCAGTGGTGGACGCGTAGCTTTTGGGAGAGTGCGAGTGTGGGGAACCGTAGGATTTCTGGTCACCGTAGTCGGCTTCCCCGGAGTCTTGGCGACCTTCGAGCCAGCCTATGCCCCCGTGGCTGTTGCCGGCAGCCTGCCCTCCGAGCCGTTGCTCGCAGCGATGCTCCCGGTTACCGGCGGACTGTGTTTTCTGGGCGGCCTGTTGTCCCCTGCGCCTGCCCGCA
>CAZPPZ010000085.1:0-12362 GCA_964588545.1 uncultured Myxococcales bacterium | reverse complement strand
ACCAAGGCCGACATCGACGCTGGGCTGTTGAAATTCGTGCCCGCCCCCGATGCGGGAAGCCGCGAAAATATGGCGGCCGCCGCGGGCGGGTTGTGGGTTCCCGGCGTGCGTTTTGATCCCGACAGGGAGGATCGAGCCGATAGGGTCCGCCGTGAGCTGGAGGGCAGTCTTCCTGGCTGCGCGGAAGACCATATAGAGATTATAATGGAGGATGGCGGACCCACGTCCTCACTAGGTGCGCTGGCACCCGAAGGGCTGCGCTCACCCTCGCAGCCGACGACGTGGGCAGGCGCGGCGGCACTTGGAGCTGCGCTTGGCCTGCTAGGTGAGGGCCGCGGCAGCATTAACCTGCTGCCCCCCGAGCTGGTCAAGGTTGAGGAGGGGATAGGCCTTCGTGAGATGGCGTTGGCCGCAGTGGTTGTGGTGATGGCGGTGGCTTTGGCGAGTACTATAGCTGTGAAGAACCTCAGTATCGGCAACGCCTTGGCCAACGAGGTCGACCGGCTGCGCCCGCGTGTTACTGCCGTGACCGAGCTCGAGGAGCACAACCGCAAGCTGCTGGCTACGGTTAACACGCTGGAGAAGCATCACGCTACCAGTGTGCTGGCCTATCTTAAGGATATGACCGCGCGCATACCGAAGACGGCGTATTTGACTACTTTCCGCTACAAGGGGGACCGCCTCGAGGTTGATGGTATCGCTGATAATGCCGCCGGCTTGATCTCGCGCCTAGAAGAGTCGCCGTATTTTAGAAACGTAGAGTTCACGGCCCCCACCACCAAGTATTTGCAGAACAAAGAGCGTTTCTCCATGCGCATGGAGCTCGAACAGTGACGCTTAGGGAGCGATGGGAGGCCTTCTCTCAGCGTGAGCGTTACTTGCTTATGGCTGCGGGGCTATGTGCGGTGGCCGTTGTCGGCTACTACTCGCCGTTGTCGGCTCTGGGGACGCTATCGTCTACGGGAGACGACGATCGCTGGATGCAGGTGCGCAAGATCGAGAGCTACCAGAAAATCCTCTCGCGCACTCAGGCTGCCGAACAGCGGCGTGACCAGCTGCAGCAGCGTTATGCGGCCGCCCAACAGCGGTTGATCAAGGGCGCGACGCCAACTCAGGTTGGAGCGGAGCTGCAGGGGCGTATCTCGTCGATGGCCGAGGACTCGGGTCTGCAAGTGCTCAGCTCACAGATACTCAAGGCCGAGGAGTATCAGGAGTTTCGCCGCGTGGGAGTACGACTGACGCTAAGCGGTAAGCTTTCGGGACTAAGCGACCTGCTCTCGGCGATTGAGGCCGGCCCCTCCGATCTTGCGGTGACTCTTCTCGAGATCAACCGTAAGCTAGGCGCCAGCCGCCGGCCTACTCCGGCGCGTGCCACCACCGCTGCCGTGAGCGCACCGCTGACGGCCACCATGGAGATCAAAACCATCATGCAGGAGGCCCTGTGAAGCGTCTCCTGCAAGCCGCCTCAGTGGTTTTGCTGCTGCTTGCTGTGGTGCTCGGTCTGCGTATCGTGCGCGCGCTGCAGGTGGCGCCGCCGCAACTCAGCGAGCCCCCGCAGGTAGCCAGTGCGGCACCGCTAGCGCCGGCGGCGCGTAATCCCTCGCCGCGTGGGACGGCTCGCGACTCGATTGTTAGCGGCAACCTGTTCGAAACTGAACGGGGCTACAAGGCCGAGGATGAGATCGGTGGTGATGACAGCGAAGAGCCGCCGCTGCCGCCGCCTACCAACGTAGTGCTAAACGGGGTATTCGTTTCGCGAGACAAGCCCATGGCGATACTCACGGATTCTAGCAGCGGCAACCGGCAGCTTACGCTTCACGTAGGTGACAATGTAGGCGATTATCAAGTCGGCAAGATTACCGCACGGCAGGTAACCCTGATCGGACGTGGCAATCAAGAGTTTTTGCTAGAGCTGGCCATCAAGAAAGGTGGTGCCGCGCCGGCACGAAACACCGCAGCAGCGCGCGGGGCGCGCCCGGCGACGACCGCCGGGCGGCCTGGCCACCCGGCCACCACGCCTACTGCGGCGCAACGGGCGCAGGCGGCAAGAGAGAGGGCGGCTGCAGCGAGAGAGCGAGCCCAGGCGGCGCGAACACAAACACCGGCGCAAAGGGCTGCCGCCGCCCGCGCTGCCGCGCGGGCGCAGGCAGACAAGGGGTCGCTCGGTGGCGGGGCAGCCGGTGGTCGTGTTGATCCTACCCAGGCCCGCCTGGAGGCATTGAAGCGGCTGCGTGAGGCTGCGGCGAAGCGTTGAGGGTAATTGGTGGCTGGTAGCAGGGCAGAGGGGACGAAGGTGAGAATCACGGTATCGGCGCCGCGTTGGCGTGGCTTGTGGGGAACGGTTCTGCTGTGCTGCGCGTTGTTGGGTGCTGCGGCGCCGAGTCAGGCCCAAAGCGAGCAGCCGGGCGCGGCGCTGGCTGCGGCCGAGCGCGACGCGATTCTGCTAAACTTCGAGAGCGCCGACATTCGTGAGGTGATTTATACCTTTGCGGCAGCCTTGGAGCTCAACTATTGGATCGATCCCCGGGTTCAGGGCCAAGTAACTGCGCGCTCGTTCGGGCCCATCTACGTCGACGATCTCTTCCCGGTTTTTCTACAGATTCTGCAGAGCAACGGTTATTCGGCAGTGCACGAGGGCGACCTCTACATGATCGTACCGGCCGAAGACGGCAAGACCCGTGCGAACCTGGCGGCGCTTAGCAATGGTGAGGAGGTAGTCGTCGATCTGGTTAAGCTCTCACACGTAGATGCCGAGAAGATCGTCGAGATGCTCAACCCCTTTGTCTCTCACGGTGGCGACGTGGTTGCCTACCCGCGTAATAACCTGGTGATCATTACGGACCTGGCGTCAAACGCGCTGCGACTTCGTGATCTGATCAAGACTTTCGACACCGATACTTTCCGCGATATGGACGGCCGTGTGTACAAGATCGAACACGCGGCACTGGAGGATCTGTCCGAGGAGCTGTTGTCGATTCTCGACAGCTATCAGGTCGTCGATTCCGGTGCCAAGGTTCAGTTGATACCCTTGGTGCGGCTCAATTCGTTAGCGGTAATAGGTTTTGATCCGGCGGTGTTCGCCAGCATCGAGCACTGGCTGAGTATTCTCGATGTTCCCGATGTTGGCGGTACCGAACGCCGGGTATTCGTCTATCACGTCGAAAATTCCAAGGCCGTAGACCTCGCCGAGGTCTTAAATGAGGTATACCAAGGACTGGCTGAAGGCGATGGCAACGGTCCGCGCCGGGGACGATCCGGTGCCTTGGCCGAGCGTGGCCTGGGGCTGGGCGGGGGAATTGATCAGGCCAGGCGTGGTCAGCAGGGGCGGCAGCAAGCCGGGCAGCGCAACGCCCAACAGCAGCAGCGTGTTCGTCAGGCCTCGCAGGTATTGACCGGTGCTGCGGCCGAGCAGCAGGGGCTGAGTGGAACTCTGTTCGAGCAGGAGATTCGCATTGTAGCCGACGAGCTGACCAACTCGCTGGTGGTGTTGGCGACACCGCGTGATTATCAGGCGATCAAAGCGGTTTTGGGCGAGCTCGACCTGGTTCCTCGCCAAGTTCTCGTCGAAATGCTGATTGCAGAGATTACTCTCAGCGACGATTCGGATTTGGGCATTAGTCATTCTATCGGCAATCCAACCAGTAATTCGGCTGGATCGGGCGGCAGTTCGCCTACGACTACCACTGCTTCTGGTAGTGCTAATCCGGGAGCCTTGGTGGCACGTTCACTGTTTGGCAAGAATCCCAACTCCGAGGGTTTTCGTCTCGACGGCTTGTTTGGCTCGGGCGGGATACAAGCAGTGCTGAGCTGGTTTGGCGGCGACTACACCGCGGCGATCAATGCCTTGGCCAAGACCAGCGAGATCAAGGTGCTGTCGCGGCCGCACATACTGACGGCCGACAATCAAGAAGCACGTATCCTCATCGGCAACGAGATTCCGATAGTCACGAGCCAGTCGGATTCGGCTGCGACGACTCAATCGGTGTTTCGACAGAACGTAGAGTATCGCGATACCGGCGTGGTGGTCAGTGTAACGCCGCAGGTAAATTCCGACGGACTGGTCAATATGATCATCTCCCAAGAGGTCAGCGACGTTTCTACTGCTGCACAGGTAAACGGCATAGTCTCACCGTCGTTCTCTACGCGCGAGACCGAGACCACGGTGGTAGTACAGACTGGTGAGACTATCGTCATCGGTGGTATCATCTCGGAGACCAACAGCGAGGGCGACGCCGGGATTCCCTATCTTATGGATATCCCTCTTTTCGGACAGCTCTTCGGTAGCCGCTCCGAGACCAAGCGCCGCACCGAGCTCATCATCCTCATTACTCCTTACGTCGTGCGTACTCGCGGCGAGGCGCGCAGCGTGACCGAGGAGTTCAAGGCGCGGGTCGACGACGTGCTCCACGAACTCAAACTCGACGAAGCCAGCATTGGTGGCGATGGGCACACGGTGATTATGAGTTCTCCGCCTTCTTGATCCCCGCTCAGCGCAAGGGCGGGCTTGGGTTTTCGAGGCAAAACAGTTAGTTAACCCCGTTTAGCCTAATCACACGGGGAGGTATTCGTCCGCCGATGGCCACCATCATTACCGAGGAATGTATCAACTGCGGGGCCTGCGAGCCCGAGTGTCCCAATACTGCGATCTATCAGGCTGCTGTGGAGTATGATCTTGGCGGTTCTAGCCACGCGGCGCTGTCTGAAGAAGTCTTCTATATCGTTCCTGACAAGTGTTCTGAGTGTGTCGGCTTTTATGACTACGAAGCCTGCGCGGCGGTCTGTCCGGTCGACTGCTGTGTTACCGATCCGCAGCGTGTTGAAAGCGAAGAGCAGCTTTTCGCCCGAGCACAGCAGCTAAACCCCGACAAGGAGTTTGCTGCACCGCCACCGTCGCGCTTCAACCCGTCAAGCGGCGTGGCCAAGCAGGACCAAGACGGCAGTGCGGCCTCTGCCGATGGCGGCGGGTCGCCAGCAACAACAGCTCCGGCAGCGGCAACCGCTCCGGCGGCGGCTGGGGTAGCTGTGGCACGGGTCGAGCGAGCGATTCCGCGGCAGCGTCGTCAGCTCGCCTCTGGTGATCCCGCGGCCGACCTTCCCGGAGAACTCGAGACTCCGTTTGCGGCTATTCTCTCGGAGGCTAGCGCGCCCAGTCGCAGCATCGCTTCGCGTTTGTCGGGTGTTGCTGTGGCGGCGATGATGCCGCTGCTGGGTGCTCTCGGGGACGAGGCCAAGCGCGCCGTAGAGCTGGCGGTGGGGGATTCGCGACGGTTCTCCGCCCAGCTCGCCAGTGCACTCAATACTCTCTTTAACTTTTTCCTCTACCCGATCGTTGCTTTTGCTATCGGAGTATCGTCGGGGCTCACCCCTTTTACCGAGGCCGATCGAGGATGGATCGTGGTGGGCTTGTTGTTCGCGACATTTGAGACCGCTTGGCGTTATCGCGAGGGCATTCTTGGTTCTATTCCGGTGTCGCGGATGCGCTACGGTGCCGCTGTTTACGGTTTCCCCCTGGGGGTTGCCCTGGCGCCGCTGAGCAAGCGTTTCTTGCGTTCGCGACGAAACGGGTGGGTGCCGGTAGAGGGGTTCTACGTCGGCGAGTTCGAGGCCAAGCGTGAGCGCGAGCGACGTTACGGTGAGGTGTTCTCGGTGTCAGAGTTTGATGGAGGCTATTACATCAGCTTCGATCTTCCTCGCACGATTCCACCGTCGGCTCTGCGCGATGAGCTCGGTTTGGGCGAGGAGATGCCGGATTACGCGCTTACCTTAGAGCTCGACGGCGAGTCGTTGACCGTCGGTGGTAGTGTCGTTGACCCCGAGTTGCGCGCCGTGTGCGGAGTATCGCCGGCTTTTCCGCCGGATTTCCGTACGGTGATAGCCTTGGGACCGGGGCTGTCTGGTTTTCGCCATCGTTATACGGACAAGGTTCTCGAAGTTGCCGTGGTCAAGCACTAGGCCTGTATGAGGGGAGTACGCCTCACAGGGTTGACCCACGAGTTGCCGGCCGAGCGCATAACCGACAGTCAGTTGGCGGCTTTGCTTGAGTTGGACGAGGCTGAGGTGGCGCTGCATTCGCGCGGTCGCGAGCGCTACAGTGCGCCTGATGGGCAGGGCCCGGCGGATTTGGCAGCTGAGGCTGCCAAGCGCGTGCTCGCCCGGGCCGGGATCGGCGCGGCCGATCTCGACTTTATCATTTTTTCGACCAACACTCCCGATCTGACTTTTCCAGGCTCAGCTTGCCTGCTTCAGCATCAGCTTGACGCGGCTACCGTCGGATGTCTGGACGTCCGCGCGCAGTGTGCCGGCTTTTTGGCTTCTTTTGCTATCGCCGCTCGCTTCGTTCTTTCGGGTACGTACCGGCGGGTGCTGTTGGCCAGTGGTGACCTGCCTACCCACATTAATCGCTACGATGGCATCGATTCGCAGCTGGCCTGCCTTACCGGTGATGCGGCGGCCGTAGCTCTGGTTGAGGCCGGTTCGGGCGAGGGGGAGGTCTTGGCCTGCCTGGCCGAGGTTGATGGCAGTCGACACCGCGAGTTTTGGTGTGAGTTTCCCGCGAGCCGGCATCGCGTTGGTGATGGGGTGGAGCGCGGAGAGCGGGTTACCCGCAAGGCTTTTGATGAGGGACGTTTCTACCCGCAGGTTGATCTCGAGGCCTTGGCTGCGACCGCGGCGGATAAGGCCCCCGAGATTTTCGGGCGGGCTCTTAAAGAGGCTGGTGTGGATCGGGTTGACGCGCTTATCATCGCCCACCTCGACCCAGCTACGGAAGAGATTCTAGCGCGCAGTCTTGCCGATAGAACCGCGAGGGTGCTCGAGGACGGTTGCGTGTATACGCTCGGAACCTCGTTGCCGTTGCGTTTGTCGCGGCTGCTGGAGAGCGGACAGATAGTCTCTGGCGAGACCGTGGGCTTGGTGACGGCGGGCGCAGGGGCATCCTGGGGCGCCGCCGTTATAAGGGCATAGCTGTGGCTGAGGTATCGCGTAGCCGGGTGGTAGGTTGGGGCTTCAAAGTTCCACAGACGGTTATTACCAACGATGATCTTGCTGAGGTTGTTGACACCAGTGATGAGTGGGTGTTCAAACGCTCCGGGATTCGCGAGCGCCGCTATGTTGACGACGCAGAGGGCAGTGTGCCCCTGGCCGAGGTGGCTGCGCGCGATGCCATGGCGATGGCCGGGGTTGAACCGGGGCAGATCGATGTCGTCATCTGCGGCTCGCTTAGTCCAGACATCGACTCGCCAGGTAATGCGGCGCTGCTACAGCAGCGGCTGGGGTTGGCCGCCAAGTTGGTCTTCGACCTTCGTAATCAGTGCTCATCGTTTATCTATGGCGTGGTAACCGCCGACCAGTTCATTCGCAGCGGTGGCGCGCGTTACGTGCTGGTGGTCGGTAGTGAGGTTCATTCCTCGGGCTTGGATTTTCAGGGACGTCGAGGGCGCGATGTTACCGTTCTCTTTGGCGATGGCGCCGGTGCCGTCGTGGTTGGTGCGGGAGACGATGAGCATGGAATGCTTGCCTTTAACCTTCATGCTGAAGGCGAATTTGCAGAGAAACTAGCGACCATTGGTCCGGGATCACGGCGTAAACCGAGACTCAGCCGCGACCTGCTCCCCCCGGAAAGCCCCCACGTCTATCCGATCATGGAGGGACGCTACGTATTCAAGCACGCTGTCCAGCGAATGAGCGAGTCTATACTCGAGGTGCTTTCGGCCGCCGACTTAGCCATCGATGATCTCAGTATGCTGCTGCCTCACCAAGCCAACTTGCGTATTAACCAGTTTGTTGCGGCCCAGGTGGGACTTGGCGAGGACCGTGTTGCCAATAACATCGAGCGCTACGGCAACACCACTGCGGCGACGATCCCGATTCTCTTGAGTGAAACTATGGCGGCCGGACGCATCTCTGAGGGGGATATCGTTTGTATGGCCGCGTTTGGCGCGGGGTTTACCTGGGGCTCGGCGCTGTATCGTTGGTGAGGACTTGGTTGATCTGAGCACCAGGGTTGGCGCGCTCGAGCTGCCGACACCGATCATAGCTGCCTCGGGTACCTACGGTTATGGCACCGAGTATGACGGCTTGGTGGCGTGGGATCGCATCGGTGCGGTTTCGGTAAAAGGCCTGTCTGTGCAGCCATCCACCGGGCATCCGGCGCCGCGAATGGTCGAGACCGCTGCCGGGATGCTCAACGCCATTGGTCTGCAGAATATCGGTGTCGAGCGTTTTGTTGCCGAGAAGCTACCGCTGCTGCGCCGCGCCGGGGTGGTGGTGGTGGCCAACTGCTGGGGCAACACCGTCGAGGGGTACGAAGAGGTAGTCGAGCTGCTCGACGCTTGTGATGGCGTAGATGCTGTAGAGCTGAACCTATCGAGTCCCAACAAGCGAGAATGGGGTCGTCCCCCGGCCGCCGATCCAGATGCGATCGCACAGATCGTAGGCCGTTCGCGCAAACTAACCTCCAAGCCGTTGTGGGTGAAACTAACTCCCAACGTGACCGATATAACCGTTACCGCGCGTGCCGCCGAAGAAGCCGGGGCCGACGCGATCTCACTGATCAACACCCTCAAGGCCATGGCTGTCGACGTCGACAGCCGCCGGCCGGTACTGGCCAACGTCAGCGGTGGATTGTCCGGGCCAGCGATCAAGCCGGTGGCGTTGTTCATGGTCTACGAGGCCTGCCGCGCCGTGAGTATTCCCGTGGTCGGCTGCGGCGGGGTGATTTCGGGGCGTGACGCCGCCGAGTTCTTGATGGTTGGGGCAAGTGCGGTGCAGGTAGGCACCGCCAATCTCTACGACCCGCGTGCCCCCGAGCGCATCGCCAAGGAACTGGAAGAGCTGCTTCCCTCGCTAAAAATGAGCTCAATCGCCGAGCTTATCGGCTCGCTAGAATAAGACGATTAGGGGGTAAGCCGCGGCTTGCCTCGCGCCTGTCTTGCCCGGCCCGATGTTGCGAAGGCGCAGCGGCTGTTGTTCTACCCACCCCCTAACTGGAAAACACTTGCCCTTGACTTTGTGACCACACGTGTCTATGCTGCCGTGCTCCGGTTCTCTACCCTAATCGAGGAGGTCCCTTTGAGAGTACAAGGATTCAAAGTCGGTGAGAAAGTTGTCTATCCCGCGCATGGCGTCGGGGTAATAGAAGATGTGCGGCTGCGTAAGCTATCAAGTGGCGAGCAGAAGTTCTACACGCTACGGATCATCGACTCCGATATGAAAATAATGATTCCTACCGCCAAGGCTGAGTCGGTCGGACTACGCCGGGTAATCGGTAAGGAAATGGTCACCAAGGTCTACAAAGTCCTTCGCGAAAAACGAGTTAGGGTCGACCAAGCTACGTGGAATCGCCGCTATCGCGAGTATACCGAAAAGATCAAGACGGGCTCGGTGCTTGAAATTGCCGCGGTTCTTCGTGATCTATTCGTGCTCAAGGGTGACAAGGAATTGTCCTTCGGTGAGCGTAAGATGCTCGATACGGCGCGTAATCTTCTGGTCAAGGAACTGGCGATCGCAAAGTCTAACAGCGAAGAGAAGATCATGGAGGAGCTCAAAACTATTTTTGGGCACTGATGTTGTTCTCTGGCTATGCATTGGAGGCCGGACCGGGTGGTCCGGCCTTTTTTGTGACGCGGTGAAATTTTCATTGATCATACCCGCCGCGGGTTTTGGCCGCAGGCTCGATGCTGGTTCTCCTAAGGCCTTGGTTGATATCGGCGGCACCGCGCTGGTGCGACACACGCTTGATAGGTTCGCCGGCGTAGACGGGCTAAGCGAGATCGTGGTTGCGGCCCCCTCGGGCGCCATCGCCGAAATGCAGGAGGCGCTGGTAGACACCGCTTGGGAGGGGGCTGATGTGGTGGTGGTGGCCGGAGGCCAGACTCGACAAGAGTCGGTTCGCTGTGCCCTGGGAGCCCTGCGGACTCAGCCCGATATCGTCTGCGTGCATGACGCGGCACGGCCATTGGTGTCTTCCGAGACTATCGAGGCGGTGCTTAGTGCGGCTGTCGATTCGGGCGCAGCGGTGGCCGCATCGAGGCCGAGTGACAGCATTCGCGAGGACTGTGAGGAGGGGACTAGGCCGCTCGATCGCAGCGCGCTGTGGCTGGTGGAAACCCCGCAAGCTTTCCACACCGAGATGCTCAAGAGCGCACACGAGCACGCTAGAGCTATGGGAGTACAGGCCAGCGACGACGCTGCGCTAGTAGAGCAGTGTGCCGGCCAGCGCGTGGCCATCGTTGAGAGCGTTGGTTTGAATATCAAAGTGACACGACCGCAGGATCTTTCACTGATCCGCTACATGCTCTCGGGATAGTCGGTCGCGCAAGACATCGTTTAGACTTCCGGATCTCAGTGGTTTAGCGGAAAGCTCTACCTCGACAAAACCCAGACTCTTTAGGCCGGAGACTATTTGGCGGTGTACGGCGGGCTCACTCAGGCGCGCAATTTCGCTAGAGGCTACTTCGACCCGCGCGTTGCCGCCGAGGTGACGCACCCTCAGTTCCACGAAGCCGATATCGCGTAGCAACAGTTCTGCTTGTTCTACTTGCCGGAGCCGCTGCTCGCTGATGTGAGTGCCGTAGGGGAAACGCGACGACAGACAGGGCGACGCGGGTTTGTCTGCGGTGGGCAACTGGTAGTGAGCCGAGAGCAAACGGATCTCTGCCTTGCTCAGCCCGGCTTCAACTAGTGGGTGGCGCACCTGGTACTCGGCGGCTGCGGCGATGCCCGGTCGGTAGTCACCCAAGTCGTCACAGTTTATACCATCGACAATTTCAGCCAGGCCCTCGCGCCGGGCTATTTCGCGGCACAGTGGGTACAGCGTCTGCTTACACAGGTAACAGCGGTTGCTGGGATTGCCGCGGTACCCGGGGGTGTCGAGCTCATTGACGCGTTCTACCTGGTGGCTGACGCCGAACTCGGCGGCCAGGCGCCGGGCCTCGGCCAGCTCGGCACGTGAGTTGGTGGGTGAGTCGGTGGTAACCGCGAGCACGCGCAGACTGGCAACCCCGCAAGCCGCACGCAAGAGAAAGGTCGAGTCAACCCCGCCGGAATAGGCCACCACCACAGATCCCAACGAGGAGAGTATGTCTTTGAGCGACTGCAGTTTGGCCAGCGCCTGTTGCTGCTCAGTGGCGCGCATCATAGGTCGGCGGGGTCAAAGGTGTCGGTGGTCAGATAGCGTTGGCCACTGTCGCAAAACATCGTAATCACGGTCGCGCGCGGCCCGAGCTCGGCAGCGATACGCAGAGCGGCCGCGCAGTTGGCTCCGGACGAGACGCCGACAAGAAGCCCCTCTTCGCAGGCCAGGCGCCGGGTGGTCTCGACCGCCTCCTCATCACTGACGGTTAGCACTTGGTCGATCAGGTCGGCGTCGAGGTTGTCGGGGACGAAACCAGCGCCGATTCCCTGAATGGCGTGGAATCCGGGTTTACCACCGGAGAGCACCGGTGATGCGCTGGGCTCGACCGCGACGATTCTTACCGAAGATTTTTCTGCTCTTAGGGTGGCACCTACTCCACTGATGGTGCCTCCGGTGCCGACGCCGGCCACGAAAGCATCGAGCTCGGGAGCCTGTTCAAGGATCTCAGGGCCGGTGGTACGGCGGTGAGTCTCGGGGTTGGCCGGGTTGGAGAACTGCTCGGGCATGAAGTAGGCGGGGTTGGCCTCGGCCAGGTCTCGCGCCTTGTCGACGGCCGCGTGCATGCCGTGGCTGTCGGCTGTTAGTACCAACTCGGCGCCATAGGCGCTGAGCAGGCTACGCCGCTCGGTGCTCATGGTCTCGGGCATGGTCAAAATGCAGTGGTAGCCGCGAGCTGCGGCCACCAGCGCCAGGCCGATGCCGGTGTTGCCGCTGGTCGGCTCGACGATGGTCGCTCCTGGTTTGAGCCGCCCCTGTTTCTCGGCGGCCTCTACCATCGCCAGGCAGATGCGGTCTTTGACACTGCCGCCGAGGTTGAGGAACTCTAGTTTTGCGAGGATTCTTGCTGAACCATCGGGCACGATACGCCCGAGCTCGAGCAGAGGCGTGTTGCCGATCAGCTCGAGGACGCTGGCGGCGACTTGGTTAGGCAGCGGCATCGTTTAGTAAAGGGCCACGGTGACTATAAGGCCCGCCTGGAGGGCTGTCAAAAGAGTATATCCTCCACTTTCATCTACGCCAGTGCGTGTTAAAACGAGTATTCGCTTTTGTCGCGACCAGGAGTAAGGGCAATGTCCGAATCGGAAGAGGATACGCAAGAAGGCTTCAAGGTAGAGGACAAACGTCGCTTTACTGCCAGTGGCCAGGCACGAGAGCTTGGTGCGGATTCGGTGGAGCAAGCGCCGGCCGAAGAAGCAGCGGCGGTGCCAGAGGAGTCTGCAGCGGAGCC
>CAZPPZ010000084.1:0-12398 GCA_964588545.1 uncultured Myxococcales bacterium | reverse complement strand
CATCCTCGCTGATGCCGATGGCTTGAGCATAAACCACGAGGACGTATTGGCCACAGCGGAAGCAAGCGAAACAGCACGAATGCACGAGCTGGTTGACGCCGCGTGTAAGCACGGAAGCCACAACGGAGTGCACCTGGGCGGTGGCCTGCGAGTCTACAGGCCGTCGGGACGGCGGCCCTACGTGGTGTTCGTTTCATTCTTGAGACTCGAGGAGTTTGCGTCGATGCCGCAGCGTCCTTCGGCTGTAGTGTTTGTTACCGACGTGGATAGCGAACTCGGTGATGCTACGGTGCTCCGCCGTATCTATGGACTGACCGCTGCCGAGACGCGTGTTGCCGGAATGCTCGCGCGAGGTAGTCGCGTTGCGGACATAGTGGAGCGCTTGGGTGTCAGTGAGGCCACGGCGCGTACACACGTCCACCATGTGTTGGCCAAGGCCGACGCCGACGGTCAGGCCGATTTGGTGCGCATATTGGTTTCTTCTCTGCTCGGAACTCACGGCGGAAAGCGCTAGCCACGGCACAACGCAGCGGGGCATTGAGCTCGGGGACAGGTCCCCAGTGCGCATGATGCTGGATCCTCTTGACCGACTTATCCAAGAAAAGGAAGATTCTTTCCGTATTCTCTCATCGATATTGACGATGCGTGCCCCCGGCAGGTGGTGCTAGTCTACGCATAGGATACCAGCCGAGGCCCGCTGACCCCGGTCGAACTACATCGAGAGTCCGGTCTCACCGGAGGTGCATTACCATGATCGACAGGGTGTTTTTCCTGCGCTTTCTTTTCACTAAGGCCGCTGTTCTTGTCTGCAGGGTGAGGGAACGGGTAGTAACACCCCAGCGTGGGCTCAAATCTGACGTTAGCGTAGAGCATGAGGTCGACGACGAAGCCTAACTGAGCTTCGCCGCGCCATGCCTCCGCGAACGTGCCAAACACTCCTCCAAGCGCACGTTCGCGGAGAGCTGGTGGCCTCGTCTGATGAGAATGCGGGCGGTAGTGGGGAAAAATCGGGGACGCCGGCTAGGCGCCCCACACTTTAGTGGCTGTGCTTGGCCTTCGAGAGAAACTCAAGACAAAGCCCTAACGCGGATTATTCATGAACATTTGATGGCACCGCATTGATACGGACGACTTCCCTGAGCTACTCGGGCTCTGAGCGATGCGAACACGCTGCGCGCGAAGCCATGAGCCAGTATCCCGCAAGATAGAAACTCGCGCAGCGCCCACTCGGCACTGCGACACCCCTTCGGCTGCGGCCCGGGACCTTGTGGTACGCGGCACAGACCCGCCCGTGCCCCAACCGCTTGATTCGCTGCCGGTTGGCGTCAAAGTAGTGCGACTTTGAGCTACGCACACCTCCACCTGCATACCCACTACAGCCTTCTCGACGGTGCTAACAAGATCAGCGAATTGATGGCCAAGGTAGCGGGGCAGGGCATGCCCGCCGCGGCCATGACCGACCACGGCAACATGTTCGGGACTATCGACTTCTACCGCAAAGCCGTCGCTGCCGGGGTCAAGCCGATTATCGGCTGCGAGGTCTACGTCGCGCCACGCAGCCGGCGCGACCGGACGACCGCCGTTGCCGCCGAGGACTACGAGAAGGGCGGCAACTACCACCTCATCCTCTTGGCCACCGGCATGACCGGCTACCGTAACCTCTGCCGTATGGTCTCGCAGAGCTACATCGACGGGTTCTACTACAAGCCGCGAATCGACAAGGAGCTGCTCCGAGAGTTCAATGAGGGGCTGATCTGTCTTAGCGGTTGTCTGGGCGGGGAGGTCGCCACCGCGGTCGCAGCCGAGCGCTACGACGTGGCGCGCAAGGTCATAGAAGAGTACGCGGGGATGTTCGGCGACCGCTACTACCTCGAAGTCCAAGACAACCACATTGGCAAACAGGCCACCCTCAATTCTTTCCTGACTGAGATCTCGCCCGAGGTCGGCGTGCCCCTGGTAGCGACCAACGACTGTCACTACCTCGACCATCCAGACCACGAGGCTCACGAGGTGTTGCTGTGCGTGCAAACCGGCAAGCGGCTGAGCGACGAATCGCGCTTTAAGTTCGACACCGACCAACTCTACGTAAAATCACCAGACGACATGCTCGAGGCCTTTCCCGAGTGCCAAGAGGCGATAGCTACTTCTTTGCAGATCGCCGAGCGCTGCAACCTTGAGCTTACCTTCGGCAAGCTTCAGTTCCCTGTCTACGATGCCCCCAACAATCTCCCGCTAGATGGGTACCTAGCCGAACTGGCCCAGCGGGGGTTAGAAGAACGCCTCGCGGCTCTGCGAACTCGCGACGCCAATCTTGACGAGAGCGTCTATCACCAGCGACTCGAGACCGAGCTAGCAACGATCCTGCAAATGGAATTTGCAGGCTACTTCCTCATCGTCTCGGACTTCATCAATTACGCCAAACGTCAGGGCATTCCGGTAGGACCGGGTCGAGGGTCGGCGGCCGGGAGCCTGGTTTCTTACGCGCTGCGCATCACCGACATCGACCCCATTCCATACAACTTACTGTTCGAGCGTTTTCTAAACCCCGAACGTATAACCATGCCCGACATCGACGTCGACTTTTGCTACGAACGCCGCGACGAAGTGGTGCGTTACGTGCGCGAGAAGTACGGCAACGACTGCGTCGCCAACATCATCACTTTTGGTACGCTCAAAGGTAAGGCAGCGATTCGCGACGTCGGACGCGTACTCGAGTTCTCCTTCGCCGAGACCGACCGCATCTGCAAGATGTATCCAGCGCCCAAGCAGGGCAGGGACTTCTCTTTGGCCCAGGCTCTGGAGATGGAACCACGCATGCGCGAACTGCGCGACTCAGGCGAGCGCGAGGCTAAACTCTTCGAGTACGCACTGAAGTTAGAAGGTTTGGCCCGCCACGTCTCCAAGCATGCAGCCGGTATCGTCATCTCGGAGCGACCCCTGGTAGAGAACGTCCCGCTGTTCGTCGATAAAGACGGGACGGTGATGACCCAGTTCGCCGGCCCCGAGGTCGAGGCTATCGGTCTGATCAAGTTCGATTTTCTCGGGCTAAAGACGCTAACTCTGCTCGCCGACACCGTGCGCCGCATCGAAGAAACCACCGGTGAGAAGATAATCCTGGCTGATCTGCCGCTCGATGATCCGGCGCCCTATCGGCTGGTCAGTCAAACCGACACCGTAGGCATCTTTCAGATGGAGAGCGGAGGCATGCAGAACCTGCTCGCGCAGATTCGCCCTTCGACCTTCGAAGACTTCATCGCCGTACTCGCGTTGTTTCGTCCCGGTCCGCTCGACAGCGGCATGGTCGAGACTTACATCCAACGACGCAATGGCAACGAAGTCGTCCGCTACCCCGACAAGACCCTGGAGAGTATCCTCGCGGAGACCCACGGTGTAATCGTCTACCAAGAACAGGTGATGCAGATCGCCCAGGTCTACTCCGGCTTCACCCTGGGGCAGGCCGACAACCTGCGCCGGGCGATGGGCAAGAAGAAGGCCGAAGCAATGGCCGTGGAGAAGCAGCGCTTTGTCGCAGGGGCCGTGGAGCGCGGCCATAGAGAGGCAGCTGCCGAAGAGATTTTCCAGCAAATTCAGACCTTTGCGGCTTACGGTTTCAACAAGTCCCACTCCGCCGCTTATGCCCTGGTCTCCTACCACACCGCCTACCTCAAGGCCCACTATCCCCGCGAGTTCATCGCCTCGCTACTAACCATGGAAATGGGCGACGCCGACAAGGTCTACAAGAACCTCGCGGATGCGCGCATGCACGGCATTCGTGTGCTGCCGCCCGACGTCAACAGCAGTGCCGCTGATTTCACGGTCTGCGACGAAGGCATCCGCTTTGGCCTGGGCGCGGTCAAGGGCTGCGGCGAGAAGGCCATCGAAGCGATAGTCGAGAACCGGCGCAAGGGGCCGTTTCTATCGCCGGCGAATTTCTGCATGCGTATGGCGGGTAGCCAGCAGGTAAACCGTCGCATCGTCGAAGGCTTGATCAAAGCCGGAGCTTTCGACTCGATCACCCCTGATCGCGGCCGTTTGATCGCTGGGCTCGAGGCCATGCTGTCATGGGCACAGCAGGTGGCCAGCGACCTGGCTGCGGGACAGATGGGCCTGTTTGGTGATGCCTCCTCCGGTTCTAGCCAGCCTGAGCCGGAACTGCCCGAGGTCGAGGACTGGGATACGACGACGCGGCTGGAGGCTGAACACGAAGTAGTTGGTTTCTACATCTCCGGCCACCCCCTAGACCGCTATACCGCTGATCTGGAGTTTCTCTCGGCACTATCGACGGCCAAGATTGACGCAGCCTGCGACCAGCAAGACATCCGAGTGGCCGGCGTCTCGCAGTCGGTTCAGCTGAAGAACAGCCGCAAGGGCGACCGCTACGCGACCTTCAAGCTCGAAGACCGCGAGGGCATCATCGAGGTGATCGCCTGGCCCGAAACCTACCGCAAGTGCGAGGCCGAGATCAGCGGACGCTCGCCCATCCTAGTAACTGGCAAGCTCGAATTCGGCGAGCGGCGTGAAACCGGTGGCGGTGGTGACGCAGACAGCGGCTTCGCGCTCAAGGCCCAGCTCATCGCCTCGCAAATCGAGGTTTTGACTGAAGCCCGCCGGCGCGCGGCGCGATTCATTGATCTCCACATAGCCGCCGACCGTTTTGAGGCCGTAGGGCTCGGCCGTCTAAAGGACACGCTGCAGCGCTTCCCCGGCAGCTGCCGGCCCTACCTAAAGGTAGTAAAGCCCGGCGCTACCGAAACCCTCATCGAGCTGCCCTCCGAGCTAGCCGTAGATCCCAGCGACGGCCTGCTGTTGGCTGTTGATGAACTGCTCGGCCCCGGCAGCGCCTGTCTACGGTGATCGAAGACGCAGCTAGAGAAAGGGCGGTGCTGGTATGGGCCGGCCAGCAACGCAGCGGTGCCGAGGCTGCGGCTGAGGCCTCGCTAGACGAACTGTCGATGCTCGCCGACAGTGCCGGGCTCGAGGTTGCCTGCCGACTCTCCCAGGAGCTGCGGCGGCGCTCGGCGGCGACCCTGATCGGCCGCGGCAAGGTTGAAGAACTCGGGGCGCTGATCGCCGCTGAATGCGTCGATGTGGCAATTTTTGATGACCCGCTCTCACCCGCCCAGCGACGCAACCTCGAGGGCAGCCTGGCGATCAAGGTAATCGACCGCAGTCAGTTAATTCTCGACATTTTTGCGCTGCACGCCCGCACCCGCGCCGGAAAGCTTCAGGTGGAGCTGGCCCAGCTCGAGTATCTACTGCCGCGGCTGACCCGACAGTGGACCCACCTCTCGCGCATTCGTGGTGGTGTGGGCACCAGGGGCCCGGGCGAGACCCAGCTCGAGGATGATCGCCGCCAGGTGCGCGACAAGATCGCCAGGCTCAAACGCCGCCTGCGAGAGATCGACCGCACCCGTCGGCTAAACCGCAAGGAACGAGAGTCGGTGCCGTTCTCGACGGTAGCCCTGGTAGGCTATACCAATGCCGGCAAGTCCTCGCTGATGAACCGACTTACCGGCGCCGATCTCTACGTGGCTGATCAGCTCTTTGCCACTCTCGACTCTACCGTACGTCGGCTCGAGCTGCCCAGCGGTAAGCCGGCGATGCTGGCCGATACCGTCGGCTTCGTATCGAAGCTGCCGCATGAGCTGATCGAAGCCTTCAAGGGAACGCTCGAGCAAGTCGTCGAAGCCGACCTAATCCTCCACGTCATCGATGCCTCACAGGGACAAGTCGAGCAACACCAGGGCGTCGTCGATTCGATTCTGCGAGAACTCGGAGCCCAAGAGATCCGCTCTGTGTTGGTATACAACAAGTGTGATCTCGAGAGCGCGGCCACCACGACGGCGCAGGCTCCCGGCGCCATCGCGCTCTCGGCCAAAACCGGGCAGGGCTGCGAGGCGCTGTTGGCGGCGATCGATACCGCTTTGACCGAGAATCAGCACAAGGTCGTGGTAGTCGTACCTCACGGTGATGGCCGTACGCGGGCCTGGTTGTATGAGCATGCCCGCGTGGTAGAGGAGTCGGAGCATGCAGGCGGACAACGAATAGTCGCGTGGATGAGTCACAAGATGGAAGGCCGCCTCAAGCAGTTGTTGTGCTAAACGTCCCCAATCTTCTCACGCTGCTGCGCATCCTCGCGGTACCGGTCTACCTGTCGCTACTGGTCGATGGGTCATACCGCACGGCCTTGCTGGTTTTTGCGGTTGCCGGCCTAACCGATGCCCTCGACGGTGCGATCGCTCGGCTCACCGACTCGCGCACCGAGCTAGGCGCTCACCTCGACCCCCTGGCCGACAAGCTATTGCTGGTAAGTTCGTTCATCGCACTATCGATCCTCGGGCTGATGCCCGTACAACTGATGATCATCGTCATCGTGCGCGACGTAGTCATTCTTGGTGGGGTGATTCTGACCTCGGTGGTTCTCGGCGGGACCCCCGGCATGTCGCCGTCGGTGTCGGGAAAAGTGACTACCTTCTTGCAGTTGCTCTCCGTAGCCTTGGTCCTAATCGACGTCGCCGAGGTTCTAGAGATCGACGAAGTGCTGCTGTGGGTGGTCTATGCAGCTACCGCCGTGGCGTGTTTCGTCTCCGGCGCCGGCTACGTTGTAGCGGGAAGCCGCATCTATCAGAGCGCTGGCAGCGACGAATAAACCGACCTACGAGAGAACAGCGTCGAAGCTGCGGCGGCACGGTGGCCCGTCGGCGTGGTAGTAGGCCGGCCTGCCGGCATGCGCATCGAAAAATATGATGCTTGACGAACGCGTCCCGTAGCCGTCTGTGTGCACACAAACCCGCGCCAGTGGATCCGCGTTAGTCGGATCGGCAGAGTTGTTATGATTGGCCAGCACCGCGGAGAGCGCGGCAACCAACTCGCGGGGATCTGGGTCTGTAGCGAGAAGGGCGGCTGCGGCGTTAAAACCCACAGTCGCGCTTGCCAGACGAGGACAACGCGGGTCGTTGACGTCGAGGTTGGTCAACACCGAGAGCCCCGCGCCAAGCTCGGTGCTATGAATCCCCTGGCGGTTATCGACGACAACCGCACGCTCAAGATCGGCAAGTAAAAGGTTGAAGCCTCCATAGTCCCCAACCGCGCTGCGGCCGACACGCCCCTCAGCCTGGTCGACGCCGGCGGCGCGCAATGCCTCGAGACACAACCGGCCTCGCGAGCACTCGCCCCGCGCCACCCCCGACCCCGCCTTGAGCGAGCGCCGATTGAGCAGCCCGGCGACCATGAAGTGGCCCTCGCTGCGACAGCCCAACCAGGTGCCACCAGCCTCGAGGTCGCGGCCGCCGACAGCCCCGGGCAGCTCTTCGAAGCGCGACGGCGGCGCCGTGGCGCGTGAGTAGAACTCGTCGCGGTTGGCCGCCACCACCAGCGGGTAGCGAGATGACACGTCGCGGAATATGGCCAGAGTACACATCGCTGCGGATTCAGTGAGCGGGACCGACAATCCGTGTCGAATCTAGCGCTAACGCGGCTGAGCGCCAACACCGGCGCGCAACCGCGTTAGCGCCAAATTGTCTTGCTGATGACCGCGTGTTAGCGTCGGCGTTTAGCTGGCCGCTCATCGCAAGAGGTATCCATAGTGAGTTCCGAAGGTGGTTACGACTCCGTCGACGAGGTTCGACGGATGCTCGCCGAGCAGAGTTACATCTGCGACAACAACATCGCGACAGTGGTTTATCTGGCCACCAAGCTGGGCAAACCGCTACTGGTCGAGGGACCAGCCGGGGTAGGCAAGACTGAGCTGGCCAAGGTCGTTGCCTCCAGCCTACGCGCCGAACTTATTCGCCTGCAGTGCTACGAGGGGCTCGACGAGGCCAAGGCGCTCTACGAGTGGGAGTACTCCAAGCAGCTGCTCTACACCCAGATACTCAAGGATAAGATCAGCGAGGTCACCAAGGGAACCTCGACGCTGTCGGAAGCCGTCGACCGCCTGACTGCGCAGGACGACGTGTTCTTCTCAAAACGTTTCATCCTGCCGCGTCCGCTGCTCTACGCCATTCAAGCCGATCACCAGACGGTGTTGCTCATCGACGAGATCGACAAGGCCGACGCCGAGTTCGAAGCATTCCTTCTCGAGATTCTCAGCGACTTCCAGGTCACGGTACCAGAGATCGGTACCATAGAAGCTACGCGCATACCCATAGTAGTCCTCACCAGCAACAACGCTCGCGAGATGTCAGATGCGCTCAAGCGCCGCTGTCTGCACCTCTACATCGATTTCCCCGGCAAGGATCTCGAAATTGAGATCGTTCGGCTCAAGGTTCCAGAGGCCCACACCGCGCTTCGCGAAGACCTGGTCAGCCTGGTCCACAAGATCCGCGCTCTCGATTTAAAAAAGCAACCCAGCATCTCCGAGACTCTCGACTGGGCGCGTGCGCTGATCGCCATGAACATCGACTCGCTCGAGGCAGAGGTCGTCAAGGATACGCTGTCGACCATCTGTAAATACGAAGGTGACCTACGCAAGGCCGAGAAGGAACTCGTCAAGCACATAGACAAGAAGCGCGCCAGCCAACAGGCCGAGAGTTCCGAGGCTGACACTACTGCGGTCGCCAGTAAGGACGCCGCCAACTGAAGGCCGTGAGCCCACGCGCTAACACGGCAGCACTTAGAACATGGAGAGCAGACTCGTAGAATTTGCTGGGGTACTCAGGCGCGGCGGCATTCGCGTGTCGACGGCCGAAACCCTCGAAGCCCTGCAGGCAGCTCGGCTGCTGGGCCTGCACGACCGCGAGCGTTTCCAAGATGCGCTGCGCGCGACCATGGTCAAGCGCAGCACTGACCTCGAGGCGTTCAACACGCTGTTCGACCTCTACTTTTGTGGCATCGGTCAGATGATCAAGGAACTAGGCGATCAAACTGCGGCAGCGATGAGCGACGCAGATTTCCAAGAGTTTCTTGAAGAACTCGGCGACATCATCGATTCCTTGGACCCTGAGCTCTCACGGCTAGCGCAAGCGCTGGTCATGCAAGACAGCGGCACTCTAGAACAGATGCTGCGCGAGCTCAGCCAATCGCAGGCTACGCACGGCGCGGCCCAGGGGCAGGCCCAGCAACCCCAACAGCCGAGCCCAGCCGCAATGAGCATGCTTATGGATGTTCTCGGCGCCGGTGCCCTGGCCGAAGACCTAGAGCGCCTTCACCAGGCGGCCGCCGAGGCCGGAGCGAATGAGCAGGAGCTGGAGCGTCTGCGCGAGTACCTCGACCAACGGATGAAGGATCTCGGTAAGATGCTCAAACAGTTAACCGAGATGGACGGGGAACGCGAGGCCTACAAAGAAGAACGAGACAAAGAGAAGGAGAGGCTGCTCGACAAGAGTTTCTACTACCTCTCTCCCAGCGAGATCAAGCTCATGCGCGAAGCGGTATCGGCGCTAGCGCGACGACTAAAGAACGTCATGGCGATCCGTCGCAAACACAACAAGCGAGGGCGACTCGACGTCAAAGCGACACTGCGGTCGTCGTTAGAGTTTGGCGGCGTCCCCTTCCGCATTCACTACGAGAACAAGCGCAAGGAGAGGCCACAGGTGGTCATTCTTTGCGACATTTCCGATTCCGTGCGTAACGTCTCGCGCTTCATGCTGCAGTTCGTGCACTCGCTCCAAGACCTATACTCGCGGGTTCGCAGCTACGTCTTCGTAGCCGACATCGCCGAGGTCACCAGGCTGTTCAAAGACAACGACATACAGACGGCCACCCATGAAGCGATCAACGGCAGCGTCGTCAACGTATATGCCCACTCGGATTTCGGTCGGGCCTTCAAAGACTTTCACCGAGACCACCTAGAGGTTATCGACAGCCGCACCACCGTGATCGTCCTTGGCGATGCCCGCAACAACTACAACGCGGCCAACGAGTGGGTGCTGCGCGACATCCAGCAGCGTGCCAAACAGGTTATCTGGCTAAACCCCGAGAACCGTTCGACTTGGGGCTTCGGCGACAGCGAGATGGCGCGTTACGCCAGCTACTGCGACATGGTCGAGGAATGTCGCAATCTGCGCCAACTCTACCATGTGGTCGACAATCTAGCGCTCAGCTGAACCCCACTCAGATCCGCTCCCCCTGCTTGTGCTCAGAGTCGGCACCGGCGACAGCGCTGTTTCTCGGCCTCCAAGGGCCCGTTGCCACGGGGACACAGGGGAGGGTGGCACGCAGGCGCCTAACGCCGGTTGACGATGGCGGGGACAGGCGTCACAATTTAGCCCGGTATGGTAAGAGAGGGATTCGTCAAGATGTCGGTAGGGGGCTTGACCCTCGACCCGGTGACCAAGACACCGATAGTCGTCCTCAAGGACGAAGCCGATAATCTCAATCTGCCTATCTGGATTGGCCTGCTCGAGGCCACTTCGATGGCCACCGAGCTCGAGGGCGTGAAGATGGCCCGGCCGATGACCCACGACCTGCTTAGAAACCTGCTCGAATCGTTTGGCGCCGAAGTAAAGTCGATAGAGGTTACCGATCTCAAGGAAAACACCTTCTACGCGGTAATCCACATTTGTATCGGAGGCCAAGAGCTGGCCGTAGATTCGCGCCCTAGCGACGCCATATCCTTGGCGCTACGTACCGACAGCCCGATATATGTGGCACGCACGGTACTCGAGGCCTCGAGCGTGCTGAGCGGCGCCGCCGATACGGACGAGGAGGGCGAGGAGGAGGGCGAGGCCGCCGCCCAGCGCGACCTCTCCGAGGTATCTCGCGAAGAGTGGGACGATATCCTCAAAGAACTCGACCCAGACGACTTCAAGTACAAGATGTAGTCTTGTAGGCCAGGTTCAGCCATAAACAACGATTGTTGACGATCCGACTCCACGCCGTCGGCGGCGGCGGTGCGTTAGGCCCGCAAGCGGTTGCATACGAGGGCCGAGCAAGGCAGGACAGGGGGGATGAGCGAGCGAATCCACCGCAAAGACCTCAAAGGACCAGACGAGTTCGTTGAGAGTGCCAGCCGGATGACGAAGTTCATCCAGGAAAACCGTAACACCGTAGTTGCGGCAGCCGTCGGCGTAACCCTTGTATTTGTTGGCGGGGTCTCCTACCGCTCCTACCGCACGCGCACACTCGATAGCACCGCTGCCGCCTTCTTACGCGCTACCGATGCGCTGGAATCCGACAACCTCGAAAGCGCGGACACCGCGATGCGCACGGTGGTCGAACGCAATATCCAGCCTTACGCCGAGTTCGCGCGTATCTATCTCGCCGACATACAGCGAGAGAAGGGCAATTATGCTGAGGCAATCGCAGCATACGCGCTTGCCGCCGACCAAGCCGATTCGGATTATCTCAAGCAAATCGCATTGATAGGCAAGGCCTACGCCCTGGAATTGAGCCAGGACCGCAACCAGGCGCTGCTCGTTTATCAGTCTGCGGGCAAGATCGACGGGCCCCACCGACAGTCGGCGCTACGTAGCCAACTGCGCCTGGCCCAGAGCGCGGGCAAGACCGAGCTCGCCCGTGAGGCCCTCACCAGCATCCTTGGCGACTACCCTGGCGTTGCTGATGCAGCCGAACTCACCGAGATCTTAGAAAAACTCGGCGGCTAGCCCCCCAACTGGGTGCGCGCACCTCGCCGCTGTATATTTCCCATCGACAGCCCTCGGCGCGCGACATAGAATTGTGGGCTTAGGGGAGGCTGCTGGAGGTAGCACACATGGGGATCCCGCTTCTTCGACATCCGCACAGGGGAGCGTCACTTTTGTTGTTTACGATCGGACTAGCCATGCTCATGGCTGTTCCCGCCCAGGCAGATTCGCTTGATTGCCAGGAGGCCGGCGCGAAGGTCGTGGGTGGCTTCGCGCGTAAGCGCGCCAAGCAAGTCTTCCGTTGCAAACAGGCAGACAACTGTGACAGCGCGTTGGCAGCCAAGAAGCTCCGTCGGCTCAAGCAGCGCGCGGGCTCGCGTCTTGCCGCAGGCTGTGCCGGCGTAACCGCCGGTGATCTCGGCTTTGGCGCTTCATGCCCTGACCCCACTGGCCGCTGTACGCAGCTGCTCGATTCACCCTCTGCGCTAACCGACTGTCTCCTGTGCATGATGGAGGAGACGCTCGATCCACTACTACGTCGCCTGCAGGGACAGCCCGCTGCGGCCGCCGAGACTTGTGGCGGCTGCTCAGCCACGCCCTGTGCCGCGGGATCGTATTGCGAACCGCCACCGGGAGTCTGCGATGAAACCCCGGAAGTAGGCGTATGCAGCCAGGTACCCGAGCTTTGCCCAGACATCGTCGATCCTGTTTGCGGCTGCGATGGCCAAACTTATGACAACGACTGCCTGCGCCGGGGCAACCGCACCGGCTTGTTCCACCCCGGCCCCTGCCGCAGCCACTGCGGTGGCGCTGCCGGCAGGCGCCGGCCCTCGGGGACCTTCTGCGGCGGGGTCACCGGCCCATTCGGGGGCG
>CAZPPZ010000083.1:0-12456 GCA_964588545.1 uncultured Myxococcales bacterium | reverse complement strand
GGCCACCGTGAGCATGCACGGTCACGATCGTCTGGAGTTGCGCGGCTACCTGGCTGTTCCTCTGTTTGGTCGAAGCAGTAACTGGCTACGCGTCGGCAGCGAGGAACAGATGTGCCGCGTCTCACGCGCGGCTTCCACCCCACAGTCCGCTGTTGATGATGGAACGGTCGGCGGCTAGAACTGAGTCCAGCAGGACGATGAAAGTAAACAGCACTATCGTTCGCGCTTGGGCCCTGCTCGACCTTGTGCTGACAGCCTTGTTGGTAGCTCCAGCCTCAGCCGCTTGGTTCATCGACATCATATACCGCGTAGGCACACTGCTCGGCGACAGCGCAACCCCACCACCCTTTTCCGCGCTTCATTGGTTTTTCGTGTCGCTAGCGGGTGTTCTCGGAGTGCTGTGGGCACTCGGCCGGATATGGATGCCTGACGGTCGTTTGGCTCTGCTCGACGCCGTCGGTCGACTTCTGGTCTCGGCGATGATCGCCTTGTTCGTAGCGGGCATGGGAGCACCGCGCGGGTTGCTCATCATCATTGCCTCGGAGTTTCTCGGTGCGATATCCCAACTGCACTCTCTGCGCGTCAGCAGTCCAGACCAGGGCCGCTCATAGTCGTTTCCTCCCCTGTTAGACGGCGAGGATGCGAAAAACAGATATCAACAACATCAGCTACTTAGGCGACGGACTTATCCCCCTCCGCGCCCGGCCACTAACCATCCGAACATTAGAACTCCGCTTGCAGCGACCCAGCTGCCGGCAACCCTAACCATGATTCGCGCCCAGGGGCGGCGCAGCGATACTGTGAAGGCCGACACCAACGCGAGCAACACGAACACCGTGAGAGCAATTCCCACGAGCCCGGTGGTGCCAGCTCCCTCACGCAGAGCGAGCCCATTTAGCAGGCCGTGGCCCAAGCCGAGGATGACGCTAAGGGCTGTCACCGCCGACAGCGGCAAACGCAGATCCACAGCTACCAGAGCACCGAGGAGCAGGAAAGAAAACGACGGCAGCGGAAAATGTGGCGCGGCTGCAATAAGTGCTGCCGCCAGGCCGCCCGCGAACCATGCAAGCGGCAAGACAAACAGAGCGCGCCGCGCAAATTCGCTACCGCGCAAGCCTGCGTACACCGCCATCATCAAGACAGGAATCAGATCTTCCGGGGTCAACAGCAGATGGGCGATGCCGTCATACACCGGCCCCATTCCCGTATTCACCAAGTGCGCCAGCGCCAAGCCCGGCCGCAGCAGCACAAACGCGGCGATGGCGGTGCCCAGCACGTAGGACTTGCATCGCCGCCCGCTCATGTCAGCCCAGGGCCTGCCCGAGAAATACCAGCCCCATCACCGCGATCACCGCACCGGCACCACGAATAGCCACTTGGCCGACGGGCCAACGATGGATCAGGCCAATGGCGATTCCCACCGCGTGCAAACAGCCGGTAGCGACCACAAAACCCATGCTGTAGAGCATTCCACTGTGCCCTGCAGGAAGCTCGCTGCCATGGGCGTGGCCATGAAAAACCGCTAGGAACCCGACCAGCGCCACCGCAACGATCAAGCGCGGACGCGACTGCGACAACACCATAACACCTAGCAACAGTGCCGAGAGCGCAATGCCGATCTCGACCCCGGGCAGGCCAAAGCCGAGTATCCCCATCAGCGCTCCCAGAGACATCACCATCGGGAAGGCTAGCGGCAGCATCCACACGGCTGGATCACCAAGCTGTGCGCCCCACAGCCCCACAGCAACCATCGCCAGCACGTGATCCCAACCGGACCAAGGATGGGCAAGCCCAGAGAGAAACCCACTAGCGGATCCGGCTTCGACGTGAGCGCCAGCGCTGCGCGCCACACACAGGCTTGTCATCACCACAGCCGCTATCAGTAGCGTCGCTCTCGGCTTAACTCTGGTCGTCACCGCAACACTCCAAACAGCATCGCGCTGCGTTGAATCGTCCAGTAGGCTCCCAGAACTCCCACTGTATAGCCCGGAACGGCACTAACCCAGCGCGCCCAACGAATCTCGAGAACGCGGAAGGCACGCAGCAGGGCCAGGACAAGACACACGAACAAGAGCTGCCCGAGTTCCACTCCGAGGTTGAAACACAGCAGCGCCATCGGAAGTTCAGAGTGCGGCATGGCGGCGGTTGAAAGCCCACTGGCGAATCCGAAACCGTGTAAGAGACCGAACACGAAAGCGACGATCCAGGGATAGCGAATCGTAAGACTACTCTGTCCGCGCCACGAGCGGACGATTTCCGGTCCTAGAAAAAAGATGCTCAACGCGACCGCCGCATTGAGCGGTGGCAGAGGCACACGTGCAAGACCCAACGTTGCCGCGGCAAGAGTAATGCTGTGGGCAACAGTGAAAGAGGAGACGGTCTTTAGCAGCATCGATCGGCTACTGACGATCAGTAATAGCCCCAATACGAACAGCAGATGATCGATGCCGAGCAGGATGTGATGGATGCCGAGCCCGAGGTACTGCTCGGCCGTAGCCCCCCAAGTACGCTCGCCGCGCAGCTGCACCCACGCTCGAGTGGGACGCGCAATCGCCGTCGATGTACTGCCATCGAGCCGAGCGACGCGGACGAATACATCGGTAGTCGTCGCCTCAAGACCCGCAAAGCCGAGGACACTGCCATCTAGTCCACCCGTCGCTACAGCAACCACGCGTCGTTCGACAAGCACCGAGGGCAAACTATCTAGGCTCACTGCGCCGACTAGCTGCCAGTCGCTTGGCAACACCATTTCCACGGGCAGACGCCGGCCGTAGTACAGTGGCGTACGCCATAGCACTTGGTAGCGCCCACCAGGAATCTCGCGGATATCGACCGCAGCAGGCCTGGTCTCGTGAGCAAGGGCGACACCGCGTGCATCCACCACGACGCAGCTCGCGCCAATACACATAATCAACAGAAAAACCGGCTTTCTCATCGTGATGTTGGGATTGCGGCAACGGGGCGCTGAATAGTAATAGAGTAGTGCTGGCGAAACTTGCGGTATACCTGCTCCTTGATTTCAGCCTTTCTAGCCGCAAGCCACTCTCGCTGTACCGCCTCCCTCACTTCACCCAGATCCGGAGAGTAGCCCGCCACCCTCTCGATCACCTCTACCAGGTGCAAGCCGTAGCTCGAGCGTACCGGACCTTGCCAAACGCCAAGAGGTACTTCGAGAAGCGCTTCAGCGAAGTCATCACCAAACCTTGCAGCAACCTTCGTCAGTCGGCTCAGACCCAACTCGGGCGCGAGTAACATCGGATCGCCAAGCGTCGCTGACGGCGCTCCCGCGCGAAGATCGGCAAGAACTCGTCGCGCATGCTCAAGGGCAGCACCACCACGCCGGTCACTGTCCACATAGACCTGACGAAACGCTATCAGCGGCTCGACGCGAAACTCATCGGCATGCTCGTCGAGAAAACTCTGCAACGTTTTATCGGTTGGGGGGTCCAGGGCTTCGAGGTCCTCGCTGAGGAACTCAAGCTTCTGGCGCAACCGACGGCGAATCACCGCATCCTCGCGGTCGAGCCCCATCGCCAGGGCTTCACGATAGTAGACCTCGTCGCGAACGTAGTCCTCGATCAGTCCTTCCAACTCGCTCTCGCTGGGAGCACGTTTCCAGCTACGCTCGAACCCCGCAGCAAGCTGACTGATGTTGCCCGGCGTGACTACGATACGGCCTGATGTTTGCCCGGCCCGACCGACCTGCATACCACCACGACCACTGGACAACCCGAACACAAGAAACAACACAGCGCCCATGACCACAAAATGGACCAGTGGTTCACGCAACAAGGTTTTCATAGCGCGAGGACAGGCTAATTGTCGCCACTAGAATTTTCGAGCGGCGATGCTGACGACGATGAAGCGACGCTAGCCCGAGCTTGTTCGCACAAAGACGCAGCGTGGTCATAGCTCTGTTTCATGAACGCTGTCAGTAGATCGTGGACGCCGGCCTCATCGCCAGCCTTGCGCAAGCGGGCGGCTCGGTCGCAAACACGCACGACTTCAGCATCGATGTGTTCCTCCCAGCCGTGAAAGATCTCTTGAACTATTGGCGTCAGAGCACAAAAATCACTCGAGCAGGCCTGCTCGACGGCCTTCATCCGCCACCACGGAGAATCATCGCCAGGTTGAGGCCCGGCCACGCCAAGGCCTTCGGGGATGGTCCCGTCGATAAAAATCGGCAGAAACACCCCGGTACAGGGTGTCGCCATGGCAGTCCAACACACCGGTATCAGGGCATCATCGACGGGTAACTGAGCAATGATGCTAGCGGTCGTGGTGCCAACCGGGTCGGCGTGCATACAGATGCTGTAGTAGTTTTCCTGGTCAGGCTCACCGCCTCTGAACACCAAACCCCCGTCATAATGATCGCGCAGCATCATGCGCATCTTCGCAGGGGTAACGTCGCTGGCGCTCGCTGCGAGCATTTCCCGACTACGGCACAAGCGGCCTTCGCTGATAAACGTCGGAACCAAGCTGGTGTCGCGGTAGGCGGCCTGAAAACTGAAGCGCCCCGCCCCGCCGTTCCATCCTTGCTCGTCGGCATAGCTCTGCATGTCGGCACTGCTAGCATCCCAATCATCGGTGATGCTGACATGATTCGATATTGAATCTACCTGCCCCGCTCGCCGCGCCGCCCAGCGGCGGTCACTGGTTTCAAGAATCCACGCTTCATTGGGATCGGCGATCAAGAAAGAGTTGTTGTAACGCCAGTCCATTTCGCAGTAGGCACTTCCGCCCTGACCGTACTCTTCAATGAGTGAGGTGATGATCTCCAGGGCCTCGGCGGCGTTCTTCGCCCGTTCCAACCCCAATCTCACCAGATCCATGCCGAGCAGGCCGCTCTCGCCGGGGTACTCCTTGGTGAAAACCGTCTCGTTGCCGATCGCCACGCGGTGCTCATTCACCCCGTGCTCAAATCCCCACAGCCAGTGGGGTTGCGACCCTATCATCGCGGCAGTAAGCGCCACCTGGGGAAGTTCGAGATACTGCGTCGCTACAGTCGCCCCCGCGGCATGCTCGCGGGCTGGAAACTGGCGCAACGGCTGGGGTTCCAGACTGGGTCGATCGCTGTTCTTGGCGAAAAGCGTCAGCCCGGCCCGCGTTGCCGGGGCCATCGCTACCAGCGTATCGCAACTCAAACGCATCCAAGAACGATTAGACATTCACTTCCTCCCGAACAACACGCGGCAAAAGCTCTGTGCGAGCGGCCCGCATCCTATACAGCCCGCTTCATTAGAAAAGGTCCGACCCGAGAAAGCGCAGCCATGACATAAGCCTAGCTTCCGTCCAACTTCATCCCCGCTTCTAGGAGTCCCATCGATTGCTCTTTCCGATAACTAGGAAGCCGATCACCCGGCGCGGTTCATGGCGTGGCGCGTCAATAGCGGGAAAAGCCTGCACCAGGCGCAAAACTCCGTATCCGCCCGACTAGCCTGCCGCGCTGGCACAGCACATGCTGGAGTATTGCCTCAAGGAGAAGGCAACGCCAGATTGCATCATGCCGGAATTTCGTTTCGCCTACTCGATTCAGAGCTGGTTGGAGCTGGCCCCGCAAGGCTATCTCGACGGCACGGTGTACGGACACGCTGAGGCTGAAACGGAGCCAGCGGCCGTACTCGAGAACCAATCGCTGCGTGAAGACGCGATTCACACCACGGTGCAGCTCATCGTTGGTGAACGCTGTGCGCTCGCGGCTTCGTCGGGACTGATCAATGCCACTCCCAACGAATCAAGCAAACGCTTCCTGGCCACGCAAACCGTCGATGAGGCGCGCCACGTAGAGGTGTTCACCCATCGCCTCCTTGATCTCGGCGTGGCGGTCTCCGATCTCGACAGCGTCATCCGTGACCGCGCCAACCCTAACCTCGTGAAGTTCGCGGGGGTACTACTGGAACGAGTCCACAAAGGAGATTTTCTAGCCGCCATCGTCGGTCAAAACATAATTCTCGAGGGCATTGCTCTGAGTGTCTTCGACACCATGCAAGAGATGATGGCCGAGCTGAATCCAAAGCTCGCCCACTCGCTGTCAGGCATCATAGCCGACGAGAGACGCCATGTTGGCTTTGGCGAGTCTACCATCGGGGCGCTGCTGCGCGGTCATCACGATAGGCTACCGAGCATCGGGAAAATGCACGAGGAACTCACCCACTACATCATCGCCGCCTTCAGCGATATATTTAGTGATACCCGCGCCAGCGCCGAACACGCACGAAACACTGAGAGCCGGCGGCAACGCGCTTCCGAACGGCTCGAGACGGCTTTAACTGCCCGAGTAGTCTCGGACCTCAAGACCCGGCTCGAGCGAATCGGCATCGACTATAGCCCTGCATAAGAAGCTCGCAGCGCGGAACGCAAAACCTAAGGACAATCACTACAGATCATCGCCCCGGCATACGGGCATACACCGATGGGCCTAAGGGTATTCCCTGATCCGCCTGCAAATATCTCTATGCAGACATCATCTGCCAATAGTATTCTGGTGGTAGTGGCAGTGATTCTAGTCATAGATGATGATGCCCTGATGCGGGACACCCTCGAGGCGATGCTCGAAGAAGCGGGGCACCAACTGATGCTTGCCGAAAACGGCGACCGCGCCCTGGCGTTGATGGCCAGCACAGCCGCGGATCTCGTGATCACCGACATCTTGATGCCCGGCAAAGAAGGCATGCAGACTATTTGCGAACTACAGGAACTGTACCCGACAGTTCCAATCATCGCTATTTCTGGTGGTAGCCGCCGAGTGAAACAATCGTATCTACCAACTGCTACTGCTCTCGGGGCCGCAGCAACTCTCGACAAGCCCTTCAGGCACGCCGAGCTACTCAAGACAGTCAACAGCCTGTTGTAGCAAGACTGATCACCCCACTCATACCAGCACTCCCGCCGTGTCGGCTGACAAGGTTGACGCTAGCGCAGCGGCCAGAGATCGAGCCTCAGAGGTTTTGAGCGTAGACGTAGTCACGCGAATGGCCGGTGAAGTACGCAAGCGAAAACGCTCACCGGCTGTCACCGCCCACCCTGCATCGCGCAACCGCTGCACAACCGTAGTCTCTTCATTGACCGCAACCCATACGTTTAGTCCCGAGCGTCCCGAGGCCTTGATACCACGCGCCGCAAGTTCATCGAGCAATCGTTGACGTCTCCGACAGTAGACCTGCTCTGCTGAGCCCAGTGCATGCTCGATGTGTTTGTCAGACCACAGCGCCACAACGATATCCTGTAGCACCTGGCTCACCCAGCGCATGCCGATAAACTGCCGGCCCTCGACCCGTGCAATGGTCTCAGCGTCACCCGCGACAACCGCTACCCGCAAATCTGGACCAAGAGATTTCGAGACCGAACGAGTCAAGGCCCAAGGTCCGCGGCGCGGTTCGCTGATACTGTACAGCTCAACCCCAGCTACCCCGGCCGCATGGTCGTCTTCGATGACCAGCAGCTCGGACTTGGCGGCGAGCACGCGCCGCAGCGCCTTGGCCCGGCGAGCATCGATCGCGGCTCCAGTGGGGTTATGCGCGCGTGGCGTCACGATCAACGCCTCGGCACCGTTGGCCAGCGCCCGATCGAGCGCCTCGGGGACAACACCACACTCATCAATCTCAACCGGGAGAGCTACCAGGCCTAGAGCAGCCAGCAGATCGGTTATGCTTGGGAAGGCAGGGTCTTCGACAATCACACGATCACCTGGACGTAAGTGACTCTGTAGTACCCGTTCGATGCCATCGAGCGCGCCGCTGACCACGGCGAGATGATCGCTAGCCACACCGTCTCGTTGTAGCTGCTGCGCGGCCAGCTCGAGCAAGGCAGCGGACTTGAGAGGGTCTCCGTAGAGTCTGGGCGCCGGGTCAACCTTGGCCAGTGCGCGGCTCAGGTTTGGCAGCAGGGCCCGGTCGGGGTTGCCGTCGGCGAGATTACGCAGCCCTTTGGGTATGTCCATAGGAAGCCTGGTGGCCAGCGGTGGCGCCGCGCTAACGCGGGTGCCACGGCGGCCTTGCCCACTGAGCAAACCCCGCCTGCGCAGGCTTCCGTAAGCGGCCGAAACCGTAGCGGGGCTGACCGACAGCTGCTCGGCCAAAGCTCTTATCGTGGGCAACTGCTCGCCGGGTGCTAGGCGGCCGCTGGCGATCGCGGTTTCGATGCTACGAGCGATCTTGACAGCGCCGCCTCTTACTATATATTTATGTACTGCTACGGTCATCATTTTGTACTGTAACAAATTAAGCTGCCGAGACAAGGCAACATCAAGGACTCCACAGATGCCCAACCACAACCACCGCGACCCCTCCTCCGCCAAAGAGCTGGCAGCCACCCCGCGAACCACGCTCAAACGCGGATCCGAGCGTGGTTGCTTCGACCTCCGAACCATCCACAACGTGCTCGACGAAGGGCTGGTCTGCAACGTCAGTTTCGTCATCGACGGGCGTCCGCTATCAATCCCAATGGCCTACGCGCGCCTTGGCGACCAACTGCTGCTACACGGATCCACCGCCAATAGGATGATGCGTACTCTCCGCGATGGAGGTGAGGCATGCATAAGCGTGACCATGCTCGATGGCCTGGTGCTTGCCCGCTCGGCATTTCATCACTCGGTAAACTTCCGCTCGGTAGTGATCTACGGACACGCACGAGAAATCGTTGACCCCGGGGACAAACTCGCAGCACTACGCGCCACCCTCGAACATGTAGTACCTGGACGTTGGAACGATGTTAGGCCGCCCAACGCCGAGGAGTTCGCACGTACGATGATACTCTCGGTAGCGATCACCGAGGCTTCAGCCAAGCTGCGCAGTGGTCCACCGATTGACGACCCGGAGGACTACCGCTTGGATACCTGGGCGGGAGAAGTTCCACTCCGGCAGGTAGCGATGCAGCCCCTGAGCGACCCGCTACTCCCCGATGCTATCGAGGCTCCGGACTACGCTACCCGCTACCATCGTCCGGTCTCGCTATTCGGTGTAGCCGAGCGAACGTAGGCGTTCGAGAACCCGTCGGTCTTCCTCGCTACGCGCTTGTGATACCAGCGGCTCTATCTGGGCTCGCCACGAACCGATGAGACGCGAGAGTTCCCGGGCGTGCAGCTCAGCTGAGTCGTCACCGTCGCCCCCTTGATAAATGGCGGCTTCGCCAGGATCGGCTTCGATGTCGTAGAGTTCATTGCTGCGGCCACCGTTGAGCAACAGCTGCCAGCGACCGAGCAGCACCGAGTAGTCGTCGCCGCGTAGATACTCGCGGGCGGCTTTCTTGAACACCCGACGCTCCGAGAACACCGGACGTTCACCGAGCGTCTCCCCGTACAAGGCCGGAAGCAGCGTTCGCCCGGCGATGTTTTCCGGTGCCGCGATCCCCAGAATGTCGAGAATAGTCGGCATGACATCAATGGTGCTCACTGGGGTGTCATACACTCCGCTACGACGCTGCTTCCCGGCTTGGCCCGGAAGACGAATTATTAATGGCACGTTGAGCTGATGCCGGTAAAGGAATTCGCCATGGTCAAACGCGTAGTCGTAGCGCTCAAACAGCTCGTCGAGGGATTCACCGTGATCAGACACCAGCACGACTAGGGTTCGCTCTGCAACTCCGGCTCCTTCGAGCATCGAGAGCAACTCGCCGACAGCCCAGTCGGCGTAGGAAATTTCAGCATCATAACCAGCGATCGCGCTAACTATGGCATCGTCGGTAAGTATCGAGTGATCACGCACAAAGCCGAATTTTACCGGCGCACTTTCGGGTGCAGAGAACTGCTCGCGAAACCGCTGAGGTGCCCGATACCGTGAGTGCGGATCGAACAGGTGCACGAACAAGAAAAAGCGTTGGTCATCGCGCTGCTCAAACCAGTGTCTCACACTCTTTAGCGTGTCTTCCGCACGACGACTCGGCTGGCCGGTTACTCCCTCATAACTGTCAAAACCTTGATTGAGCCCGAAACGTGGATTCAACGGCAGAGAACTAACGAACCCCACAGTCGCATAGCCTTGGGCCTGTAGTATCTCGGGCAGCGTAACCAACAAATCGCTGGCAATGTCGCCATTCTTGCGGACTACGCTCTCGCTTGGATAGTGCGAGGTGAACATCGCGGTATGAGCCGGCAGGGTAGTCGGGATGCTGGTGTAGGCATGCGCGAAACGATGCCCCTCAGCGGCTAAGAGGTCGATATTAGGACTGGTGTTACGATCGTAACCATAACACGACAGGTGATCAGCCCGCAGAGTGTCAATCGATATGAACACGACATTGGTGTCATGCTGGCCCGAGCGCATACAGCCGCTAAGCGACACGACAGCAACAACCAACAGTGCAGATAAGGGCGCGATGTGGGAGTCTCTCATCGGGCGCTTGTTGTAAGCACGAACACCGCGGTCCCGCCAACCCGAGGGGTTTTTTTGGTCACCCTTATGGGTGGCCACAGCATCTGCCGCAGTCGCTGGACACAGCGACCAGCCCTATGCGACACTGCGGGTCGCAAGGAGCAACATGTCGGCTTTTCTCAGGTCACTATCGCGCCACCTCCCTGCTGCCCTAGCACCACGAGCAGCAGGAATTGCTGCAGCCTCACTCTTGGTTTTCGCAGCGTCAGTCGCTACGGCGCAGCCGCGGCGGGCTGGCCCAGAACTGGCCATCGACAGGGCTTCGTCAATCGACAGTTCTCGGGCTGCGATTGCCAGCAACGCCAACGGCCGCTTCGTCGTATCGTGGGGGGCTAGGGCCGGCAACGGTTTGTACAATATCCGCGCGCAGCGCTTCGACAACAGCGGCCTCGCCCTCGAGCCCGAGTTTCAGGTAAACCCAGTCACCGTACCGGCAACCCTTGCCCCAGATGTTGCCGTGGTATCCGATGGTGGCTTCGTCGTAACCTGGCCTGGGCAGGGACCCGGCTGCGACCGTGAGTGTGTGTTCGCACAGCGTTACGACTCAAACGGTGCCAGCGCTGGGGGCGCGTTCCAGGTAAACAGCTACACCCCCTTCTATCAGACCAATCCAGTAGTCGCGGCAGATTCCTCGGGAAACTTCGTCGTGGTGTGGCAGAGCCGCGACTTCGAGATGGCGGGTCAAGACGGCAGCACCTGGGGGGTGTTCGGACAGCGATACGACGCGACCGGACTGGCACAAGGAACGGAGTTTCAGGTCAACGCCTACACCACCGGACCGCAGTCGCGGCCGTCGATCGCTATGGATGGCTCAGGTAACTTCGTAGTCGCCTGGCAGGGCTACATCGATAGCTGCGCCAACCGCTGCGTGTTTCTGCGCCACTTTGATGCCACCGCGGCTGCGCTTGGCGCAGAGTTTGTCGTCAATCAATCACGCACCGATGCCCACGCAGATGCCAGCGTTGCCCGCAATGCCACCGGTCGCTTCGTCGTAGCCTGGACCAGCTACGGCGCGGCTGATGGTGACGGAAGCGGCGTCTTTGCGCGTCTCTTCGACACCGACGGGGCTGCGCTCAGCGATGAGTTCCAGATCAACGTATGGACCACCGGCAACCAGGACTCCGCACGAGCAAGCATCGACAGCGACGGGTCGTTTACCGTGGTGTGGCAGAGCTCGGGCGACCATGACGGTAGTGGACGAGGCGTGTTCGCGCGCCGATTCAGTGCTTCCGCGGTTGCGATTACTGGCGAGATCCCGGTCAACACTTTCCGTGCTCTGGATCAGCGGCTTCCGGCAGTATCGGCGCAAGGCCCGGGAGATTTCGTGGTCGCCTGGAATGGCCCAGGGCAATACAACCAGGGGGTGTTTGTACAGCGCTTCTGCGACCAGGCCACGGCGGTCTGTGACGTCTGTCCCGGCTTCGACGATACCGTGGATAGCGACCTCGATGGTATTGCCGATGGCTGTGATCCCTGCACGAACATCGGCGGCGCAGCCAGCTTCGCTGCGAAGAGCAAACTCAGCTCCAAGAATAGGGGATGTCACGACTGCCCGGATCACAAGCTCGCGTTGAAGGGCAGCTTTACGCTTCCTCCCACCCGGCCCTTTGCTTCTCTCGACCCCAGCTCCAACGGTGCGAGTGTCGTCATATCGGCTGGCACCACCTACACTATGGCAGATGCTCGACTCCCCGCGGGCACTTTCACCGGCCGCGGCAGCGCAGGCTGGCGCATCAACGGTGCCGGAACGGCTTGGAGTTTTCGCGACAAAACCGCAACGAGCAAACGGGGCCGCTTCTCGCTACGCCTGCGCGATGCCGGAGCAAAGTTACCTGGCCTGATAAAAATCGTGATCAAGGCCAAGGACTCGGCGTTCCCAGTCTCGCCCGGAGACAGCCCGATAACCGCAGTCGTCACTCTCGGAGGCTTGAACGAAGCCATTGACGGAGCATGTGGCGAGGTGGTTTTCAGCGCCGAGCGATGCCGCCTCGATGCTACGGCCAAGCGGCTCTCGTGTAAGTAGGCTGCGCGGTCACTCCGGGGCTATCAGCATCCACGCGCCAATACCGATAAACCCCAGACCGGCCAC
>CAZPPZ010000082.1:0-12470 GCA_964588545.1 uncultured Myxococcales bacterium | reverse complement strand
ATCGCACAGCGCTGCCTACCTCCACGCGCGTAGCGGCGGCTGAAACGCACGGTGGTAGCCTCAAAGATGAAGCGCAGCAGCTCATCGACCGCCTCACTAAAGGACAGCGCGACGGCCTCACCGCCGGCACCCAAGCCATGTGCGGCCTCGAGCTGCTCGCGAACCTTCTCGACAAACACCCGCGCGGCCTCGGCTATCTTGCCGGAATAGGCCTCGGGATGCGGCAGCGTTGCCGTATGCAGCAAAGCACCGCCCCTACTCGTCAGTGGCGCGCTCTGCGTCGGGGGATTCACGCTGGAGCACTCCCCTCAGCGTAACTGTGCGGTACGATCATCCTCGAAGTAGCGACGGATACCACGGTAGATCCCCGCCGCGATGGCGTCGCGGTAGGACTCGGAAACCAGACGCCGTCCCTCGACGTTGTGGGTAATGAACCCGGTCTCGACCAACACCGCTGGCATGTAGGTCCCATCAAGAACCAGGAACGGCCCCTGCTTGACCCCGAGGGTCTCCACCGAGTGGTAGCGCGGCTGCAAGTGGGCAACGAGATCTCCTTGGATATACCTGGCAGCAAGGCTCGAATCGGCCTCCTTCTGGCCCTGAACCATATCGGAGATGATGTAGGACAAGTCGGCGTCACTAGATACGTCGCCACCGATGATCATCTCCACGCCGTTCTCCAAACTGGCTAGTCGAAGTGTCGCGCGGTCATCGGTGTTCTTCAAGTAGTACGTCTCTATTCCATGTAAGCGCTTGTTTTTGCTCGCATTCGCATGAATGGAAACGAACAGGTCGGCCTCTACCCGGTTGGCTAGATCCTTGCGCTCGGCTAGCGACACATAGCGATCGCTTTGGCGGGTCATGAAGACGTCGGCATCGAGGCCACGGCGGATCTTGGCGACCAGGCGCTTGGATATGTCGAGGACCGTGTCCTTCTCGTAGCCGCCACCGTAGCCCTGTGCACCGGGATCCCTACCGCCATGGCCGGGGTCGATGACCACACGCAAGCGTCGCGCCCCGCTGCTGGCGTAGCGTCGGGTACTCACCACCGGCCGTGCAGCCGGCTCGACCACAGCTTTGGCCGTGCTTCCGGTCTTTGCTCTGCTGGTGGGCTTGGCTGCAACTTTGGCCGGCGCTTTGGCTGCCGGCTTGGCCGCTGTTCGGGCGGGGGTCTTGGCCGGAAGCTTGGCCGCCGGCTTGGCCGTGGCAACCTTGCTAGTGCTCGTCTCGGCATGCTTGGAAGCCAGCTGCACCGCCGCGGGCGACGCGGCTCCCCGGCCACGAAAGTCTACAACCACGCGCGGTGGCGTCTCCAAGGCAAACACCGTCGGCTCAACCGGCCCTTCCAGATCAAAGACGATGCGGGCCTTGTCTCGGGTAAATTGCCCGGTGCGCACTCGTGAGACCCGGGCGTCACCCACCCAAAAATCATGCTTGTGCTTTGGGTCGAGTCTCACCCCGACTAAATCTACGTAGAGTCGCGGCGGAAGCTTGCGCGCCTTGTCGGCAGGAATCATTCCATAGCGAAACTGAATCTTACCCGACAGGTCGATTACCACACGCGTGTAATCCGAGCCGGCGGAAGAGCGCACCGAAGAGATAGAGGTCGCCTGGACGCAGGTGACCGTGGCCGCAAGCAACGCGCACGACGCAACGACGACCCGCGCGTAGCCTAGCGCACGGCTCGCACAAATGACTCCTCCCCTCAACAACTCAACCCATGCAAGCCTAACCTTCTATTATTGTCCTTTTTTTGCCTTACGGACAAGTCGATCAAGAATCGTCAAGCTTTCCAGCGGGGTTAGCCGGTCGAGATCGAGACTCAGCAGCTCTTCTTCGAGCTCAGAGCTAGTCTCGCAACCACCCAATGCTTGCGACTCAGCGACACGCTCGGCGTAAGCAAACAGGCTAGGCTGGGCCCCAGCAAGCCCCTGGCCGCTTTCGAACTTCTCGAGCATACACCTAGCACCGTCGATTACACTGTGCGGAACCCCGGCTAACTTGGCTACCTCTATACCATAACTGCCGCTGGCCGCGCCGGCGGCCACACGATAGAGGAAGATGATCTCACCCTGGTAACGGCGCACCGCAACCGAGTAGTTAGCCACCACCCGATGCTCGGCCGCCAACCCGGCCAGCTCGTGATAGTGGGTCGCAAACAGCGTCTTGACTCCCGCTGCCACCATCGCCTCGGCCACCGCCCAGGCTATAGAAATACCGTCAAAGGTCGAGGTGCCACGACCGATCTCATCAAGCACCACCAGGCTTCTGGAGCTCATATTGGCGAGTATGTTGGCCGTCTCGGTCATCTCCACCATGAAGGTCGAACGGCCACGCGCCAAGTTGTCGCTGGCACCAATGCGCGTGAAGATACGGTCGACCAGTGGTATGCGCGCGGAGGTCGCCGGAACAAAGGCTCCGCAGTGGGCCATAAGAGTAATCAATGCCACCTGCCGCAGGTAGGTGGACTTGCCGGCCATGTTCGGGCCAGTGATAACCAATACCAGCTCAGTTTGAGCGGAGAGTCGGCAGTCGTTGGGGATGAAGCGGCTGCCCAGCGCCGCTTCGACCACCGGATGGCGCCCATCGACGATTTCGAGAGCACCATCAGCACTGATCTCGGGACGACAGTGCTTAGCCCGGTGCGCGGTCTCGGCAAAACCGCAGAGCGCATCGAGCAATGCTAGCGAAGCCGCCGTCGTCGCCAGCACGGCCAAGCGCTTAGCGGCAACCACCAAAAGCTGCTCGAACAGATGGGTCTCGAGCGAAGCCAGTCTCTCTTCTGCGCCAAGCACCTCGGCCTCGCGGCTCTTTAGTTCATCGGTGATGTATCGTTCCGCATTGGCCAAGGTCTGTTTGCGCTGGTATTCGTCAGGCACCTTATCCTGAGCGGCACGCGAGACTTCGATGAAGTAGCCAAACACCTTGTTGTAACCGATCTTGAGGTTGGCTACCCCTGTGCGCTTTCGCTCACTAGCCTCGAAAGCCGCCATCCAGCCCTTACCATCGCTGCTTATGCCACGTAACCGGTCGACCTCCGCGTGGTAGCCCTCGCGGATTAGACGCCCACGCCCAACAGCCAGTGGAACCTCATCAACCAAGGCGCGATCGATCAGCTCACGTAGCTCGGCATCATCATCGAGTCCGTCCGCAGCGCTGGAGATCAACGCCGCCCCCTCCTCACCCTTCAACACCCGGCGCAGACGGGCTACGGCTTCGAGCGCCGTGGCCAAGCGCTTGAGATCCCTCGGCGAAGCGCTGCTCGCGCCAAGCCGCCCAACAATCCGCTCGAGATCACCGACCTCGGCCATGATATCGCGCAGGTCGCTACGCTGAGAAAAATCCTCACGCAGCCGCTCAACCGCTTCGAGCCGAGCACCAATAGCCTCAGCATCAGCCAACGGCCGCGCCAACCATTCGCGCGTGAGCCGCTTTCCCATCGGCGTAACGGCTGAGTCGAGCACGGCTAGCAATGAACCGCTGCGCTTGCCCTCGGCCGATTCAACGATTTCGAGATTACGGCGAGTAGCGGCATCGAGTTTGAGAAACGCGCTGGCTTGGTAGGCTTGGGCCGGGCGCAGGTGGGCAATGTGCCCGCCTTGGGTGACGTGGACATAAGCCACTAGGTTGCTCAACGCGCTCTCCGCCGCCCCCGACAAAGCAGCAGTACGCCGGACATAACCGCCGGCAGCAACGTAGCCATCGCTCTCAGCGGCAGGAGGCCGGCTAAGCACGCAGGTGGGTAGCGACGAGGCTAGCTGCTGTTCCAAGCCCTCCGCCGCATTACCAGCGAGGGCTCCAACGACCAACTCGCGTGGCCCAACCAGCTCGAGTTCGTCAACCAAGGCCGCCAACGCCGGGGCCTCGGTGACGCGCACCTCGCCGGTAGAGAATTCCGTCCAGGCCAGCCCCCACACCCCAGCCTGCTCGCTTACCGAAGCAAGATAGTTGGCACACTCGGGAGCCAGCGTATCCTCATCGACAGCGGTGCCGGGGGTAACCACCCGGGTTACCGCACGCCGTGCGATGCCGTGCTCGGGCAACTCGAGCTGCTCACAGATGGCTACCTTCACCCCAGCCTCAAGCAGGCGAGCTACGTAAGGCCGAACCGAATGATAAGGCACCCCACACATGGGGATGGGATTGGGATCGTTACGGTTGCGCGTGGTCAGAGTGATGTCGAGAAGCTTGGCTGCCTCTTCAGCGTCTTCGAAGAACAACTCGTAGAAGTCGCCCATACGGAAGAACAACAGCGCGTCCTCGTGCCCACGCTTGAGATCGAGGTATTGCTGCATCACCGGGGTCAGCTTGAACCCGGACTTGGTCAATCCTTATCTGCCTCTGCTACGACTTCAACGCTGACCTCTGAGCTGTGATCAGCACTGTCGTCGCTGGTCTTCTCGTCGACCTCGCTGTTTTGCCCGGCCTGCTCGAGTTCGCCATCACAAGCGTCGGTGGCCTGCGACTCGGCAAGCTCACGACGCGCGGCAGCTAGCTCGAGTGAGAGGCGTTCGACCTGCTCGCGCTGGGTCATCAGGTTGGCCTCGGCCGACGAGGCTTCGGCCTTGAGTCGCCGCGTGGTTTTTTCGGCGCGGCGCAGGCCCCAACGTAGGCGTCCTTGCTCAAACAGGGCCGTAGCCCCGCCGAGCACCAGACCAAAGAGCACCGAGGCGAGCACCAAAACGAACAGCGGGACCTCGACGCTACGAGCCGGAGTGGCCACCGGTCTACCGAGGTTCGGCCACAACACCAGATCGACTGGGGCAACGTTGGCGCTAGAAATAAACACGCCGACGATAAAGAGACCGCACAGCAGCACCACTCTAACAACCTTCACCGCTCACCTCCCTCGTCTGCTCCGCCGGCAAAATGCGGCAGGAGCCGATCGTAAGCCTCTTCGATATGCTGTGGCATTACGCGAACCTCGGCCAGTAGCGGCATGAAGTTAGTATCGCCTTCCCAGCGCGGCACGATGTGCCAATGCAAGTGGTCAGCTATACCGGCCCCGGCCGTGCGTCCGAGGTTCATGCCGAGATTGAAACCAAACGGTGCGTAGACCTTCTCGAGCGCGGCAACGGCGTGTTGCATCTCCGCGTGGAGGGCAGCGGCGCAAGCACTGGGCAGAGCAGCAAAGTCGGCCGTGTGCTGCCGTGGTGCGACCATCAGGTGGGCGTGGGCATACGGATAGCGGTTCATCATCACCGAAGCATACTTAGTGCTGCGTAGCACCAAGGCCTCGCGACGCTGCGCCGCACCCTCGAGATCGGGTTTCGCACAAAAGATACACCCGTCACCGGGCGCGGGATCTTCGATGTAGGAGAGGCGCCATGGCGCCCACAGTACTTTCACCGCTCTGTGCGATGCGCTCCGGTCACACCGAGGAGGAGTCGCCGGTCATCGCTGTCGGTTCGTTTCTACCCGCCGATGCCTCGGTGGCCGACAGCGTCGGCGGCGAAGCATCGACGCGCTGCTTGAGTTCTTTGCCTACCTTAAAAAAAGGCACGCGCTTAGCGGCCACGGCAACGATCTCGCCAGTCTTCGGGTTGCGCCCTTCACGAGCCCGACGCTGCTTGACCACAAAGCTGCCAAAGCCGCGAATCTCAATGCGCTCCCCGGAACGCAGAGCTTCGGTCATGCTCTCGAATACCGCGTTAACGATCACCTCGGCATCACGCCGGGAGTAGGCAGGGTATAGCCTTACTATCTCGTCGATGAGATCTCTCTTTGTCATATCAAACGAAACTCCCGATCCCGGCCTACTCGTCGGTATCCGCCTTCTCGTCGTCGCTTCCCGCTACATCCTCCCGGCCACGAACCAACTCCTTATTGATGAGATCACCAATCGTGGTTCGCGATGACTCTCCCCCCTGGGTCAGGTACTGCTGCATCTCAGCTTGATCTTGACTATCAAGAAGTGAACGGACGCTGAGCGCGATACGGCGCTCGCGGGTGTCTATCTGCAACACCTCAGCTTCGACCCGTGCCCCTGGCGAAAGAATTTCGCGAGGATTCTCCACACGCTCTCGGCCCAGCTGAGAAACGTGGATCATGCCCTCGACACCATCTTCGATCTCAACGAAGGCGCCGAAGTCGGTTACATTGGTCACCTTGCCGTTTACGCGGGTGCCAATAGGATAACGCCGTTCCATGTCTTGCCAAGGATCAGAGGCGAGCTGCTTGAGACCGAGCGAGAGCCGTTCGTTGGCGGCATCGATCTGCAGAACCACGGCCTCGACCTCATCTCCCTTGTTGAGAACATCTGAGGGGTGACGCACCTTTTTGGTCCAATGCATGTCGGAGATATGGATAAGGCCGTCGATACCCTCCGAAACGTTCACGAACGCCCCAAAGTCAGTGATGCTAGTGACCTTGCCACGCAGTGTGGTGCCAACCGGATGCTCAACCGGGAGCATCTCCCAGGGATTGGGGGTCACCTGTTTCAGGCCTAGCGAAATACGACGGTTGGCCGGATCAAGTGCGAGCACGACCACTTCGACCTCATCACCAACCGAAACTATCTTAGAGGGATGCGTAACTCGCGATGTCCACGACATCTCGGATACGTGTACCAGCCCTTCGACTCCGTCTTCGACTTCAACGAAGGCACCGTAGTCGGTAAGGCTGACGACCTTGCCTTTGACTCGGCTGCCCGGGAACAACCGCTCGGCTACCGTCAACCACGGATCATCGTGGAGCTGTTTCATTCCAAGCGAGATTCGATCCGAACCCGCGTCGTACTTGAGGATGACTACCTTGACGACATCCCCGGAGTTAACCACCTGCGAAGGATGACTGACCCGTCCCCACGCCATATCGGTAACGTGAAGCAATCCGTCAATTCCGCCGAGATCAACAAAGGCACCGTAGTCGGTAACATTCTTTACGGTACCTTCGAGGATGATGCCCTCCTCGAGAACCTTGAGAGTTTCGGTCTTCTGCGAAGCGCGTTCCTTCTCTAGGAGGTTCTTGCGTGAGACCACGACGTTGCCACGAGCCCGGTTGCATTTGATCACACCGAATTCGGCAGTCTCGCCGATATACTTCTCGAGGCTTCGGGTTGGTCGGACGTCGACGTGCGAGCCAGGCAAAAAGGCCGAAACGCCTATATCAACCTTGAGGCCGCCCTTGACGCGGCCGATCACGCGGCCTTCGATGGAGCCCCCACTGTTGAACGCCTCCTCGATCCGGCCCCACACTGCCGACTCCCGCGCGCGCGAGTACGATAGCTGGACCTGCCCCGATTCATCTCCCGCAGACTCGACGAAGACTTCTACTTCGTCACCAACCCCTACGGTCATGTTGCCCGACGGGTCAATAAGCTCGCGCTTGGGAATCATTCCTTCGGACTTGAAGCCGACGTCCACGGTAACCGTGTCTTTGTCTATGGCAACAACCGTGCCCTTGACTACATCTCCGTGTTCGATCGACCTGATACTGGCCTCGAAGATATCGCCAAAGCTTTCGGCTGAGTCCTGATCGTTGGTGTCGTTGTCGACAATCTCCTCTAACATACTGAAGCCAAGTTCCTCCTGGGATGACAGGCGCGGCGCACCAGCCAGCACGTCAATAGCCTCACCGGCCACCCGTTTCAAGGGAAAATGCTAATGTTTTCAAGAGAATTCCCCTGAGAGCCTACGACGGGCTTCCTTTACAATGCATTCGACCACCTCGTCAATCGTCAAGTTGGTAGAATCTAGGACTACAGCGCCCTCGGCGGGGCGCAACGGGGCGACATCTCGCGAGGCATCACGGCGGTCGCGCTCGGCCATTTCGCTCCTGACTGCCGCAAAATCAGCCTTTGCGCTTGTCGCTTCCAGTTCTTTGGCCCGCCTGTGCGCTCGTTCGTCGGCCTCGGCATCCAAGTAAACCTTTAACTGTGCATGCGGAAATATCACCGTCCCCATGTCCCTCCCCTCGACCACCGCACCGGGGGGGCGCAGCGCCGAGCGCTGGAGATCGACCAAACGTTCTCGCACTTGCGCACACGCCGACACTTTGGATGCCGCCTGACTCACCTCGGCACGGCGGATCTCGGAAGTCACGTCGCGGCCATCGAGCAAAACACTGAGGCCGTCACCGCTAAAGCCGATCTCGGTGGCAGCGAGTAGCCGAACTAGAGCCTCTGCGTCGCTAAGATCAACGCTGCTCTCCAGTGCCTTGAGTGCCGCAGCTCGGTAAAGCGCCCCCGAATCGAGGTAGGTAAAGCCGAGGCGATCGGCAACCATTCGCGAAGTGCTCGACTTACCGGCGCCCGAGGGTCCATCAATAGCAACGACAAAACACCCATCCTTCATCAGCGTAGGCCCTCCAGGACCTCGAAAAACCCAGGGAAAGACACCGCGACTGCGGCAGCCTCGGCAACCGTGACGGGCTCGCTACAGGCAAGCGCGGCAACCGCAGCCGACATCACTAGACGGTGATCGCCGTTGGTTTCAACGCGAACACCGCCACGCAGGCTGCCACCCTCGAGTTCAAATCCGTCGGGGCGCTCACGCACCAGCAGGCCAAGCGAGCGCAGCATCTGCGTAACGCTGGCGATGCGATCGCTCTCCTTGACGCGCAACTCTTCGGCCCCGGTCACGAGCGTCCGGCCCTCAGCGCAGGCCGCGGCAACGGCAAGCACAGGAAGTTCGTCGATAGCCGCAGGAACATCCTCAGCTGCGATTTCTATCGCCCGCAAACTCGCGGCGCGTACGTGGAGGTTACCTATTTCCTCTCCGGCGACGCTACCGAGCGATTCGACGCGGATATCGGCACCCATACGCCGGAGTATATCGATGAATCCGCTACGTGTGGGGTTCAGGCAAACGCCCTCTAGGCTTATCTCCGAACCCGGCACGATGGTCGCCGCGACCACCAAGAATGCAGCCGAGGAAGGATCGCCGCAGACCTCCACATCAACCGCGCACAAACGCGCTGGCCCCTGCAGCGAGATGGTCGTCCCCTCGCTTAGCACCTCTACCCCCATCGCCCGCAACAAGCGCTCGCTGTGATCGCGTGAGCGCAGTGGCTCGCGAATCACACTGCGTCCTTGCGCCTGCAGCCCGGCGAGCAGCAGCGCAGACTTCAGTTGGGCACTGGCCACCACCAGTTCGTGGCTACGCGCCCTGAGCGAACAGCCGCTTATCTGCACCGGTGCGTGCCCGTTTTCTGTGTGTATGTCTGCGCCCATAGCGCGAAGCGGCGCGGCAACTCGCTCCATCGGTCTAGCGCTAAGTGAGGTATCGCCACTAAGCGTCGAGGCAAAGCCCTGGGCGGCCAGTATCCCCATCAACAGCCGCATAGTGGTACCCGAGTTACCACAGTCTATCGGCCCCTGAGGGGGCAGTAACGACAGGCCCCTTCCCTCTATCGTGACCTTCGAGCTATCCAACACGGTCACCGCCACGCCCAGGCGGCCCAAGGCGGTGATAGTCGACCTGACATCTTCTCCGGCAGGCAGCCCGCTAATAGTGGCCTGGCCTTCGGCCAAGGCATTAAAGAGCAAAGCTCGATGCCCTATGGACTTGTCGCCCGGTAGTTTCACCGAACCACGCAGTGGCCGCTTCGCCGGAACTACCTCTGTCTCCCCCCCCATCACTGCCCCGCTCGCCGATAGAACTCAGCCGCGGCGCTGACCACCGCCCCTAGTTCGGCAGCATCGCCCTTGGCTACGGCCGCTCGCAAACGCATCCACACCTCAGAGAAACCGTCCATCGCCAAGACCAGCTGATCGCGGTTAAGCGCAGCTATAGCCTGCCACATCGCCGCGTCGCTAGTGGCCAGTCGGGCGGTATCACGAAAACCACCGGCCGCGAGTTGGGCCGCCAGCTCAGGATCCGCCGACGCTGCAGCCGTCGCCGGCAACGCGAAGGCCAGCATCTGCGTGAGGTGACTTACCAGCGCGACATTGCGATCGTGGCTGTCGGCATCAAGCGTCAGGGTGCGGGCGCCAACGCTGTGCCACAGGTCCACGACTCGGGCGACGCAAGCATCATCGGCAGACTCAGGAGTGACCACCACCAGCGCATCGGCAAAGAGCTCGGCACGGGCATACTGCGCACCGCTACTGGTGCCCCCTGCCATCGGATGCACACCGACGAAGCGCCGCTGCAGGCCAAGCTCAGCCGCGGCCCGACATATGGGCCGCTTGACGCTGCCGACATCGGTGATCAGCGCTTGTGCCGGCGCCGCCGCAGCAACCTCGCTGAGCAACCCCAGGCAAGCATCAACCGGAGCAGCCAAAACTACCAAATCGGCAGCAACCAGGGCCGATCGCAGATCCTGAGTTATAGAGTCAACGATTCCGGCTTGCAGCGCCGCAGCAAGATTGGCACGGCCACGGCCGACCCCTACGACTTGACCAAGACTACCGGCTCTTTTGCCGGCGATCGCCAGAGATCCACCGATTAGTCCGGTACCGACGATCACGGTCTTGTCAAAGCGCACGCTCATAACTATTCCTCGGCCATCACCGCGGCAAGAGTATCTAGGCAACGCTGGTCCTGTTCAGCGGTGCCGAAAGTCACGCGAATCTTACTGGCCATCGCGTAGGCGGCCATCGGTCGAACTATTACCCCCCGTTCCAACAAACCTCGCGCGACTCGCGAGCCATCACCAACTTCGACTAAGACGAAGTTGGCTTGGCTGGGTACGAAATCAAGACCGAGCTTCTCCAAACCCCGAGCGTAGCGCTGGCGCGCTTCACGCACCAGAGCGCGCGAGCGCTCGACGTGCTGGCCGTCGTCGAGAGCGGCCAGGGCTGCCGCTTGAGCCACCGAGTTGACGTTGAAGGGTTGTCGCAGGCGTGCCAACGCGTCGGCTATCTCTAGCGATGCCACACCGTAGCCAATACGCAGCCCGGCGAGACCGTAGATCTTAGAAAACGTTCGCAGTACCACTAACCCCGGATGCTTGGCGAGATCGGCGATAACGTCTGGATAGCCGTCATCGTCAACGTACTCGGCGTAAGCCTCGTCTACCACCACGACAACATCATCGGCCACCGACGAAACGAAGCGGCGCCAAGACTCGCGGCGGAAGATGGTACCGGTGGGGTTATTGGGGTTGGCGAGAAAGACCAGCCGGGTCTTCGCAGTTATCGCCGCTGCGATCGCATCGAGATCATGGTGATAGTCGGTCGCGGGCACGGCCACCGGCGTGGCTCCGGCGGCGCGAGTTACCAGCTCATAGATCACGAAGGCATCGGCCGAGAACACCACCTCGCTACCAGGCTCGGCGAACAAGCGCACCAGCAGCTCGATGATCTCGTTGGAGCCATTGCCAAAGACTAGCTGCGACTCGGCAACACCGAGCATCGCAGCTAGCTTGCGAGCAAGCAGCACCGCGCCTCCTTCCGGATAGAAGTGGACCTTGCGTACCGCTTCAAGCATGGCCTCGAGAGCCGCCGGCGAAGGTCCCAGCGGGTTCTCGTTGGAGGCCAGTTTAATCGAATCGCGAATCCCCAGTTCGCGCTCAACCTCTTCGATGGGACGCCCAGGCGTGTAGGGCTGCAGAGCAAGGATACGCTTCGGTACGCGCGGTTTGCGCTGCCCGGCGTTCATATAGCTACAGGATACGACCCGAGAACCTTGGTCGAAATCGCGATTTCCTCGATCTCGCCAAGCGCGCGCGCCAGACGTTTGTCGGCAACATGCCCGGCAACATCGACAAAGAAACGATACTCCCAAGGGCGCCCGAGCAAGGGACGCGACTCGATCATCGACAGGTTTACCTTGTGTTTGGTGAAAGGCTGGAGAATGCGGCCGAGAATGCCAACATCGTCGTGCACCAATACCACTAGAGAGGTACGATCGTCACCACTGGCCTTGCCCTGGGGATCTGAACCGATGACAAGAAATCGCGTCACGTTACCCGGCTCGTCCTGGATCGACTTCGCCACGGGCTGAAGCCCGTAGACATCTGCAGCGACCGCCCCGGCGATAGCCGCGGTACCCGGCTTGGCGGCCGCGGCTAGCGCCGCCGCCGCGGTACTCGAGGTCGGTTGCAGCGGCACACCCGGGAAGTTCTGTGCCAGATAGCGGCGGCACTGCGCCAGGGGTTGTGGATGAGACGCGATGCGTTTGACCTTGGAGCGATCGCCGCTCGAGGACAACAGCCACGGGTCCACCTTGAGGTCGAGTTCCGCGACTATACGCAACGGAGTGTCAGCCAGAGCATCGAGAGTTGGCGTGACCGCGCCTTCGGTAGTGTTCTCTATCGGCACGACTCCGTAACGAGCACGTCCGGTTTCTACCGCGGCAAACACGTCGGCGATGGTATCCTCAGAGACGAACTCAGCGACATGGCCAAACTGGCGGATAGCCGCGGCGTTGGAAAAGGTCCCAGCCGGCCCCAGAAATGCCCCCGAGGTCGGCTCCTGACTGGCTCGACAGGCCGAGATGATCTCACGAAACACCGCCTCCACCGCTTCGTCACGCAGCGGTCCGGCGTTGCGCGCGCGCACCGCGCCGAGAACGTGTTTCTCGCGA
>CAZPPZ010000081.1:0-12610 GCA_964588545.1 uncultured Myxococcales bacterium | reverse complement strand
ACGACTGGATCAAGTCGGACATGGAATACATCGACAGCTGGTCTCTGTCGCTCGATATGCAAATCCTCTTAAAGACCATCCCCGCCGTGATAATGCGTCAAGGCGCACACTAGGCACGGACACCAAGCGTAGCCACCTGCTCGATAGGGTAGATCTGCCCCTGCATCGGCGGCATCGAGTTGTACACCCAGTCGATGTTGATCAGCCCGGCCGTCAAACCCGGGATCCGCAAGCGCTCACCCAGTCGACCACGCGCAAGCACGCTCTCCATCTGCAGGTTGAGCGCCAATACCGCGATGGGAGTACCAGTCGCAAGCTGAGCGAGTTGCCTTCTTGGCCCAGCCTGAGCCACCAGCAGGCGAGCGCTGTCAAGCACCTGACAAGGAACTACCGGCTCTATCACCGGATAGCCCCGGTCGCTTACGTAGCAGACAAACTTGAGTGTGCTGAGCTTGCCAATCAGATTCTGCGCAAAAGGCTTGAGGATTTCCTCGCAGACCTTCTTCCCGGTAAAGCGTCTCGCCAACGCCGTCACCACCGCACCGGCACCGATCGATAGCATCGATAGCCGCTCGGCTCCGCCACACTCGACTAGATCGAGGTAATGGACGGTGTGAATGCCGAAATAGGAGTTGTAGCGAAACATAGGCTTACGATTGTAGCTCTCGTAGTCTTCGCCGCTCTTAGCCTCGCCGGTCCACAGCGCTTTGCCACGCCACACGTGTTTGTGCTGGTCCATGACGAGGAAGGCCGCCTTGGGGTTAGCGCGCAGGTGATCCTTGCTTCGGCCTTCACTGAACTGGCCAAACATAAGATGCCGCTCATCCTTGGCCTGGATCGAGGTGATCAAGCTAAGGTGGGGAAGACCTGCGGGGTTCACGGTCGCGAGTAAGGCTATCTTGGCGTCCTTCTCAAAGGCCGCCATATCGTCACGGCTGAACTCAACTAGCTCGTCCAACTTCTTGCTCCTCTGACTGTTCACCCAGGCTACGGCCCGTTACCACAACCCTATCCGGGTCAACCCCAGAGCGGCGTGCGATCATTTCGAAGCGAGAGAGTTCCGAGGTCGCCATCAGGCCTACCCCCTCAAACTCCCAGGCACGGCCGAGCCGCTGATACTTATCGACGGCAAGATTGTTGAAAGCGCACAATTCCCAACGCGATACGACATCGCTCAGCCGCGCCCCGATAAACGCGCCGATACTCGCGATGTTTTCTTGAGTCGCGGTTGCACCAGGGATAAGTGGCGTACGAATCCACAGCTCCGACGGAACGCGATTGCAACGCATATATCCAGCAAGCGCCTCAAGCCCGGCAAGGATCATCTGGTTGGACTGTCCAGTAAAACGGCGGTGACGCGTGGGATCGATCTCCTTGATATCAAACAGAACCAGATCCGCACGTGACGCCAACGAAATCAGCGCTTGTTTAGAACACATCCCACATGTGTCCACCGCCGTGTGCAGTCCCATCCCTCGACACGCATCGAGGAAGGGGAGAACAAATGGGACGTGCAGCGCAGGCTCTCCCCCAGATACCGTGACCCCGCCGCCCGAGGTTTCGAAGTAGCTTCGGTCCTTGGCTACTTCACGAAGCAGCTCGTCAACGCTCCAGCGCGTACCGAGTAGTTCCATTGCAAGCGAAGGACACTGCTCGACGCAGTCCCCGCACAGCGTGCAGCGTGCGAAATCAATCTCGAGGCCATGCTCTAGTCGTGCTATCGCGTTTTCAGGGCAGGCCTCGTAGCAGGCACCCACCCCTATACACCTCGAGGCATGCCACACCAGCTGCTGCTTGGATGACACCGCTTCGGGATTGTGGCACCAGCGACACTCCAAACTGCAGCCCTTGAAGAACACCGTGGTGCGTAGCCCTGGACCATCTTCGGTCGACATTCGCTGGACGTTCAAGACACTTGCATGAGGTCCGTTAGTCATCCTGAGTTCCGAGCCGTTCATCGTGCATCTTCCATTTAGATCTGGCTGTGTTCCTCTCTCGCGATCAGCTCGTCTTGTAGCTCACGACCGATGCTCGTGAAATACGCGTTGTAGCCGGTCACACGCACTAGCAGATGTCGATAGTTCTGCGGATTTTTCTGCGCATCCTTGAGCATCTGCGCATCAACGACATTGATCTGCAGGGCGGTACCGCCGTTGTGACAGTAGCCGCGCAGGAAAGCCTTGAACTTGTCTCGGTGCCCATCATCACGCAGCAGAGATGGATTGAAGGTCATGGTATGGCTCGCACCGTTGGGCAACGCATTGAGATAGTCGTGCCAGTCGCCCCTGCTCCCAGGCAAGGCCCTACCGCCCAAAGCCTTGCCCACCGAATTAGCGTTGGCCGTGGGTCCGTTGATGTCGGCACCATTGGAGGGACAGATGGCGTTGGACAAGAACTGCCCCTTGGGGCGACCGTCGGCACTAGCCGCCATTATGAAACCGTCTCCCACCCAGTAGTTCCAACTGAGCATCCCGGGACGGAAGCGGCGTTTGGTGGAGACGGTTTGGTGTCTCCAGGTTTCGCTCGTCCACACATCCATCACACGACTCGCCATCTCGTCGGCCACCTCATCGTCGCGTCCATACTTCGGCGCTCTAAATTTGGCCCAGGCCTGCAAGCTCTCGTGCCCTTCCCAGTTGGCTTCGAGCGCACGGATGAGCTCGTCCATCGTTGCTCGACGTTCATCGAACACCAGGTACTTGATGGCCAGCAGAGAATCGACTGTCGTGGCAAAGGTGACAGCTTCGATGGTGGTAAAGTTGAGCTCAGCCCCGCCTTGGGTAATGTCCGTTGCCTTATCGGCGCATCCACGCACCAAACACGAAAGATACGGTGTGGGGCAGTAGCGAGCACGTATCGACTCGGTCTTCTCGTAGAGATCGACGCAAGTCTCGATCAAGTAGCGAGTTTGCTCGACGTAGGCGTTCCAAAACTGTTGCCACGAGTCGAACTCACGCGCATCCCCGGTTGCCACCCCATCACGGCGGATCGCCGCTTCTTCTCCCGTGATGGGGTCGATCGCCGCGGTTAGATCCTTACCTCCGGTAAGCGCCAGTTCGACGGCTTTCAAAAGATTGAGGTTGTTGTCGACCGTGCCCGAACGGTCGTTGCCCACCATGGTGTTCTCCAGGCAGCCCACCGGTGCGTACTCGTGAACGTTGCCCTCGTTTATCAACTCCTGGCAACCCGCCTCCTCGGCCTCGCGCAACATGCCGGCCATCGATCTCTCATCAAAATTTAGAAGAAAGGGCGAGCCCTGGCTTGATGCGATCATCTCGGTGAGTCTGTCGAGTAACTCGTCGGGAGAATCGCGATGCAACCTGATGCTAGGCTTGGGCTCGAGGATCGGGCTCATGGTATCGATGACGTCCAGAACCGCATAGGTCAGGTCGTTAGTCATATCCTCACCGCCCTCGCCCAGACCTGAGAGCGTGATTAGCTGGCCGAATCCCGCGGTTATCCCCTGGTTGCCGCCGATTTGAATCATCGCGTCGTAAGCAGTGTTGGCGTGCACCCAGAAACACCCAAGGATTTCCTTGGCGAAACCGCTGTCCATGCCCTCCGCCAGCGAGGCCTTCCAATAGGGGTATAGGTACTGGTCGAAGCGACCGAAACTCACACCGGGCCCGGGGTAATTCTCATCGCTCATTACCAGCATATGGTTTATCCACAGCGCTTGCAGCGCCTGCCAGAAATTCGTCGGCGGCTCCCATGGCACCCGGTCGAGATTAGCCGCCATCACTTCGAGTTCAGCTCGGCGCTGCCCCTCGCTCTCGCCAGCCGCCAAGCTACGACATTGCTCGGCATATTTCGCAGCGACGTCGCGCGACATGGTAGCCGCGGTCATCATCGCGCGCAGCTGGGCACCTTTGGCTCCTCTCTGCTCTGAATCGCCGAGCAGCGCGTAATTGGCGCTGAGCTCTTCGTAGATCCCCTTCCAACCAATCTCCAAAGCACGCCTATGGTCAGGGATTAGATGGCCACTGGTCGCGCCGGCATTGCCGTAACCATGTTGGTGAAACCATTTGCTAGACTCCCTGGTACCCCCACTTGCTTCCACCAGCCGGTTTCGTTGTTCGGCCTCAGCTTGGTTCCAGCACTTGGACGCGAGGATATTGAAGCGGCCGCCCGCTAACAGATCGCCAGGTAGAATTTCGTGCGGCATATATTCGACCATGACCTCACGGATGAACCAGGCATGGCGTTCGACCAGGCTCCAAGTCCAAAACTGGGGATCGAGCGCCACCGGCCGAGCCGCCTGTAAAGCCGAAGACTTAAAGGTCTGGAAGAATGTGTAGGTCTCGGGAACTATGTAGTAGGTGGTCTCGTCATAGACTACATCCCAAGGCGTCCCGGTAGTCCAACACGCGAACTGATTGTTCCACTCGCGCTTTAGGCCCTGGAAGTAGAAGTCACGCAGCCACTGAACGCGTGGCGCAAGTCCGTACGGCTGCTTGATTGCTTGGTCTGGTTTTACTGCTGTATGCGCGAGCATTGCGGACCCCCCCTCGCGGTCGTCTCCTAGGCTCTTAGCCAAGGTGCGTCTGATTCACTCAGTCGAGCTCTCTCCTCGCTCTCCCGTTAATGTCGCGACACCATCGTCCAATAGAGTTGCCATCAATTGCGCAGCCAGCACCTCGTTGTGCGAATCGATCGCCGCAACCAGCCGCGCATGGCAATAGAGCACACCCGAGGCCACCGATGGGTTGGCGAAGAACCTCTCGGAGAGGTTCTTGTGAGCCGGCTCGAAGGACTTTATCAGCATCGCATAGATAGGATTGCCGCTGGCCAACGCAATCGCATGATGAAACTCGAAATCTACATCGACGAGAACGCTGCACCTGCGACGGTCGGCCGCGCTCTCGCGCGACACTATCTCGTACAAGTCCTTCACGTCGTCATCGCTGCGGTTTATCGCCGCCAGCCTCGCCGTTTCGGTTTCGAAGAGTCGTCGCAGATCGAGAAGGGCTTCCAGCAAAAAGGGATCGAGATCGCCTTCGCGGTAGTTTATCAAGGAACTGAGCAGTGCCAGCGAACCGTGGCGACGGTAGTCGTTGACGATCGTGCCCACCCGCGGTCTCTGCGTAACCAGTCCGCGAGCCGCGAGCTCTACCAAACCCTCGTGAACCACCGGACGGCTGACCCCCAGCTGCAGCGCCAGTGCCCTCTCGGAGGGCAGTTTTTGCCCGGCGCTGACCTGCCCCGAGAGGATTAGCTCTTCGAAACGCTCAATGAAGACTTCTTTTAGACTTACCGCTTTGAGCGATTGCAGCAGCTGCATCACGACTTAGTCCTCATTTAGACCGTGGCTACCATTGCTAGTCTCCCGCCTGGCAAAATTTCTAGCATTATTCATAGCTTATGGCGCGCCGTGCGGCAATTACGGCTGCTGGTATTACCACCAGCCACAGTATATACCATCGCGGTAGCGACGCAAGGCCGAGTGATTCTAGGTGCTTAGCAACAATTCACAGACCTCGCGGACGGCACCGCCGCCGCCGGGCTTTGCACAGACGAAATCTGCCGCAGCCAGCGCCTCGGCCACTGCATCACTGGGACAAAACGAGACACCAACCCGCGCCAAGCAGGGGACGTCGCCCAGGTCGTCGCCAATGAAGGCAATTTCCTCCACCCCCAAGCTCCATTGCTGGGCAAGCGAGAGCAGCAGGCTGAGCTTGTCCTTCACCCCGCAATAGTAGTCGACGATCTGGAGTTTCTGCATACGCGCCTCGGTGATGCGGCTGCGCTCGCCGGTTATGACGCAAACCCGGATGCCACTCTCGCGCAGCCTCTCCAGGCCGAGGGCATCACGAGTATCAAACTTCTTCAGACTTTCGCCGTCTGCACCGTAGTACATCCCGCCGTCAGTGAGTGTGCCGTCGACGTCCACCACCAGCGCCCGGATCGCTCGGCCTGCACCACCGCAGCCTCTCGCGATCTTGCGCTTTACCAGTAGCCGCTCCACGCTAACAAAGTCGTCCGGGTCGTCGATCTCTAGATATGTTTCTGCCGGCATCCGATAGATGCCCACCTTCCCTCCGAGCCTACAGCGCTGCTGCTCGAGAATACGCGAGCGGGTAATATAGAAGGCGCCATTCTCAACCAGCGAACCGTCAAAGTCCTGCCTGCGCGGACGCGCAGCCGGATCATAATTGATGGGCGTAGCGTCCGCGCTCCAAAAGAAGCGTTTAATCTCAACCGCGCTCAGCAGGGAATCAAGATTTTCCTCGAGGAACTGCTGCTTGGCAGCGCACAAGTGCTCCGCCCGTGTAAGCGGTGAGGTCGCCTGTATAAGCGTGATGACATCAAAGTCGATCTTTTGCTGGAACTCGAGCATTACCGACTCGCTACTGGCCGTGTCGCTCGCCGTGTGCGCGGTCCGCTCGATCAGTGTCACGTCCGATGTGAAACGTGACTGCACAGATGCCCGTATATCGCCCGAATCGGTAGAGACGAATATTTCATCAAAGCAAGCAGCGGAAACCGCCTGTTCAAGGCTCCACGAATAGAGCGGACGGCCGGCAATGCTGCGAATGTTTTTCTTGGGGATGGACTTTGAACCGCCACGTAGGGGCATCAATGCGACCCAACGCATTAGTTAAAATGGATCCCAGGCATGCGCTTGAGTTTACTGCGCTGCGGTTCCTCGATATCCAGGATCGGTTTCTCTTTGAAGCGCAGCGCCCGCGACACCGCGTTTACATCCCTGACCAGTTTCCGCAGTCCATCGGGTTCTAGTGACGCAGCATGGTCGGTACCCTTCCAAGTGCGGTCCAGAGTAAAGTGACGCTCGATCCACCTCGCACCCAGGGCAACCGCAACGACGTCAATGGCTATCCCCAGGTGATGCCCCGAGAAGCCGAGGGCCTGCACGCGCTCACCATACCCATCCTTTAGTCGACTGATCTCGAGCAGGCACACATCCTCGTGAGGCACCGGGTAACCAGACGTGCAGGCGTAAAGCACTGTCCGCTGCCCCGCGTTCCACCCTACGAGTCGGTCAACGATATATGCCTGCTCCTCTAGGGTGGTCATACCCAGCGATATATGAATGTCGCCCGAATAGTCTTTGGCCAAGAACTCAAGCATCGCCATGTTTGAATTACAGGCTGACGGGACCTTGATGTAGTCCGGTGCGAGAGTGCTAATCTCTCTTGCTGAGGTCAGATCCCACGCAGAACATGCGTAACCTGTCCCGAACTCCTTACACCACTGCTGTAGCTGCCGGTGTTGCTCGGTGTCGAACTCCAGAAATTCACGGTGTGCACCGTAGGTCTCACCGTAGCTGTTTCGAGGAACCGGATGGGGAGCGTGGTACTCCTGCTCGGTTAGCAACTCTTTGTTGGAACGTCGTTGAAACTTTACGTAGTCGACATTGGCAAAGCTCGCAGCTGTCTTGATCATTTCGCGAGCGATATCCATGTCGCCTTTGTGATTGCAGCCGATTTCAGCCACCACTTTGCGCGATCCGCTTGTCATTTGCCTGCACTCTCCGCGGCTGGTTTAAAGACTCCCGGACTTCTTACACCAACAGATTTTTTGTCGCGGGGCGGCGCACTAATACGGAAGAGAAAGCTCGACATCTGTGATGCCTTGATATGCTCGAAACGTCCGAGCTGGTCACGGAATCTGCTGATCTTGCGTTCCAGCTCGTCCACACCGATCTTGGGGAAACGATGCGCATGATAGGCTGCGCTGTTCCAGTGCCCCGAGCGCAACATATTGATGTGCTTGATCAGCGTTCTCCCATTCATCGCTATCCAACCCCTGGCGAAGCGGCCGATACCGGGCCAATCCGGAGTGCGTTGTGCGTAGCCACACCGTTCGAGCACATCTACAATCCGGTCGCAGGCCAGCGCGCCAGAGCTAGACGACAGGTGCTGATCAAAGATCGCTCGGCGCTTGGCCTCGTCAACCGCTCCAAGCCGGCCGCCCACGATACTCTCGGCGAGGTCACACACAGCCACGGCTGTCAGCGCCTGATGGCTTAGAGAGTTGGGTAGATCGTAATCGAAACACTCAGCCTGCACCGGCTGGTAGCTGATCGCGGGAGTCTGTACCATCGCTGCCTCCACGGCGGTGGTGCAGCCGTTATGAATCAGCACCTTGCAGGCCATCAACCACGGTACGACGTTGCCCTCATGCACGACGTGGACGTTGCCGAGATTTGCGCTCAAACGCCGCCAAACCTCATGGTCCTCGGAAGGATGAGGGCGCACTACGATCGAGCGATTGGGGAAACGCTCGCTTAGCAGCGGTAGCAAACGCCGAAAACCATCATAGATGGCCTGCTGATGATCGAACATGCCCCTGGCAAAATCGACACTCAATCCTTCGCCAGTGCGATTGATCAGTGTTGTGTCATCAGCAGCCTCAACCGAGACCAGATTCAAGCGGTGAACGAAGGCGTTAACGAAAGCAAAGTTGGTATTGAGCAGTATGAAGTCGCCATACTGCTTGTGTAGATCCGCCACATCTGGGGCAAAATAGTCGCGGAGATCACCGCGCAGAAGGTCGCCCCGAGGGTTGCCTGTGATGTGTACCGGTGTATCGCCGTTATCAGGGTACTCGGCAAACATTTGGGCATCATCCTTCCCCCAAGCGAAAAGATGGTCGAGGGGCTGGAAGGTGGCCGCAGAGAAACGCCATGAATAGTATTCAGGAGAGTTGAAACGCACCAGGCTCTCCTCGTCCCAGGCGACGATGCTGTGGCCTAGGTCGCGCATCAGATTAAACGTCAATACGCTGCGGGCGCGCATGCTCTTGGCAAAAAACACTCCGCGCTTGAGGAACGGCAGGGCAAAGTTTAGGTAGGTGCGTGATCCCAGCACCACCGGGAAACCACGCTCGGCCGCCACACAGGCGAACAACAATTTTGCATCCAGCTCCCGGACCTGATTCTCGACCGGCAGGATGAATGTGGACGCTTCCCCCGTCATCAATTCTGACCGCAGGGAAAGCTCAACGGAAAGGCCAATCGTGCCGCCGCAGGTAGTACTGGCTGACGAGGCGCTGCGGTCGCCGCAGCACTCAGCTTCGAAGTGATAATACAGTCTGACGGGCCGCCCACAACACACCTCCCTCGGTGATCATGGTACGCAAGGCCCCCCCCAACTGCGGTTGGAGTATAGGTCAGCCCGAGCGGATCGTCCAATTGCGCTGCTGCGCAGAGGCTCAAAAGCCTGGGATGATATATGATCCCACGATGAGCGAGTACGGCCCGGAATGGTGCGTGATTGGTGCTCGTGGCAGAATGTTAATGAATACTCTCAGTGTTTATGCTTGCTTGGCGCCTGCCCGAGCGCGAGCCGAGCCAGGGCGCGAATCCGTGAATCGGCGTGACTCGTCGCCATCGTGGCCAGTGCTTTGCCACCAGCACTCCCAGCATAAGTAAGAGCCAACACCGCCGATTGGGCACTGACGAAAGAGCCGGTCTCGGCGATTTCAGCCAAACTCGAAACAGAGACCTCGCCGAGTTCACCCAAGCTACGTGCGACACCATTGCGTAGCTCAGCGTCATCGTCGTCGGCAAGGAGTACCGCAACTTGGTCTAGCGCATCGATGCCGTAGGTCTCAATCAAACTGCGCGCGGCACTCAGCCTGACCTTCCCCGAGCCGTCGCTAGCCGCCATAATCGCGACACGTGAGCGCCACATGTCGGTCTTTGCGAAACGTACGCCAACGGCCCGTGCATCAGCGTCCTGATCCGCAAGAAGAACAGCTATGCGTTCATCGGACAACCCTCCGTCCAAGACACCCAGAGCATATATTGCTGGTACTCTGACCGGCGAATCACCCGCGGCGATCTCCGCTAGTGTAGTGCGTGCGGCCTGTGCTTGCGCTCGCGCAAACCAGGCGATTACGAGCCGACGCAGTTGCAGAGACCGACTTTCGTCAGCAGCAGCCTCAGCCAAGGTATCGATGACCTCGGCCGAGTTCGGCGCTTCATCCAATATCTGCAGCGCTTCGGTCGCAACAGCAGGACTTGCTTCGGCCACCATAAGCGCAAGATAGAGTTGAGCCGCAGGGTCTTCCCGGCCCTCCGACCCCAACGCGAGATAGTGCGCGAGCAGATGCAGCGTGGTTTCGTTCGGTCTGCGAAGGAATGCTTCGCCTTGATTGGCGATGATCAGAACTTTGTCGTTGCCACCCTGGAAACGCCTATTCCACAGAGTCAGATTAGGAAGCGGCTCAAGACAGAGCAGCACCCTATCCCCGTCAACGAACCGAACGGGGCGCATGCGCGCGAGTTCCTCCCAAGCCACCGACACGCGTTCCCCGATCTCGAAGCGCCCCTTCAAACTCTGTTCGACTCGCGCCTGCGCGACGTAACCGTGCACGTCGAGTGGTCGCGGTCTAAGAATCGTCGCCGTGACGACGGCAACAGCCCGCTCAGCACTCGCCAGTATCCGCGACCCACCGACAGCCGCCTGGACCTCCGCAGCGCGGCTTTCAAAAGGCGCGAGTAGCGTCACACCCATGAACAGCATCACCGGAACCGACACCACCCTCACGACCGGGGTTCTAATGATCACGGCGCTAGAGGCGCCTGAAACCCAGCAACACCGTCGGCATCGACATAGAGTGGATTGGTAAATGCGAGTGCCATAACACCGCTCTCGCCAAGATTGCCGTCGACAAGATCACCCAACGTAGGGTTGGACGCCGGCGACAAATCCTCGGGAAAGACGGGGAACATCGGACGCGACAGGCCATCACTTCCTTTGACGATCACGACAAACCACGTGTCTTCGGCAAGGTTCGGGAACGGAACCGTGACTGCCGCATCCAAACGTTTCCCATTGGTAAGACTCGGAAATACGTCGATTTGGCTAACCGCAAAATCCACACCGGCATTCAGCACCACTGTCGGTGTCGCACTGAAAAGCTCAGGTGCACTACTTGTAGGGGAAGGTATCGTAGCAGCATTGGCGTAGACTTCGATACGATCGAACTCAGCCCACAGAGGCGCCTGTACGACTATTTCCAGATCAACCCCCAACGCGGCATCGTTGATGGCGATCAAGGTTGAGCCCAGCCGAGTCAGGTCGGCTACAACAGCAGGATTCTCATTGGCGACCAGCCGCGCCTTAACGTAAGGTCCTTGTCCGCCGACGGCACGCCCAGAAAGGATGGCAGAAGAGATCTCTGCGTCCGACACCGCCGAAGGCGCGTCGCCCGAAGATGCTGTCCACGTTCGTGCGCCCGCGGAATTTAGATTCTGGAATTTATGCGTATCGGTGTCGGCGACAGCGGTAGTCAACAACCCTTGGTTCAGGAGATTGAACCATATACCGATTCGCTGATCCAAGAACTCCGACTGCTTCCGTCGTGACTCTCCGTTCCACAGCTCGAGCGCTGGAAAATGATGGAACAAGTTTCCGGATGTGGGATCCATGCGGAAGCGACGTAACTCGGTCGCGGTCAGACTAGATTGCGGAGGCACCAGCGAGGTATCGATCTTCATGGGGACGAAGTGTGAATCGATGTGATTGATCTGCACCAGGGTCTCCGGCAGCGCCGTGCTACCGCCGAGAATAATACTCTCGACTTCAGCGGGGTTGGCGATGTAGGCGCCTAGCGATTTAAAATCTTGTCCGGGGGGAGCGGCCTTGGCCCAATCCGACGAACCGCCAGACGGAAGCGTAGGGTCCACCGCCAACGGATACGCGTTATAGTGCCCAGTGTCCCACGTCGTCACTTCTTCGCCTACGGTGGAGTTAACAAAAGACGAGTATCCAAGGGCCGCGATAGTCGAAGTAAGGTCGGTGTGAACATGATGGTCGGTCATGATGATATTGTCGACGCCCTCTCCGGCGAACTGGACGACACGTTTGGAATGGGTCACACGAGAGTCGGCGCTGTTGATTCCGTGCACGTGGTAGTCGGATGATATGAAACCGCTGGTATCGACAACGTGGGCAATTTGAGCGCCGACGTTGACAGTAGCGCCAGCGGTTATGGCAACTGGGGTGCTATACAGCGAGTATTCCGTCCCTCGTGATACGAACACCTGGTAGTTTCCCGGCTCAACATCGAAAGATGCCGTACCACTCGCATCCGCATAGACAGCGTTGGTTATACCAAAGGGCACGTTATCGTTCTGATCGCGAAACAGCCCGGTAGTCTCAGGACCCAGTACGCCGGTGACGAACACCATCTCGGGGCTTGGATCGAAGCCTACGATGCTGACGCGCGCCGGTATGGGTGCCGCGGCCTCATCTATAACCGTTACACTGATACGGCCGGTCGCGGGAAGAGAGAAGTTTTCTACCAGAGGCGTGGCTGTCGCCACCGTAACCGTGTGGATCAGCGGAGAACCGCCCGATCCTTCGAACAGTGTCCCACCACGCCACGCAGCCATTCCGTAGCTTCCTTCGGGGACTTCTCCTTGAAAGCAGCCAGTCGCGTCGGTAGTCCAGTTGGCGGTGATCGACGTAATCGCGCCCCCACTTACCGGGCCCAGCGTCACGCGCGCATCTGGTGCAGGCGCCCCCCCTACAGTCACGCATCCGGAGACACTACCCGACAGAACTTTCTTGATACGGTTTTCCAACGCGAGGGCATTCGCCCCGCTCCCGTCACCGACACCGAAGTAACGAACGAATGA
>CAZPPZ010000080.1:0-12840 GCA_964588545.1 uncultured Myxococcales bacterium | reverse complement strand
GGCTGTTCAGTGTATATATCGCGCCGCCCCCCCCACGATCTAGATTGGCGAGGGGACTGAGCCCCGAATCCCTTCCTTGTCGGCATCGAGAATCGCCACCAGCGAGACCTCGGGCAGGTCCAAGCCCTCGCGCAGCAAGTTAATCCCGATCAGCACGTCAAACTCCCCGCGGCGCAGGTCGCGAAGTACCTCGACCCGCTCGAGGGTCTCGATATCAGAATGGAGGTAGCGAACTCGCACACCAACGTCGTGGTAGTAGTCGGTCAGGTCTTCAGCCATCTTCTTGGTCAGGGTCGTGACCAGCACTCGCTCACCGCGCTCTGCACGGATGCGAATCTCGCCGAGCAGATCGTCAACCTGGCTATTGGCCGGACGCACTTCCACCTGGGGATCGGTCAGGCCGGTGGGCCGAACCAACTGTTCAACCACCGCACCCGCGGCCGCCTCGAGTTCGTAATCACCGGGGGTCGCCGACACGTAGACGACCTGCCCGACTAGATCCTCGAATTCGGAGAAGTTAAGTGGCCGGTTGTCCAGCGCCGAAGGGAGACGAAAGCCGAACTCCACCAGGGTTTCCTTACGCGACCTATCTCCACGGTACATTCCTCCGACCTGCGGCACGGTGACGTGACTCTCGTCGATAAACATCACAAAGTCGTCTTGAAAATAGTGGAGTAGGGTTGGCGGGGTCTCACCCGGCTCGCGTCCGGTAAGGTGTCGTGAATAGTTCTCGACACCGGGACAGGTGCCCATCTCGGATAGCATCTCTATATCATAGAGCGTGCGTTGCTCTAACCTTTGGGCTTCGAGCATCTTGCCTGCGCGCCGTAGGTCGGCCAAGCGATCGCCGAGTTCGTGACGAATCGTTTCGATCGCCATCTTCATACGCTTGCGCGAAGTCACATAATGGCTCGCCGGATAGATACAGTGGCGCTCAACCCGACGGATCACCGTGCCGCGCAGAGGATCGATCTCACATACACTCTCCACCACGTCGTCAAAGAACTCGACCCGAATAGCACGCGAGTCCTCATACACGGGGAATATTTCGACGACATCGCCGCGCACGCGGAAAGTCCCTCGGTAGAAGTCGGTATCGTTACGCTTATAGAGTATCGCAACCAGCTTCTTGAGCGCCTCATCACGGTCGAGCTGCATTCCCTCTTCGAGAAACAGCAGCATGTCGAAGTACTCCTCGGGCGAGCCGAGGCCATAGATGCACGAGACCGAGGCGACGATAATAACGTCCTTGCGTTCCAAAAGAGCACGAGTCGCCGAGTGTCGCAGCTTGTCGATCTCATCGTTGATCGAGGAGTCCTTCTCTATGTAGGTATCGGTACTGGGCACGTAGGCCTCGGGCTGATAGTAATCGTAGTAGGACACGAAGTAACGAACCGCGTTCTCGGGAAAGAGCTGCTTGAACTCGTTGTAGAGCTGGGCCGCAAGGGTTTTGTTGGGAGCAAGGACTATTGCCGAACGATCGATGTTGGCGATCACGTTGGCCACCGTGAAGGTCTTGCCCGAGCCAGTCACGCCAAGCAGAACCTGGCGCATATCGCCATCGTTTAACCCACGAGTCAGCGCTTCGACCGCAGCCGGCTGGTGCCCCTGCAGTTCAAAGTCGCTGGTCAACTTGAAGCTACCCGTTTTATCCACAACCGCCTAGTTTATAACACCGCTCACGCCCACGACAGCCCGCCTGCGCACGGCACGCGCGCCTCGGAGATTGGCGATCCAGCGATGCTTGGGATAGCTTGCTCTACAATTACTATCGCCTAGGGAGGAGTTTCTTGTGAACAGTTACCTTGCTGCAGTAACCATATTGATGACGGCCGTGCTCGTGACCGGCCCCCTACCCTGTTCAAGCGCTTACGCCGCCGATGCCAAGATACGGGAGATAAGCCCGGACTTCGACAAGGTCCGCGGTCCTGAGACCAAAGACCCCAAACACACGCCCAAGATCACCGCTCCCGATAAGGTCAAAGCCGGCGAATGGTTCGACGTGACCATAGAGATAGGTCACGCCACCCGTCACCCTTCGCTGATCGAACATCATGTCCGCTGGATTGCTCTTTACGCTGGAGAAGCCGAAATCATGCGAACCTACCTGCACCCGGTAATATCCACGCCCAAGGTAACCTACACCATCCGCCTAGAAGCCAGCACCACACTCAAAGCCGTCGAGGCCCCCACACACACGGCCGAGTGGGAGAACGTGCATGAGATCGAAGTAGTACAGTAGCCAGGCGCAGCGCTACTTCACTGCCAAGTAAACTCGAAGCGTCCGGTGTCCCCCTCGATGACGGCTGTGGCGGTCTTGCGCCCGAGCTGCTGATGCCAAAGGGTCAGATCGTAGCGGCCAGGCTCGAGCCCTTCGATGCGGAAGTTCCCAGCGGCGTCGCTAACCGCAACCAGCGCGTGTGGAGCAACCACAACGACGGCACTCATCCAGTAGTGGACATCGCATTCGAGAGTGAGGATCTCAGCAGCGGAAAACGCTACGGTGTCGCGCTTGCCGCCGACCTGTGCCTTGTTAACACGGCGATTCAGCTCGGTGACACTGCGGAAAGTGTGAAGAATACTGTCGGCGTTACGTACATGAAGATCCTGGCCCGGCGCGACGACGATTACATGGGGCCTGAAGACACAACCGTCTTGAACGATTTCCGCTTGGCCGGCTGCCGCATAAGGCGCAGCCTTTGCCACGTTGGTTACCGTCACCACAACATCGGCAAGACCACGATCCGCCGCTATGACCAGACGAGGATCCGCGATATGTCCGCTCTCGGCACAGGCCCAGGCATCGACCGCGACCGACAATGCCGGCGGCGTTGATATCGACGCAGCCGCGCGGATTTGTCCTTGGAGGACACCCGCCTCGGCCACGTTAGATCCAACTATCAGATAACAGACAACGATGACGGCAGTGGGTATTGGGTTTCTCACAACCGTGAGACTAACAGATCCTTCGTGTCTATATTAGTCGATGAGACCACTCATGCTTTCCTTGAGGCTCATGATGGCAGGCCCAAGGATGACGACAAACATAGTAGGGAAGATGAAGAATACCAGTGGGAACAGCAGTTTGACCGCAGCCTTGTTGGCCTGCTCCTGAGCCTTCTGGCGGCGCCTGGAGCGCAGCTCATCGGCATAGATCTTCAGGGCCTCGGTCAAGCCAGCACCCAGCTTCTCGCTCTGAACCATAAAGGCCGACAGCGCTTGAAGATCCTCAACCCCGTTGCGCGAGCCGAGACTATGAAAGGCTTGGTCGCGAGGAACGCCCGCCTGAAGCTCGTAGGTCATGTACTTCAGTTCACGGCCCATGACATCGCCTTTGATCTTTACTCGTTCACTGGCCACCCGTTCGAGCGCGGCATTGAGCCCCAAACCCGATTCGACGCAGATTATCAGCATGTCGAGACAGTCGGGCAGAGCCTTGGTTATCTCGACGTGCCGCTTCTTGAACTTCCAGCGCAAGTATATCGCCGGCACATAGAACCCCGCCACCGCACCCAGGATTGCGATCCCGGCGAGATGCGACTCGACGCGCCCACTTAGCACCGCAACTCCCGACAACAGCGCTGCGCCGATCACAACACCGAGCATACGCGCCCCCGCAAAGGTTGTTGCGGCTCGCGGACCACGAAATCCCGCGTGGGCTAGCTTGGCGGCGCTGTCCTCTTTCTCTTCCTCAGACCTATCCTTACGAAACTTTCCCTGCGCCCAGAACCCGAGTTTCTCGACCAGCTGTGAGGCCAGCTGCAAAACGTTGGATTCGTCGTCATCGCCAAGCTGCTGACCGACGGCCACCGCCGTGCTCGCAGAGGTCACCGACTGCAACCGTGTAGTGGTCGAAACACGCCGTGTGCCGATCCAGCTGACGGTGCCAATAACGACAAGTGCTAGGGAGACAAAGACTGACAGAGCAATCATTTCCGACATGGTCAAGACCTCAGAAGTTGATCCTGCAAGCCCTGCCGATGAAATAGAATCCGGCGGCCTGGAGCCCAACGGCTACCTTGAGAAGCTTGATACCGGGTTCGGTTGACACCAGCGGCTTGAGATACTCCGGTTGCATCAAACTGATGATGATCATCAATCCTATCGGCAGCGCACCAACCACGTACCCAGAGATGCGACCTTCAGCCGTAAGAGTACGCACCTCTTGCTCCACCCTGAAACGCTCCCTAATCGTCTCCGCGAGGTTGCCAAGCAGCTCGTTGAGGTTACCCCCAACCTCGCGCTGCACCATCAGTGCCGCTACGAATATGTCTAGGTTGCGGTCGCGCATACGCGCCGAAAGGTTGCGGAAGGCGGTCTTGACCGGCACCCCAAGATGCAGCTCTTCGACCGTCTCGTGAAACTCTAAGGCCAAGGGATCCGGCATTTCTTCGGAAACCACCTGCATCGCCTTGTTGAGCGTGTGTCCGGCGCGCAGCGAGTTCTTCATCATCGTCAAGGCATCGGGCAGCTGCCGAGCGAATGCCAGAAAACGCTTCTTGCGCTTGCGATTGACCAGCATCACCGGGATGTAGAAACCAAGAGCACCGGCTAGCAGACCGGGGGCCAAGCGACCGCTGATGATCTGGCCGCTATAGAACCCGATCAGCGCCAGCAGCAGCGTTCCCAGTACAATGGTGCCCGGCGGGAGGTTTACCCGGGCCTGCAACAGCCACACGCGCAGGTAACCAGAAAAGCGCTGTCCAGACAGCAGCTTGTCGAGCATCGGAATGTCGCTGTAGCTGTAGTCGCGAAGGATTGACGCTGCATCCCCCTCACTGCGGACGCCGCGCGACTCGGTGCCCGAGAGCCGCCCCTTGACCACCCGTTTGCCCTGGCCCTGGGATCGCACTTGCGCCATCCCGTAAAACAGAGTGGCGACAGCAATAAAGATAACAGTAGAGATCGCAACCGGCTGCATCACAGAATCCTCGGCGTAAAGAATTCCGGAGAGAACGAGACCCCCGCGGCTTCGAGTTGCGCCATACAGGCCGGGCGAATGCCGGTACACTCGAAGTTACCGACCACCTTGCCCTCATCGTCGCCCCCGGAGACGGTGTACTGAAAGATGTCCTGAGTAGTGATGGTGTCGGCTTCCATACCGACCACCTCGGTCACCTTGATAACCCGACGGCTACCATCACGCATCCTGGTTTGTTGAAGGATGAAGTTTACCGCCGAGCTGATCTGTTGGCGCATAGCGTTGATGGGAAGATCGACACCGGCCATCAAGATCATCATCTCGAGCCTACTCAAACAGTCGCGTGGTGAGTTGGCGTGAAGCGTGGTTAGTGAACCATCATGTCCGGTGTTCATCGCTTGGAGCATGTCGAGAGCCTCGCCGCCACGCACCTCACCAACGACGATGCGGTCGGGACGCATACGCAGACAGTTCTTGACCAGCTCGCGAGAGGTAATCTCACCACGACCCTCGAGGTTTGGGGGCCGGGTCTCGAGACGCACCACGTGGGGTTGTTGAAGCTGAATCTCGGCAGCGTCCTCGATGGTAACGACACGCTCGTTATGCGGAATAAAGCTTGAGCAGCAGTTGAGCAAAGTGGTCTTGCCCGAACCGGTGCCGCCCGACACAACGATATTATTACGAGCCTTGACGATCCCCTCGAGGAACTGGGCGATTTCTTCGGTCAACGACCCAAAACCAATGAGGTCGGTAATCTGCAGCGGGTCCTTGCCGAATTTCCGAATCGAAAGTGAGGGGCCATCAAGCGAAATCGGTGGTATCACCGCATTGACTCGAGAACCATCGGGCAAGCGCGCGTCCACCAACGGAGAGGCGGTATCCACGCGACGGCCGACCTTGGAAACTATACGGTCGATGATCTGCAACAGATGCTCATCATCGCGGAACTGAACGTGGGTGAGTTCGAGACGCCCACGTCGCTCTACATAGGTGCGCTTCGCCGAGTTGACGAGGATGTCGGAGACCGAATCGTCCTTCAGTAGCGTATCGAGAGGCCCAAACCCGAGGACCTCACTGGTGATTTCGCTCTCCAGCCGCCTGCGGTCATCACGCGACAGTGGCATACCATCCTCGTCAAGAAGCTGGACGATGACGGCACGTATCTGCTCGCCGGCTTGTTCGGGGCCAAGCCGCCCGAGCGCTGCCAGGTCAAGCCGATCGATGAGCTCGGCATGGATACGAATCTTGAGCTTGGCAATGACATCGCTAGGTGCCGATGTGCCCCCGGCCTTGCGCATTGCGGCGGTCTCACCAAGGCTGCGGCGCTTGATTCCGGCCGGAGCTGCGGCCTCTGCAGCTGGCTCAGCGCTAGCTGCAACCGCTGTAACCGTCTCGAGCGATGCAGCCGGCGGCTCTGGCGATGGCGCGGCGGGCGCTACCTCTTGCACCAGCGCTGGTTTGGAAGCTGCGGCAGCACTGGGGGTGTCGGCCCCGTTGCCATCTCGTCGGCGAACACGATCGCGGAGTCCCATGTTCAGTTCCTCGTTTCGGAGAAGAGACGGCCAAACAGTCCCCGCCCAGCCTGAGTATCCGCACTGAACCCGGCAACAGCCTTGGCCACGGCACCGATGGCCTCGGCCAGCGGACTCTTGACGTTTACATCTCGCAGAGGAGTTCCTTGGTTGGCGGCGGCAACTGCAGTCGTGTCATCGTAGGGCAGAGAGAAAGCAACTTCGGACTTCAAAGCTTCGGCCAAATCCTTGGCACTGATATCCGATTTGGGCACGGGCTTGGACAAGACCAGCTTAAACAGGTCTTGACTGATGCCCAGCCTGTCGAAAGTATCGAATGCCCGCTGAGTAGCGCGGACCGACGGCACCATGTTATCGGTAACAAAGAATACGGTGTCGGATTGCTCGATGGCTACGAGATTTACCTCGTTGAGATAGGCACCGGTATCGATGACGACGTAGGGGTACAGGCCGCGAAGTGCCGCGACTATCTTCTCGACGTCTCCGGGCGCGACCGCCTCACTGTCCTCGACGTTGGCTGGGGGGGCCAATACCTGAACCCCCGATTCATGCGAATGTAAGGATCCCTTCATCAGAACCGGGTCAAGATTCTCGATGGCCTGACAGACATCGAGAATGGTATAGGCTGCGTTGAAGTTCAGATAGACAGGACTTGCCCCACCCTGCAGGTCTAGATCGACGAGGACAACCTCCTCGTTGGTTATACGACGCAACTCGGTGGCAAGGTTGATGGCCAGGGTCGTGCATCCCGTACCGCCGTGTGGCGCATACACGGTAACCACCTGGGAACTCGGCCCCGCGTCGCTCTTGCTGGTCTTGCGACGCTCGGCGATGCGGATCAGTGCCTTGAGCAGCTCTTCTTCGGATGGAACGTTAGCGATCAGTTCATCCGCACCGGCACGGATCGCCTTGATTATCACCTCGGCACTTCGCTCGCTCGAAACCGCAAACGCGAAGAGGTTTTCACGGACCTTCTTGATTTCCTCGAGGGTGACACAGCCGCTGCCCGGTTGTTCCTCGAGAAAGACGACCGCGATATCCGGCTTGCAGGCGCGCACCTTGCCGACAGAGTCGACAAACTTGGTACCCTCGACGGTGACGTCAAACCCCGGTAAGGCCGCAAAAGCATTGCGCAACCGTTCGGTCTTGGCGTCGTCAAGGGTGACGACCAGGGCTGTAACTTTCTCCTCCACCACAACTACCGTTCTAGCTTACGCTAGAAAGGACGGGGCCTGCTGACCTTTTCTTCTTCCCGACCGCTACGAACCTCAGAGCGCGTCAGAGGACCGCGGTCGGTAGGCAGCGCAACCCGCCGTCCAGCCTCGATGGGTTTGACCAACCTGGGACGCACGACCACCACCAACTCGAGGACATCGTTGGTGTAGGAGGTGTGGCGGAACATATAGCCGAGGAAGGGGATGTCGCCCATAAAAGGTAGTTTGGACTCGAGCTCTTGCTTCACTTCCTTCATCAGCCCTGCCACGATCAAGCTCTCGCCATTAGCCAGGGTAACTTCGGTCTCGGTTTTTCGGGTAATAAACGCTGGCACCTTGAAACCGAAGAGCTCCACACCGGCGGTAAAATCAGGCTCACTCACTTCGGACTTTAGTATCAGGTCGATGGTACCGTCCTCGCGTACCGTGGGGGTAAACTCGATCTTGGTCCCGAATTCTTTGAACTCAATCGAGGTGTCATCGTTCGTGGTGACCACGATCGGAATCTCTCCGCCAGAGAGAAACGAAGCTTCCTTGCCACTACGCGCCAGTAGTTTGGGCTCGGCAAGTATGCGCCCGAGGTTTTCGTCTTGCATCTGCTTGAACAGCACTTGGATATCGTTCTTTAGATCGACTACCGCCCACGAGATTCCACCGTCGAGACTTACTGGAAAGAGCGGATCACCGACGTCCGGAGGATGCTGTCCGCTCACCGGTGCAACCCCGCCAAACTGCGTTATACTGCCGAACTGTCCGCCAAACTGCCGGGTATCCACACCGTGCTTCTCCATGGCGGTGCGGTTGATCTCGGCCACGGTGACCTCGAGCATGACCTGATCGGCCAGAGTATCGCCGACGACCAGCGAGTACATGCTGTAGTGTCCGCGCTTGTCCCAAATGATGATGGTGGTCTCGCCGTCGCTCAAGCCGTTGACCATGACCTGGCGTGAAGTGATGATCAGGACCTCGGCAACATCGGGGTCAGCTACCGAGACACGCTTGGCATCCGAAGTCAGGTCGATTATCAGGGACTTGCCGGTCAGCACGCGCATGATGTTTACGCGTCCCTGTGTGGTCGAACCACGCGTGACCATGGCCTCACGCACCTCGGGGTTGTTGCGTACCGGCTGCGACGGCACTGAGCGCGAAGGCGCCACCTCGGCCTGCGCTGAACTCGCCAATTCCACGGTTCCCGAATTGGTAGTCGATACCCTCACCGCGCTCGGCACTGCGGCCGGTGCCGCGGCAGCTAACTTCACTGGCTCGGTCGCGGCCGGCTTGGCGATCGTATGCGCCAACTTAGCGGTCGGATGCGGCTGCTTGGCTAGCGGCTTTGCTGGTTGCACCAGCCCAGCCGGCGCCTTGGGCGAAGGCTTGGGCGTGGCTGCCGCGGTCGGTAGGGACGCCTGAGCTTCTCTAACGGGCTGGGCTGCTCTCGGCTTAGTGGCGGAAGACGAAGCGCTGTGGGTCTTCGAGTTAGGCGTCCAGAAACGAGCGCGGCGGCTGCCACGGCCGCTTGGTCGCACGATGCCAACCTCAGCCGCTGATGACGCTGGTGACGCTGGTGAAGAAACCCTGGCTCGGTACTCCGGCTTGCCAGATGCTACCGTCGGCGTGACAACTCTGGCTCGCTCAGGTGCCTTAGACCTCGGCGAGGCAACAGCCCCCGCTCGCTCCGACGACCCAGTGTTCACCCGGTGGCGCCAATTACGAAAGGCATGACGATTGGCGCTCGAATTTCGGGCCAACAGCGCTCCCGCGGCGGGTATCGACTCGACTGATGGTGTCACATCACCGGCGGCGGTGGTCGTGACGTCAGCAGACGTCACGCCACCGATCACGTCGGGATCAGGGTCGATACGGTCGAACACCGAAGCGATGCTCGAGCGTGTTGTCACCGCAGCGTAGCGATCGCCCGCCGCGTCGGCAGAGGTTGCCGAAAGCGCTGCAAGCCCGAAGCCCACGGTCATAACCAGCAATGTCCGTACTGTGTCAGTTGCCTTGTTCATGATTTCCTTCCTAGCCACTTAGAACGTTGCAAAGTCGCGCTCGGCACCGCGGATCACCTCGATCTGGGGTCCGTTTGAACTAAGGCTCTTGGTACCAATGAGCTGGTCGATCGACGTGCCGACGGAGTAGACGTTGGCCGAGTCCTTATCGTTACGTAGAGACAGATGTAGGCTGCCCTCGTTGGCTGCTAGCGTGAGTGCCTCGGCATCACGCGGGCGCACGCTGAGGGTAACCGTGTTGACGACCGTGGGACGATTGTCACGCTGCTCGACCGACTGGGCGATGGCCAGTACTTCAAGGTCCTGCAGAACCGTACGTGTTCGCGCCGCTTCGTCCTCGTTACCGGGCAGCGACAGTAGTACGTCTACACGGCTACCGGGGGCGACGAAGCCACTGATACCGGTCACCTCATTGACCTTGATCGACATGGCGCGCCGACCACGGGGAATCAGCACAGAAAGAGCACTACGCGAGTCGCTCTCGAGAAGCTTCTGGCGCGTAACCGGGTCGTTCGCGTAGATAGACGTGCGCGCGACCTTGCCGATCGCGTCTTCAGCCGAAAAGAACACGCCCTCGGGAATGCTCGAGCTCGGCCATTCCACCAGCTTGAGCTGATCGGCCTCGAGGATAGCGCCGCGGGCGATCGGTGCGGTCGCGACGGTAACCATGCGCGTCTCGAGGCCAACCTCTTCGGTCACCACCGTGGATGCCCCCTTGAGATAGCCGAGGGTCATGAAGGCGGCGATCGCAGCGAAAACGAGCCCGAGGGCAATAGGAATCAAAGGCTTACTCATGAAATCCACCTCAATAGTGACGCGCCAAGTACTCCGCTCATGCCGATAGCCAAGAGTACCCCGTAGGGAATCGTCTCGACTGTCTCACTCGACTTGAGCGTCGTCGGGCGCACACCTGTTGCTATGCACAACAGGTCAGCAAACAGACCGCGCATAGCGGTCGCGAAACGTCGGTGTTTGGCCAACGAGATAGCTCCGGTGATGCCACCGAGGAGCACACCAGCAACCAAACCGATCAGCAGCAGCTTCCATCCAAGGAAGGCGCCGCTGGTGGCGGCAAACTTGACGTCACCGCCGCCAATCATGCCGCCAACAAAAGGAACGAATAGAGCCGCCAAACCCGCAGCAACACCGGATGCTGCCGCGGCGATACCGGCGCTGCCACCAAGGTAGAACTGTAGAACCAGCGCAAGGCCTAGGCCGGCAAGATTGAGTCGATTGGAAATCCGCCGCGAGCGGATGTCGCAGACGGCCGCCACCAGCATAAAACCAATGGCTGCAATCGCGATGGCAGGATGGGTGATAGTCATTTCCTAACTTCTCTGCCGTCCATCGGTGTCGACGCTGTGTGGGAGCGCAGGCAACCGACCACTGGCGGCCTAGTTCAGGCAGCAAACGCTGTGCCACCCACGCTCAAAACATTTGTTGAGTAATTTCAGGTGGATATGGACCGGGCGAAATCTCGAGGGGCTGCCGACGGACAATGTTGTTCTTTCGGCGCTACAAAAATGGCAGTTGGAGAAGGAGCAGGTTGGCCAAGATTGCGGAAAGAGCTCAGTGAACCCTTTCCGCAATCCCAGCTCTAGTTACTAACTACTTACTGAGCCGCGCCGAGAGCCGTCGCGGAGCTGTCGAACACACCGATGATCTGATTACGCAGAGCCGTAACCGCACCAATGCAGGCGACCGCAATGAGGGCGAGCAGCATGGCATACTCTGCCATCGACGCACCCGATTCGTCTTTCAATAGTTCGCGAACAATTGTCATGATCCTGGTTCCTCCTAAAAGAGCTGGACACACTTTGTCATTGACGATCCAGCCAACGGCATCACAAAGAGCAAGAGCCATGCCACGCAAATCACACCAAAAGCCGCCGATTACTTAGGAAGTTGGCACTCAAGACGGCAGTGAGGCAGCAGCACAGTGACAAGACTGTGCGACCGGACGTTACAATCTCGGCACCTCCCTCCATAGCATCCGCCTCATTGACCGGTACGCGGCCTATCTCTACTGTGTAGCTGTGGCGTGGAGGTTGTTCTTGTTGTTGCTGTACGTCGTCGCCGGTATCAGCGCCGGCTACATTCTATGGGGAACGCGCACCGGCAACCTCACCGAAGCGCTCAACCGCATGATTCTCGAACAAGACGCTTTGCGCGTTGTCATAACCGAACAAACCAGAATCGTTGACCGCCTGACAGCCGTACCCGAGATCAACCCCCAAGAATTGGACCGCGTTCGCGAATCGCTGTCCGATGCTCTGGCCTCCCTGGAGGGCACCACCGCGTCGCTGGATCAGGCCAATCGTGATCTTAGTCTGGCCAGAGCTTCACTGGCCGAGAGTTCAACCTCTCTTCGCGTCTGTAATGAGGCGCAAGAACGCATGCAGGGTCAGTTGGAACGCTGTGTATTCGAGAAAGCCGATCTGATGCGCAGGATACCTCGCGAGAGTAGCATTGAAACTCCACGTCGCGGCACTAGCAGCGTAAGCGATAGCGTCGTCATACCAACCTTGCCGCAGCGATACCCGGCGCGATAAGCAACCGTGCGCGGCGCAGGACTTACTTTACCGCCCCTTCTTTGGCGTAACTCTCACCCCTGTTGCATGGCCCCGCCAACCTGGCCAAAAACCTCGATGATCTCACCCTTGAGTAGCGTCAAGACTCCGATGCAAGCTAGAGTCAGAAGCGCCAGTAGCATCGCGTACTCGGCCATCGACGCTGCCGATTGATCCTCGAGTAATTGGTAAAACATCGAAGCAGTACCTCGCTGGGTCGCAACAAACAGAGTATCGGCAGCATTGGACCCAATACTCGTCAAGGGCAAATTTCATGCCGCGCGCTGCTCTCGCCGGCAGGACTTGAGTTGCCGCACCAACAGCCCTCTCAGAGCTCGGGCACTGTGATGCGCGGCTACAATCACTAGTGGTGGCAGCGTCATCACTGCAACACTCATCCTGCCCCTCAACCTCTATGTAGCTGTTTGAGTCAGGCCCACGCTCACCCCTCAGCTGAGGGTGCAGCGATGCAAGACTTTGGCTCTCCTCGCAGGGTTGCGGCTCTGGCCGCAGAGCGCAAGAACAGCCAACGCACGGTGGCCGAGGGGTGTCGAAACAATCGCGAACGGCAATCCCTCGGCGCAAAGAGAGGTG
>CAZPPZ010000079.1:0-12960 GCA_964588545.1 uncultured Myxococcales bacterium | reverse complement strand
CTTTTTGCGCATGGCCTAGTGAAATCAAGCACTTAGCCGACGGACTTATCCCTATGGAACGATTTGCACAGCGAGTGGTACTCATCACCGGCGCGGCGGCCGGTATTGGCCGGGCCACGGCCGAACGCCTGGCCAGTGAGGGGGCTAGGGTCTGCTGTAGCGATATTAATGAGGAAGGAGCCAAGGTCACCGCAGCGTTGCTCCGTGAGCGCGGCGGCCAAGCCATCGCCCAGGCCCTCGATGTCAGTGACGAGAATCAGGCCAATGCTGTGGTAACCGCCTGCGTTGAACACTTCGGCCAGCTCGACGTGTTGTGCAACATCGCCGGCGTGGTGCGTATGGACGAGACCCATGAGCTACGCAGCGAAGACTGGCGTCGCATCATCGACATCAACCTCACCGGTACCATGTTCATGTGCCGTGCCGCCATCCCCCATCTTCTCACCAGCAAAGGCGGCAACATTGTAAACACGGGGTCGATCTCGGCGCTGGCAGGTATGCCCTGGGGGGCGGCCTACGCCGCTTCAAAGGGCGGGGTGCTGGCGCTGACCTATGCGCTGGCCATCGAGTACGGCAAGCGCGGTCTGAGAGTTAACGCCGTGTGCCCGGGCTCGGTAGATACCGATATGACCAGTGGTGACATCATACCCAAGGATGTCGATCTAAAACTGGTCGAGCGCATCATGCCACTGGATCGTTCGCGCGGCCCCGAGACCATAGCCGGGGTAATTGCCATGCTCGCCTCCGAAGATGGAGCCCACATAAACGGCGAAAGAATCCGCGTAGACGGCGCCACGCTTTCGTAGCCGCAACGCAGATCTACCGCTGCGCGGCGGACAGCTATGGTAGTGGAAATCCCAAGCCTCTCAGAACCCGCCGGATTGAAGCTAAACTCGTCGTTCTGAGTTCTTCGAGGGGTCCGACCCCGTCCCCCCCCCGAGCACGGAATATTGGTGAACGCCGCGCAACGCTACTAAGGAGTACTGGCGACGCTGTCAACTTGGTAGCACCCGGGAAAAGGGAGAAACCACCTAGAATGATCTTCCTGCAGCCTTGGAAATCTTAGCCCAGGTGTCACGCAGTGTTACCGAGCGGTTGAACACCAGCGCGTCAGGACGACTAGAGCTGTCGGCGCAGAAGTAGCCGAGACGCTCGAACTGAAACACCTGACCGGGCTCGGCCTGGGCGAGGCTGCGCTCCACGCGGCAGCCGCTCAAGACCTCGAGCGAGTCCTCGGCTAGGTTCGCTGTAAAGTCCTCGCCTACGGCAACATCACCGGGATCTTCCTTGTTAAACAAACGACCGTACAGCCTAACTTCGGCCGCTACCGCTTGCTCGGCAGCAACCCAATGGAGAGTGGCCTTTACCTTGCGCCCATCGGGAGCATCGCCACCGCGGGTGGCCGGGTCGTAGCTGCAGCGCAGCTCAACGACCTCGCCATCGGCGTCCTTGACGACCTGGTTACAGGTAAGGAAGTAAGCGTAGCGCAGGCGAACCTCGCGACCGGGAGCCAAGCGGAAGAACTTACGCGGCGGGTCTTCCATGAAATCGCCCCGCTCGATGTAGAGCACTCGTGAAAAGGGTACCTTACGCGTTCCGGCACTCGCATCCTCGGGGTTGTTTACCGCATCAAGCTCTTCGACCTGGCCTTCGGGATAGTTCTCGATGACTACACGTAACGGCCGCAATACCCCCATCACCCGTGGGGCCCGCCGGTTGAGATCTTCGCGCAGCGCTGCTTCGAGCTGCTCGAGCTGCACCGTGGAGTTCGACTTGGTGATACCCACTCCTTCACAAAACGCCCGTATAGCCTCCGGGGTGTAACCGCGGCGTCGCAGCCCGCCGATGGTCGGCATGCGTGGATCGTCCCAGCCGCTTACGTGGCCTTCTTCGACCAGACGACGCAGCACTCTCTTGCTCATCACCGTATAGCTGATGCCGAGGCGCCCGAACTCGATCTGTTGCGGTCGGCACGGGATGTCAAGCTGCTCGAGTATCCAGTCATACAGCACACGGTTGTCGGTAAACTCCAACGTACACAGAGAATGGGTAATGCCTTCGATCGAGTCTGAGAGACAGTGCGCGAAGTCGTACATCGGATATATACACCAGGCATCACCGCTGCGGTGATGGTGCGATTTCTGAATACGGTAGAGAACCGGATCGCGCATGACGATTACTGGAGAAGCCATATCAATCTTGGCGCGCAGGGTCCGCGTTCCATCCTCAAACTCGCCAGCACGCATACGCGCAAACAGATCGAGGTTCTCGGCTACCGAACGATCCCGGTAGGGGCTAGGTGTACCCGCTTGGGTAAGAGTACCACGGTGCTCGCGGACCTCGTCCGGGCTTAGCTCGCACACGTAGGCATTGCCACGCTCGATCAGCGCAACGGCATAATCATAGAGACGCTCAAAATAGTCGGAGGCGTAGAAGAGCTTATCTCCCCAATCAAAGCCCAGCCATCGCACGTCGGCTTTGATCGCGTCTACGTACTCAAGCTCTTCGGCACTGGGGTTGGTATCGTCAAAACGCAGATGACACACCCCATGCCACTGCTGGGCCACACCGAAGTTGAGACAAATCGATTTGGCATGGCCGATATGAAGATAGCCATTGGGCTCGGGGGGAAAGCGCGTGACCACACGGCCACCGTTCTTACCGGCAGCCACGTCCGCGCTGATGCGGGTACGAATAAAATCGCTTGGTGTAGATGACTCGGCAGCCGGCACAAACAACCTCCTGAATTCGCCATGGTCAACCATGGACAGCCAGTTAGTTTAGCGCGGGGCGACGATCAGTACTAGATTGAATCTCCGGGCCAAAAGGCTGCAGCACCAGCACCAAAGCCGGCATGAGAAAGAAATCGGCGACCAGAGCAACCAAGACCGTCGTCGATATAAGCACTCCAAACACAGCAATGCTGGCCAGAGTGGCTCCGACAAAGACCATGAAGCCACACACCAGTACCACCGAGGTAATCAACAACGCGCGCCCTACATCACAGAACGCGGTCTCCAGCGCTCGGGCATAGCTACCGCAGCGAGCAAACTCGAGGCGAAAGCGGGTAAGATGGTGGATGGTATCATCAACCGAGATTCCAATAGCGATACTCGCGATCAACAGCCGCACGTAGTCGAGCGAAATGTCGAGCCATCCCATGGCTCCAAGGGTGATGACCACTGGGGCCAGATTTGGCACCATCGCGATCATGCCGATCTTGACCGAGCGGAAAATCACACACAGTAATGCCGCGACAACGGTGAAGGCCAGGGCAAAGCCCCAGATCTGACTCTGGGTGATGTACTCTTGCATCTTCAGCCACAGCGCGCCCACCCCCGTAAGTGTCACCTCAGCATGACTACCGGCGTTAGCCGAGATGTAATCGTCGAGTTCGTTGACCACCGCACGCAGCGCACTGGTATCTACCGCACGGGCCCGCAGCTCGAGGCTGGCTCGAGCAAAATCGCCGGAGAGGTAGTCATCTAGCTCTTCGCCGCCCGACATCTCGTATACCAGAAGATACTGACCCGTAAGTTCACGGGTCGCGGGCAACTCGTAGTAGTCGGGATCTTCACCGTGAAACGCCTGGTTGATGTCCTTCAGCAGGTCGCCAACCGCATAACTCTTGCGAATGATATCGGGGTGAGCAGACGCAGCTTGTCGCAGATCCTCGATATCGCGCAATAGCAGCGGATCCTTGATGCCCTCGGCTTCACCACTGTCAAAAACGTAGGTAAAGCTGTAGGCGCCGCCCATGACCGCATCGACACGGTCGATGGCTATCCTAACCGGATCCTGCGCGCGGAACTCGTTTATGAAGTTAGAGTCGACACGCAGCTTGGAAATTCCCACGGCCGAGACCACCAAGATCAGTAGCGTGCACAGCAGGATGGCACGACGATGACGAACGTCGAAGCGCGCTACGGCCGCCAACCCGGCGATGAATCGACGTCCACCTTTAGCACGCTGTTTCTCTCTATCGCTCGCGCTACTCGCAATGCTACGCGGCCCAAACGACAGGAAGACGAACAGCAGCGTCAGCGATAAGACAAACGCCGCCACCACGCCCACCGCGCTACACACGGCAAAGTGGGCGATCGACTTGATCGGAGACGTCACCATAGAGGCGAACCCAGCCGCCGTAGTCAGGCTAGTCAGTAAACACGGCGTGCCGACTAGATAGAGCGACTCTCGCAGGGCTTCACGACGATCGCCGAGTTCGGCGAAACGCCCGCGGAACTCGGCAACGATGTGCACCCCGTCGGCCACGCCAACGGCGATAAGGAGGCTGGGAACCAAATCAAACATCATATCGAGACGCCACCCCATCAGCACTGTCCAGGCAGTGGTGACCACCACCGCTAGTACCACCACCGCTAGAGGACCAAAGACACCAACAGGGCTGAGGAAAAACCCAAACAACAGCACTCCAATCACCGTCAATGCCGCCAACGCGAGATACACCCCCTCGCTGTCGATGATCTCGTTGTAGACAGAATTGAGCGCGACATCGCCTACATGAGAAAACTCGATGCCGCTATACTCCGGGCGAGCAAGTATTTTCTCGATGGCATAGTAGCTGACCTGAGGATAGAGGTTGCCGATACCGTCACCACCGTCGGGGTCGAGTCTCAGCACCTCGATGGGATCCACACTCGACAGTTCCATCTCGATGTTGATCGCAGCAAAGTTACCGTCGGGGCTAACCAGACCGCCGACATAAAGCGGCTCGGCTAGGACCCGCCGACGGATATCGAACATCTCCGCCTGCGAATCGGGAATCTCTTCAAACAGGTCGTGGACGTCGAGGCCATCCTCGACACCCTGGATATACTCGACATTGGCCAGACTGGTGACCTCTTTGACAAAGGGAACTTCCGTTTCAAGAGCCTTGGTGAGTGCAGAAATCTTGCGCATCACCTCGAGATTGAACGGACCTCCTTCGGCACCGGGTGCCGAGTACAAGATGTAGGACAGCTCCTCCGAGCCGAAGTCCTCGCGGTAGGCCAGGTAGGCCGCATAGGTGGGGTCGGCAGTGTCGAAGTAGGCTTCGAAACTGTTGTCTACCCGTGCGCGTGATGCCAGCAGAGTACACACGCCGAGCAAGGCAACGCAGACAAACATTACGGCGGCACGGTGGTCGAACGACCAGGTGCCGATACCAGCGAAAATACGGTTGAGGGTCTCTATATAGTCCCTGCCACCACCACTGCGGTCGTCGTGTTGTTCCATCGCTCTAGCACGAACGTTAGCCAAGACTAGTGCTAGGTCCAACCCAAGCGCCAGCAGCGACTAGACCTGAACCGGCAGGCTCTCTAGAATGAACAGATGTGGAGGGCATCTAGTAGATGAGCAAAGAAGGCGGAATACCGAAGACCTACAAGGCATTTACCGGGCGTTTCCCGGCGCTGGCGCGGGCCTGGGAGTCGATACGCGAGGAAGAGTCGGGCGGCCCTTTCGACGATAAACAGATGAGGCTGATAAAACTCGGCATCGCTGTGGGTGGCATGCGTGAGGGTTCGGTGCACTCAGCCGTGCGCAAAGCTTTGGCTGCCGGGATCTCCCGCGAAGAGGTCGAGCAAGTCGTCGCGCTCTCGGCCAGTACCATCGGCCTGCCCTCAGCAGTCGCGATTTTCTCGTGGGTACTCGACGAGCTCGACAAGTAGTGGACCAGGCAGCGCCCCGGCCCACCCTATCCTAGCCGTGCACGGGTTTTACGTCGCAGCAGTCTACCTGCACATCCTAGCCGCAGTGTTGTGGGTAGGCGGTATGCTGTTCTTTACGCTGGTGCTGGTACCGCTACTGCGCCGCCCCGAGGGCGTAGCCAATGCCACCGAGCTGGTCCACCTAGTGGGCCGCCGCTTTCGCTCTATCGGCTGGACCTGTATCATCGTCTTGGTCCTCAGCGGAACCTTTCTACTTAGCCTGCGTGCTCAGGGGCCGTCAGGAATCTTCGCAGCCAGCTTGTGGGCGTCACCGTTCGGCTCAATACTGGCGATTAAGATCAGCGTCGTCATAACCATCATCATCTTGAGCGCGATCCACGACTTCTGGGTGGGACCCAGAGCTACCGAGCTGTCACGTATCGACCGCAACGCCGCCAGTTCTCAGAGCATGCGCCGCTGGGCGGGCTGGCTCGGCCGCACCAACCTGCTACTCGCGCTGGGAATCATCGCGCTGGCCGTATTTCTGGTGCGCGGCTCACCATTGTGACCAACGCAGTAAAGAGGACGAATATGGCAGCACCTCAATATCCAACCGATCAGGGACTGTGGTCACGCGGACAGCGCCCGGAGCCCGGATACAAGGGGGTGTCGCTGGGCCTCCCCTACGCAAAAGCCGTCAGCAACTTCCGCGCCGCCATCAAGGGACGCGACGACTTTGACCCTGCGGTGCTACTGGTGTGGGGAACCATGCAGGCCACCGCGCTGCTAAACGTACTCAAGGACGCCGAGAAGACGTTCGGCGAGGCTGGCCAAGCTATGGTCAGAGCGGCTATCGGGCGCGCCGGGCATGAAGCCATGCTCGACTTCATCGATGCCTCCACCCTCCCCGAGGATGCCCCAGAGTCTGAAAAAGTTTCTTATCTGGTCACCGGCCTCAACACCGTTCTATACGCCTCGTTGGAGAAACCCCGAATCGTCTCTGACGACCGCTGTGAGTTCGACATCCTCTGGTGTCCCCACCAGGACCGCTACACGGCGTTTGACTGCCGCGTGCAGCGCTACTTCGTCGAGGGAATGTTCGCGGCGATGACCGAGCGCGGTTTCGGGGGTTTCACCGCTTGGGTCGAGAAACTCATCCCCCACGGTGGCGATTGCTGTCACTTCGCAGTGCAGCGCGCCGAGGACACGCAAGGCAAGAACGCCTGGCACGCTTACTCCGACAAACTACAGAAGCGCGCCCTCAAGAAGCTATCAGGACAAGAAGACTAATATTCGGCCGCCACCCCAAGCGGGACCAAGCCGCGACTTAGCCCGCTCTAGGCATGACCCCAACGGGAATCGAACCCGTGTTTTCGGCGTGAGAGGCCGACGTCCTAACCGCTAGACGATGGGGCCGTAACAGGGGTGAACATGGCCGTAGCCATCCTCGAACCTACAAACGTTACTCGCGGGTGACCGATGGGTCAACAACTAGCCCCTCCGCGGCAAGCCCTAGCGTCCGAGCAGCCTGACAAGCAGTCGCGTTCATGAAATAAATGAGGATTGCCGTCGAGATTTCCCTACACGAGGAGAGCCATGCCGAGCATAGAAAGCACCCCCGAGTTCGTCAGCAACGCATACAAGAAGATGGGTGAGAAACTCGCGATAGTACGCGAGCGCCTGCAACGCCCGCTGACACTGGCCGAAAAAATAGTCTACGGCCACCTCGATGACCCTGCTGGCGCCGAGCTCGAACGTGGCAGCAGTTACGTAGAGCTGCGGCCCGACCGCGTGGCCATGCAGGACGCCACCGCACAGATGGCGCTGCTGCAGTTCATGCAGGCGGGTAAGCCCGAGGTCGCGGTACCGGCCACGGTACACTGTGACCACCTCATCCAGGCCTACGACGGGGCCACCAGCGACACCCAGCGCGCCAGCGCCGAGAACACCGAGGTCTATGACTTTCTGGCCTCGGTCTCGGCCAAGTACGGCATCGGCTTTTGGCGTCCGGGATCGGGCATCATCCACCAGGTGGTGCTCGAGAACTACGCCTTCCCTGGCGGCTTGATGATCGGCACCGACTCTCACACCCCCAATGCCGGAGGGCTTGGCATGTGCGCCAGCGGTGTAGGCGGAGCCGACGCCGTCGACGTACTCGCGGGCTTCCCCTGGGAGGTGCTGCTGCCGCGAGTAATTGGCGTGCGCCTAAGTGGAGAGCTATCGGGCTGGACCAGTCCCAAGGACGTCATACTCAAACTGCTGGGGCTGCTCACCGTCAAGGGCGGCACCAACAAGATCGTCGAGTATTTCGGAGAGGGAACCAAGAGCATATCCGCGACCGGCAAAGGGACGATCTGCAACATGGGTGCTGAGCTTGGTGCGACCTGCTCGGTATTCCCTTTCGACGACCGCATGGAAACCTACCTTCGTGCCACCGGCCGTGGAGCGCTGGCCGAACTTGGCCGCGAACACGCCGCCGTGTTGCTTAGCGCCGATCCCGAAACCGATGGGGGTGCCGCGGAGTTCTATGACGAAATCGTCGAGATAGATCTTTCGACGCTTGAGCCTCATGTGGTCGGACCCCACACCCCTGATCTGGCGCGGCCGATTTCGGCTCTGGCCAAAGAGGCGGCCGAGCGCGGGTATCCCGACCGCATATCAGTGGCCCTAGTAGGAAGCTGCACCAACTCTTCTTACGAAGACATATCGCGAGCCGCGGATATCGCCGGCCAGGCCTCCGAATGCGGCATGACGATGAAGAGCCGCTTCCTGGTAACCCCCGGCAGCGACATGGTTAACAACACCATAGAACGCGACGGACAGATGGAGGTGCTTACGCGCGTAGGCGGAGACGTAATGGCCAACGCCTGCGGCCCCTGTATCGGACAGTGGAGACGTGACGACATAGAAAAGGGCCAGGCCGACGTCATCATCACCTCTTTCAACCGCAACTTCCCCGGCCGCAACGACGCCAACCCCGAAACCCTGGCCTTTATCGCCAGCCCAGAGATCACCGTGGCGCTAGGCCTAGCCGGCAGCCTCTCCTTCAACCCTATGACCGACGCACTACAACGCGACGGCAAAGAGCTAAAACTCAAGGCACCGGGACCGGCACCTGAAGTTCCCAGCGATGGATTCGTGAGTGGCCACCAAGGCTACCAGGCCCCGCTTGACAACGGCGATACCGTAGAGATCGTCGTCGCCCCCAACAGCAAGCGGCTGTCCCTGCTCACGCCATTTCCCGCTCCCAAAGCCGAGGACTTCGAGCGCATGCCGCTGCTGCTAAATACCCGGGGCAAGACCACCACCGACCACATCAGCCCAGCGGGCAAGTGGCTGCGTTTCCGTGGTCATCTCGACAACATCAGCGACAACATGTTCAGCGGTGCCATCCGCGCCTGGACGGGTGAGCGTGGAACGACGCGCGACCCGCTCAGTGGCGCACAAAGCCAGCCCACCCCTGATGTTGCTCGTGCACTCAAAGCCGCGGGCAAGAAGTGGGTGGTGATCGGCGATGAAAACTACGGTGAGGGGTCCAGTCGTGAGCATGCCGCCATGTGTCCGCGCCACCTCGGAGCCGGCGCTATCATCGTTCGCGGCTTTGCGCGCATACACGAATCGAACCTGAAAAAGCAGGGAGTACTACCGCTTACTTTCGCCGACCCGGCCGATTACGAACGGGTACGCGAAGACGACGAAATATCGCTGCTAGGGGTACTCGATATAAGCCCGGACGAAGCGCTGGAGGCCATCCTTCATCACCGTGATGGCGAACAAGAGAGCATCAGGCTGGTCCACACTCTTAACAACGATCAGATCGAATGGTTCAAAGCCGGCTCGGCCTTGAACCTGCTGCGCAATCAGGCCGGAGAAGCCTGAACATCGGCAAATGGCCTGGGTTATTCCTCGGCCATCGCCAAACTGCCATCGGCTGCTTGCTCGCAGGCACGGCGCAGACGACCAACGCAGCGCTGGCGCCCGAGCAGCTCGCAGACCTGGTATATTCCCGGGCTAACCGTGCCACCGGTAAGCGCCACGCGAGCGGGCTGGGCGAGCTTGCCGAGCTTGAGGTCAAAGCGTTCCATTACTCGCGCAAAGGCCGCAGCAATTCCATCGCAATCCCAGGGCTCGGCGAGCTCTAAGGACTCGGCCAGAGCACTGAGTAGCTCAAGGTTTGTCCCCGACAAGAACTTGGCAACTGCCTTGGCTTGGTAGAGTATCTCGTCGCAAACGAAGTAGTGGGCCATCTCGGCCAGCTCGACCAGAGTCTTAGCCCTCTCCTTTAGTAGACCCGCCGCACCCACTACCAATTGCTGAGATTGCTCGGACTCGCCGAGCTCTCCCAAGAAGGGCGTGGCCGCCGCCGCTAGCTCTTCATCGCTGAGGGATTTCATGTGCTGGCTGTTGACCCAGCTGAACTTCTCCAAATCAAAAGCCGCAGCCGCCTTGCCAACCTCACTCACGTCAAAGAGCTGGCAGAGTTCGACTGGCGAAAAGATCTCCTGGTCACCGTGAGACCAGCCCAGCCTTGCCAGGTAGTTTAGTACCGCTTGCGGCAAGAACCCCTGCTCGCGATAAGCGTCCAACGCGGTGGCGCCATGGCGCTTGGAGAGCCGCGCGCGGTCGGCGCCCACGATAAGCGGCAGGTGCCCATAACGCGGCGGCGTAGCCGCAAAAGCCTCGAAAATTTGAATCTGCTTGGGGGTGTTACTCAGATGGTCCTCACCACGCAGGATGTGGGTGATGCCCATGTCGATATCATCAACAACCACCACCAGGTGGAAAGTCGGCGTACCATCCGAGCGCACCAGGATGAGGTCATCGAGCTCTGAATTCTCAAAGACTACCTCACCCCGCACCAAGTCGTCGACGCAGGTGACGCCTTCACGCGGGGACCGGAAACGGATGACACTGCTCTCCCCATGATGGGGGGGTCGACCCAGCTCCCGACAGCTACCATCATATCTAGCGCGTCGCCCCTCAGCCTGGGCTGCTTTACGCTTGACCTCAAGCTCCTCGGCACGGCAGAAGCAGTGGTAGGCCGCTCCTTTCTCGAGCAGCTCCTCGACCCGGGAAGAATAGAGATCTCCGCGCTGGCTCTGGAAAAATGGTCCTTCATCGTAGCTGATCCCGAGCCACCCAAGGCCATCGATGATGGCCTCGCTAAACTCCTGGCGAGAGCGCTCACGATCGCTATCCTCTATACGCAAGATAAAGCTACCGCCGTAGCGCTGTGCATAAAGGAAATTAAACAATGCCGTGCGTGCCCCCCCCAAATGGAGGTGGCCGCTGGGGCTTGGAGCGAAGCGTGTACGCACTGCCGTCATTGCGGCAATCAAACACGGCCAGCAACACGGGTCAAAAAGCAGCGATCAATCGGCGCGTTAGCGCCTGTCGTCTAGGCTGCGGTGAAAACAGCAGCGACAAAAACTGAGCTGTGGTTCTAGCCAGCACCCCCCTACCTAAGGGAAAACCCTCATCTGCTCAGGGAAGATCCTGAATTGACGGCAACGCAGCTGCTGTGTCAGTCTCCAGGGTGCGCGACTGGCGCTAGCAGCCCTTCCTCCCGCTTCCCAGCACTCCTCGGCGGGCCGGTCGTAGAGAAACATTCTCCTTGTTAGATCGCATGGCGGCCTACCCAGCACCGCCGGCTGTGTGGTGGGGACGGCTAGAAGGTGGTAGCAGCACAGTGACCGGATTGCGTAGCATAGAGTCGATGGTTTCGACTCAGGTCAAACGAGTATTGGTGGTCGAGGACAACGAGGACAACCGTAAGATCCTCGTCTATCGCCTACGTCGGCTACGCGAGCATTTTGAAGAACTTATCATCGACGAAGCCGCCGATGGTATGGAAGCCGTGGCCTCGGCCGCAGCCAATGCTCCCGACCTCATCATCATGGATATCAACATGCCGGTCATGGACGGCTTCGAAGCCGCCCGCATCATTCGTTTGCTAGAGGGGCCAGTCGCCCAGGTTCCCATCCTTGCGCTGACCGCCGAAAGCCTGAGCCTAGACGACAGTCGTTGTGCGCAGACTGGAGTGAGCGATTACCTACAAAAACCCATCGTCGACCCCGAGACGCTCAAGACCAAGGTTCTGTTGTGGATCGAGCGTGGGCACTTCGCTGAGACGCTTTCGGCAACAGCACCGTAGAGCGGAGTCCCCCAAACGCCACCCCCCTCACCCGGTGTTTGCAAAGCGATACGCGCCCCCCAACCCGCATAAAGGTCGCCTACCCGCGGCAGTTAGTTGGTGCATTCGCGACACCATCACCCAGCCGCCGCGCGCTCGCTATTGACGCAGTGCTAAACCCTACGGTAAGCGGCGAAACACGTTCCACCCACAGGCCCGCAGCAGCACCGCCGTGGCCCACAAGCACAACAACGCACGATTTTCGCACGTCCTGGCACGCAATCTTGTCTTGCCCGTAGGGTAAGCGGGGCGCATAATTTTTTTAGCAGAATGAATACTAGGGGGAAGTTTATTCACCGCGCGGCGTCTAACTGAAACGAAATTGAGCGCGCAGCCAGGGAGCGGAAGGCATGGAAGACAGGAACCGCAGCTTTGAGGAAGTCATCCGAGAGGACCGAGAAGGAAGCTCCAACGACCAGTGGTGTGGATCCTTCCTCGAGTACCTCGACAAGGTCAAACTCGATCCGAGCATATCCAAGCTCGCCCACGCTCGGATCTATGACCGCATCCTCAGCTACGGTGTAACCGAATTTCCCGAAAGTGAGCAGCACCCTCGCCCACTCGACTCGGCAGGCAAGACCTACGACTTCTTTGCCGAAGACTTCTTCGGTATCGACAAGATCATCGGCCAGATCGTTCGCTACTTTCACTCGGCCTCACTCAAGGGTGAAGAGTCACGTCAGGTCTTATACCTGATGGGCCCGGTAGGATCGGGAAAAACCTCGCTGGTAGAGAAGCTCGAAGCCGCCCTCGAAGAGGGCGACCCATTCTACGCCATAGAAGGCTGCCCGATGCACGAGGAACCGCTGCACCTCATCCCTCGCCACCTGTGCAAGGAGTTCGAGAAAATGCTCGGGGTGCACATAGAGGGAGACCTGTGCCCGGTATGCCGCTTCCGTTTGGCCGAAGAACACGGTGGGCGTTATGAAGATGTCGCCGTTACCACCATGCGCTTTTCCAAACGTCAGCGCGTTGGTATCGGCGTGGTTCCTCCAGTCGATCCGAACAACCAGGATACTTCGGTACTTATCGGCTCCGAGGATATTTCCAAGCTCGACCTGTATTCCGAGGGCGACCCGCGTGTCCTCGACCTCAACGGTGCCTTGAACGTAGCCAACC
>CAZPPZ010000078.1:0-12962 GCA_964588545.1 uncultured Myxococcales bacterium | reverse complement strand
GTCGGTCGGGCGCCTACAACGCCGACCGCCGCTCGCGTGGCGTTGGCGGTGGCGCCTACCAAGACGACCGACGCCCACGCGGCGCCCCGGGCCATGGTGGCCCAGCCGGTTTTGGCGGAGCGCAGCAGCGTGAAGATTCTCCGCAGCGTGAGCGACCAAACCGTGGTGAGCGGCGACCACGGCCAGTAGGTGGCGGGGCTGGACCGGGTCGTGGCGGCCGCGATCGAGGCAAAGGGGCCACGCGCCCGAAGTAAGAGTCAATGAGCGTAGCCGAGGCAGCCGTGGACGATAAGCCGCAGTTTCCGCAGACCAATTATGTTTTGGTAGAGCGAATCCTGCGCGAGTTCATCCGTGACGAGGTCAGCAAGGTTGGCCTCGAGCGCGTTGTTCTCGGACTGTCGGGTGGGATCGATTCGGCCGTGTCTGCAGCGCTCGCGGCACGCGCGTTGGGGCCCGATAAGGTGGTCGGCGCCATGCTCCCTTACCGCTGTTCGAGCAGCGAGAGTCTGACCGACGCCCTAGCCGTTGCCGAGGCCTGTGGCATCGAAACGGCCAGTGTCGATATCACCGCGCAGATAGACGCCTATTTTGCCGATCACCCGGATGCTTCGAATCTACGTCGCGGCAACAAGATGGCGCGCGAGCGCATGACCATTCTCTACGACATGTCAGCCGAGCACGGGGCTTTGGTGCTGGGCACCTCGAACAAGACCGAGTTGTTGCTGGGTTACGGGACTCTATACGGAGACATGGCGTCGGCGATCAACCCTATAGGCGATCTTTACAAGACCCAGGTCTGGGGTTTGGCGGCTCAGCTCGGACTGCCTGAATCGGTGATCGCCAAGCCGCCGACCGCGGACCTGTGGAGCGGACAGACCGACGAGGAAGAACTGGGTTTCGGTTATGCGCAAGTCGATCGTCTCCTCTATTGGATGGTCGATGAGCGTTGTGAGCCTAGCGAGTTGGTCGCGCTGGGGTTTGCCGCAGACTTTGTCGAGCGTATCTCTGCGATGGTACAAAACTCTCAGTTCAAACGCCGGCTTCCGGTAATCGCCAAGGTGTCGGTACGTACCATCGATTCCGATTTCCGCTACCCCCGCGACTGGGGCAGGTAAAGCTTATATGGCCAGCGGCCGTCTCTATGTCGTTGCTACACCGATCGGTAATCTCGGCGACCTATCTCCGCGTGCCGTGGAAACTCTAGCCGAGGTTGAGGTTATCGCCGCTGAAGATACGCGCGTTACCCGCAAGCTGACCTCTAGCCGCAGTATCAAGACCAAGCTGATCAGTTACCGCGAAGACAACGCCGAGCGTGTGGGGGGGCGGCTGCTGCAGATGTTGTTGGAGGGGGCAGACGTAGCTTTGGTCAGCGACGCTGGAACCCCTTGTCTGTCCGACCCAGGTCAGCGCTTGGTTCGTGATGCCGCCGCCGTGGGCGTCGAAATTGTCAGTGTCCCCGGCCCCACCGCGCTTACCGCGCTGTTGTCGATCTGTGGGTTACCCACCGATCGCTTCATCTTTGAAGGCTTCTTACCCGCGCGCGGTTCGGGCCGAGCCAAGGCCCTTACCCGGTTGAGCCGCGCGGAAGCTACGGTAGTAGTTTACGAGTCACCACGACGTGTGGTGGCGTTGCTCGGCGAGATCGCCCGGGTTTGTGATGATCCTCAGGTAGCCGTGGGTCGCGAGCTTACCAAGCTTCACGAAGAAGTCCTGCGCGGCCGTGCTTCACAGATAGCCGAACAGCTCGAGACCAAAGGCCCGCGTGGAGAGTTCGTGCTTGCGGTGGCGATGGAAGCGGTCCAAGCGGCGGTTCTCGGTGGGGAAGCGCTAGCGACTGAAGTGGAGCGGTTGCTGGCTGAGGGACTGAGCGTTCGTGATATAGCCGCACGCTTGAAGCCCACCGGAGTGTCACGCCGCGCGGTCTACGCTGCCGCAAGACGCTTGCAGGGCTAGCAGCGCGACGCTTGGCAACGCGTGTGTGCGCGGGCCGTGTGCAAATCGTCCAGAATTGTATCGTGCGGTGCTGATAAGCGGGAGCCGACCCGTGGCAGAATACAGATCGGTGCGTAGTTATATCGCTGTTGTCAGTAGGAATGGGTAAAGTCCCCACCGTTTACTCACACACAAACTCACTCATTCATTGCCGCACCCGACATCGGATATTAGATGTCGTTGATTTGGGGGATACGCAATGCAGCCTAGCAAACTTGCGCCCGGCCTCGGTTTTGTCGTCGCTTTTCTTGTAGCCCTAGTCTTTTCGCTTGGGCTTGCCTCTAGCGCGGTAGCCGCGAACGGCCAGTGTTCTCAGCCGCAGAGCGATGGCGCGGGCCCGATCGTTACTGACTGCCTTTTCGTCTTGCGAGCCGCGGTGGGTATCGAGGCCTGTGAGGACTGTGTCTGCGACCTCAATGCCAGTGCTGGTGCGACGGCTTCGGATGCATTGTTCTGTATGAAGGCTGCGGTTGGCCTCAGCGTGACTCTGGCGTGTCCGGTCTGCGCTTCTCATACTATAAAGGACGACTTGATCGACGACCTGCCCGTATTGGTCGTCGATCCGGCCACACCTGCGGGGTCATCGATGGCTACTGTAACCGTAGATGCTCCGGGCGCGGTGTCGATAGACCTTGCGGCGGTCGGTGATGGCTGTGGAGACTTCCCGCTGCTTACCCAGGTAAGTGGTGCTACTTTGACGCTTGGGCATCTGGTCGCTGCGTTTGGCGAGTGTGAGCTTACCGCCAGTGTAAACGACGGCGCCACGGTAGAGACCTTCATTACGCGTTTTTCGGTCACCCCAAGTTCGCTGCTGTTGCCGGCGCTTGAGGTGGTAGGCGGGGTTTTTCTCGAGGGACCGCTGCCCGATCCAACTGGAGGCGCGGATGATCCCAACATCGCGGGTATTGTCGCGCCGCCGTCGTTGATCAACGGTGGCACGGCGGAGGTCCGCGTAGCTCTGGTCGATCCCACGCAGGCTGCCAACATAAGTCAGGTGCTGGTCGAGGTTAGCGGCGCCGCGGGGTTTGCCGGGCACTGGGCTGTACCTGCTGAAGTGGTCGGTGACGAGATCGTCTTCCAAGTGGGGCTCGATTCGGAGTTTGCCGCACCGACCTCGGTTGCTGATGCTGAGCGTTTCTTGACGCAAACCCAGCTTCAACTCGGTGCTACCGATATCCTCGTCCAACTCGTGGACTTGTTGGGAAACGTCGGCGATCAGCTGCTTCAGGCCTTCGGCGTGACCACGGTTGGCTCTGGCGATGTCCAGGTCAGCCTTTCCTGGGACACGGCTACCGATGTCGACTTACACGTAATCGAGCCCAGCGGCGAAGAGATCTACTGGGATCATCCCTCGTCGTCTGGCGGCGGCTCGCTAGATCTGGACTCCAACGCTGGCTGCAGCATAGACAATATCAATAACGAAAACGTCAACTACGGCTCTGGAGCACCGGTGGGTGAGTATATCGTGCGTGTCGATTACTGGTCGGATTGCGGTGGGCTGCCGGCCAACTACACGGTAACCGTACGTAACTGCGGCCAGGTTAGTACGTTTACCGGAAGTTTTGCTGGTGGAACCTCCGACGAAGGCGATGCCGGCTCGGGGGTTGAAATAACCCGGTTCGTATCGTCGTGTTCGGCACGGGTGCGTGGCAAGGCTACCTACGAGGACTTTGCCCAGACCAATGCCGGTCTGGCGACCGCGTCGACGATGCTACCGATCCGTTTTGCTCAAGTAGAGGTCCGCCGAGCATCTGATGATGCCGTGCTCGCCACCGGCGATACTAAGCAAGATGGCAGCTTTGACATCCGCTTTGTCAACGATGGCACGGCTGGTTACTACGTTCTGGTCAAGGCCAAGCAGAGCAATAAGATTCTCAAGCAGCTGGTCAAGAACAACGCCGGGCAGATCTATTCGGTGCGCTCGACCGGAACCATCAACGAGGTCGATGTACCGGACAAGACCGGTCTGAAAATCGAGGCCAAGCTTGCGTCGAACGGGCCGGCGCCGGCTTTCAATGTCTTCGACGTTGGTGTGGTTGGTGCTACCTTGATCAAACGCTCGATCGGCAAGACTCCCTCGCAACTCGATTGGCTGTGGACCTCAGGACAGCACGGTGCGTGTCGAGGCAAGGTGTCGTGCTACAACCGCCGAACCAAGTTGATCTCGGTGTTATCGATTGCCGCCGACCGCGATGAGTACGACGACTTGGTCTTGCTCCACGAGTACGGCCACTTTTTCCAGAACAACTACTCGCGCAGTGATAGCCCGGGCGGTAGCCATAGTTCGTCGAACCGCATCGACACCAGGCTGGCCTGGGGCGAGGGCAGCGCGACTTTCTTTGGCAACCAGGCCAAGGGGACAGCGCTGTACTTGGACACGGCGGCCAAGGCCGGTGGCGGTACTCGCGTTGCGGTGCGCTCTAATCTAGAGTCGCCCTCAGTTAGGGTCCCGGCGGGAACCGACAATGGCACCCAGACTGGAAAACTCTCGGAGATCACAGTTGCGGCGGTGATGTGGGATCTGGCCGACAAGAGCAACGAGAGCAAGGATACCCTGTCGAACGAAAAGGGGGTGTTCAGTGCGCTGCTCTACTTAAAGAGTGCGAGTTTTGCCAATCGTGGCAACGCCGGCGCCGACCTTGTTGACTTCCTTGACGGCTGGTTCTGCAAAGGGCACAACAACCGCGGAGATGCCAACAAGGGTGTACAGGGCAGTGTGGTTGGGTTGCACTCGTTCAACTATGATTTTGCCGCAGTGCCGAGCTGTAAGTAGGCGAGGGGCGGGCGGGGCTCGAGGCCTCGCCCTGCTATTTGCCCTACTTCTATCCTGTAGCTACGCAGCACCGAGTCACGCTGGTAGCGGCAAGGTTCCGGTCGAAGGTGCTCTGGCGGCCAGTGATACCGAGCCTCGCGCCGATGGCGACGAGGTGTTCCTCTATTTCAACGTAACGCCACTGGTTGATTGTGAGCGCCTGACTCTCGAGATTGGGCTACCTGCAGGCGTCGAGACTGCCGAGTCGACGTCGTTGTCGCGAAGCTTCAACGACGTCGCTGCCGGTGCCACCGCTGGCATGACGGTGGCGGTGAGGGTGAGGAGCCCAAGCGAGAAGCTGATTATTGCCACCGCGACCATCGCCGACGACGCTGACCTGGTTCTGAGCCGTTCCTTTGCCCTCTACCTGAACCGCGAGCAGCCGACAGCCTCGCGTGGGCGTCCCGGTACCGATGCCGACGGTGCCCCATTGATCATTTTCGACAGCGGCGAATAATCCTTGGCAAGTTAGCGGGCCTCTAGCCCTCTAGCCGGTCGCCGGCAAAGAAGCGACGCGGACGGAGACGAATTCTTGTTGAGCAGTAGGTTTGATGTCGTTGGCGACATTATAGCCACCGTCGACTTTCTCAGAATAAACGGTGTAGCGGTATTGCCCCATCGGATGCCCCCTTATGAGAGTAATGTCATGATCGTCGCTCCGTCAAGAGACAGGCCGCCCTCGAGTTGTAATACTGAAAGGCAATGAAGAGGAAGGGAAACAACTACGCTTTCATCGATAGCCAGAACATCAACCTGGGGTTTCGCGCGCTTGGATGGCAGCTTGACTGGAAACGGTTTCGCGTCTATCTCGCGGACAAATATGGTGTCACCACTGCGTATCTATTCATCGGCTATCTCGCCGAGAATCAAAACCTCTATCGTAAGCTGCAGAAGGCCGATTATATCCTGATCTTCAAGCCGGTGCTGCGCACCAAGTCAGGAAAGATCAAAGGGAATGTGGACGCCGAACTCGTGCTCCAAGCGATGATTGAGTACGACGAGTATGACCGCGGTGTCATCGTTACGAGCGATGGGGATTTCGCATGCCTGGTTCGCTACCTAGATGAGAACAAGAAACTCGAGCGGGTCCTCAGTCCGGCACCCATGGGGTGCTCGGCATTGCTCAAAGACGCCGCAAAGCACCGTATTGATTTCATGAACCAGCTCAAGTCGAAACTCCAACACCACGAATAGAAAAAGGCCCCGAAGGGCCTTTTTGATTGAGGGAACACCGCGGCTGGACGGAACCAGACACCGAACTCCCTCCTCGTGATCCTGTCAGCATCGTAAGTTCTAACATACATATCTGTCAAGCGAACCGCCCGGGTTTTTCTGAGACTCGACAGCGGCGAATAATCCTTGGCAAGTTAGCGGGCCTCTAGCCCTCTAGCCCTCTAGCCGGTCGCCGGCAAAGAAGCGACGCGGGTTGTCCTCGAGCATCGTCGATATCTGAGCGTCGCTTACACCAACGTCCTTTAGCCGCGGGATGATGCGCTCGAAGAAGTGTGCCGGCGTCCAGGTCTCGAGCATCGTCGCCAGCGCAACAGGATCAGGTATCGGTTGTCCGCGCCAGCACCACACTGAGTCGTGGGAGATGACGATTTGCGACTCGTGTCCGGCCTCGATCAGACGAAGCAGCGAGGCTATGCGGGTTTCATCGGGCTGCAGGATCTCGATGCCGAAACGGTCGAAGCCGATGTACGACCCGCGATTGAGGATGCCGCTGTGGTAGTCGAAGTCGTCGGAGCCACAGCAATGGCCGATGATTATACGGTGAGCGGGGACACCGAGATCGGTGAGGATTTGTTGTTGCTGGTCGCCGAGAACCCCATCTTCGGTATGCGTGGTTATCGGCGCGCCGGTTTCTTTCGAAGCTGTTGCTGCGGCTTCGAGTAGCATGCGCTCGTAGTCGCTGATCTGCGGGGCACTGGTGGCGACTTTGATTATGCCGGCCTTGACACCGGTTTCGCCGATGCCGATGGTCAGCTCATGGATGTAGAGCTCGGCAATCGCGTCGGCGCTGCCGCCAAGACTTGCGCGAAACCGCCAGTAAGGTGCCCCGCCCAGGTCTTCTTTGTAGAGACCGGTAGCGCAGATGATCCGAAACCCGCTGCGCGCTGACACCTCGGCCATGAGTTCGACGTCTCGGCCGAGATCTGCGGGGCAGGGATCGATCATCGAGCGTACACCGTGATCGCTCATCTCTGCGATTTTGTCCTTGCATATGGCCAGCACGTCGGCGCGCGATGGCCCCGGACGCATGGTATCCGCTTCCCATCCCGCGTAGCCGACGAGCAGATGTTCGTGGGCAAGCGTGGGGCCGAGGTCATCGGAAGATATAGGTCCGGTTACGCTCTGAATCGTCGCCATGTAACTAACTCCTCGTCTGCGCCAAACTAGTAGGCTATATCGAAGCCGCTCAGGCCTTGGAGCGTGTGCTCGTGTGTTTCTACGTCGCGTACGCGAGCACCGGGGGGGCCGTGGCGGCACCATTGGATCACTGCATCGACCGCCTCCGAGCTACCTTCTAGCAGCGCCTCGACCCTACCATCCGGAAGGTTCTTAACCCAGCCGGCGACACCAGCAGCGCGGGCTTGGCGGACCATCGAGCCGCGGTACCATACACCCTGAACGTGCCCAGACACGACGATACGCTGGCACTTGTCTGGGGTCATCGCCGCTCACTCCTCGAGCAGCGCTTTGAACTGTTCTTCATCGAGAATCTCGACTCCGAGTTCTTCGGCTTTCTTGAGCTTGCTGCCTGGGGCTTCTCCGGCCACGAGGTAGCTAGTCTTCGTGCTTACCGAGGAACTAACAGTTCCCCCGGCGGCTTGAATCATTTCCTTGACTCGGTTTCGCGCCAACGAGAGCGAGCCGGTAAGCACGAAGGTCTTGCCCGAGAGCAGCGCTGACTCGGGGGTACTCGACCCGCTCGGGCACACTCCGACCTCAGCGAGTTCTTCGAGCAGGCGGCGGTTGCCGGGGTCACTAAAAAACACGCGGATAGAGCGAGCCAGTTCTGGTCCCAGACCGTCGAGCGCCATCAGATCCTCTTCTTCGGCAGCGGCGAGCCTGTCGATACTCCCGTACGCACGCGCGAGTATTCGTGCCACACTCTCACCGACGTGACGGATGCCCAAGGCGTAGATCAGCCGCTCGAGGGAGCGCGTACGGCTATCGGCGATCGCGGCGACGAGATTCGCCGCGGACTTCTCGCCCATACGCTCAAGCGCGGCGATGTCGGAAGCCTCGAGACGATAGATGTCGGCGAAGCCCGATATCATCCCGGCCTCGACCATGCTCGTCACTAGTTTTTCCCCCAGGCCGTCGATGTCCATCGCAGCTTTGCTGGCGAAGTGTTTCAGCGTCTCTTTGAGCTGTGCCGGGCAGGAACGGCCGCTACAGCGGTATGCAACCTCGCCCTCCTGGCGTAGTACGCGGGCGCTGCATGCCGGGCATTTTTCGACCATACGGAAACGTTTCTCGCTGCCGTCACGGCGCTCTTTGAGCGGACCAACCACGTAAGGGATTACATCTCCCGCTCTCTCGACCAGCACCCAGTCGCCCTCACGGATGTCCTTACGCTCGATCTCATCCATGTTGTGCAACGACGCGTTGGACACCGTTACTCCCGCCAGAGCGACTGGTTGGAGTTCGGCTACCGGGGTGACAGTGCCCAAACGGCCCACCGAGGCGGTGATGGCGACAATCTTGGTTACCGCCTGTCGCGCTTTGAACTTGTAAGCCACCGCCCAGCGAGGTGAGCGCGACAGTTCGCCCAGGCGCTGCTGTTGTTCGAGCGAGTCTACTTTGATGACTACGCCGTCGATGTCGACGTCGAGCTGGTCACGTATATCTGCGAGCTGCCTATAATAGTCCTGTATTTCCGCGCTGTTAGCTGCACGACGGATGCTCGGATGGACGTAAAATCCCCAGAGTCCAGCAGCCGCCAAGAACTGAGAGTGGTGGGTGAAGCTCGGCGGTTCACACAGCCCGTGGCTGTGGACGAACAGGTCAAGAGGACGGGCCGCGGTGACAGCCGAGTCGAGTTGGCGCAGCGCCCCGGCGGCGGCGTTACGGGGGTTTGCGAAGACACTCTCACCTTCTTCTTCACGCTGGCGATTGAGACGGGCAAAGTCCGCGACAGCAATAACGATCTCGCCGCGGATTTCGATGCGGCGGGGCAGTGCGGCAGTTCCTCTCGTGAGTGACAGCGGGATACTGCGCACCGTGGCCGCGTTGGCGCTTACGTCTTCGCCGACGCTGCCGTCGCCTCGGGTAGCGGCTTTGACCAAGCGACCGTTCTCGTAGAGCAGGTTGATGGCTACGCCATCGAGCTTGGGTTCACACAGGTAGCTAACCTCGCTCTGGCCCAGGGCTTTGGCGACCCTAGCAGTGAATTCCTCGAGTTCTTCTACATCGAAGACATTTGCCAATGACAGCATCGGTCGCAGATGGGTGGATTGCGCAAACGACTGAAGCGGCGGAGCTCCTGGTCGCTGGGTCGGGGAGTCGGCACTGGCCAGCTCGGGATGCTCGCGCTCGAGCGTCTCAAGCTCACGCAACAGTAGGTCGTAGTCGGCGTCGCTGATCAGCGGGTCGTCGAGAAGGTAGTAATGACGGTTGTGTTCGTTGATTTCGCGGCGCAGTTGTTCCACCCGCTGCGCGAGGTCGGCTTTTGCCACGCCATTTTCTACCACGGTGTTTACCGTAAGGAAACGCCTCGGGGTTAACGAATATTAAGCCCCTGGCGTTGAGCCCTGGGCTCGGTCTGTCGTAGCCAAGCAGGTATCGGCTCTTCAGCCGATGCCATTCCAGGAGGTAAGAGAATGCATCTTTCAGCAAAACTACTCTCTCAGCTACTCATTCGTACGGCTGCGGCGCTGTCGATGGCCGTGCTGCTAGTAACAACGGCCGCTGCCGGAAACACGCCGGGGCCGGTCGACATAAACTCGGCTACCCTCGAGCAGCTCGTCGCTCTGCCGGGTATCGGCGAGAGCAAGGCGGCGGCGATTATCGAGGAACGCAGCATCGCGCCGTTTACCTCGGTTGACGACCTCGAACGGGTCAAAGGCATTGGTCTTTCGACCGTATCGGAGTTGCGTGATCGGGTGATCGTATCGCGGAAAAACTAGAGTGAGGGTCTGGTGGCGTGCCGGCACGCCACCAGACCGCCGCGGTCTATACCGAGCTACTCGGGTCTGAAAACATTGTCGCCAGCGCGTCGAGCAGCTGCGCGGGACGGAATGGTTTCGCCAGTACCGGACGGCCCATGTTGGCAGCTACGTGGGAGTCTCCCGATCGCATCAGATCCCCGGTAATTACCAGACAATGCCCCCACACGGCCGGGTAGTGCTGCTTAAGACTGTGGAGAAAGTCCTCACCGGAGACGTCGAGAAGGTTCCAATCGAGGATCACTCCGTCGATTGGCTGGGCAGCTAGTTGCTGTTGTGCCTGATGACCGCTGGCGGCCTCAGCGACCGAGGCACCGGCGCCACGCAGTACTGCGGAGGTCATTAGGCGGATATCTGCGTCGTCCTCGATGACGAGCAGAGTAAGGCCGTCGAGACGAGTGCCGTCCATAAGTGTCCGGCTCAAGCTAGAAGTTGTTTCAGGCGCATGAGGTTTTGCACCTGAGCGTTGAGTGAGAGCAGGTGGTGTATCAATTCCTTGATCTCGTCACAGGTGTGGGAGACCTGCCGGCCGGGTAGGGCGGCTACCGCTGTTTCTACCTCACGCAACCACTGGGCCAGATCGGTCGGCCCCTCTGCCGATTGCAGCTTCGACTCGAGTACCGTCAAAGCCTCGCGCAGATCCTCACAGGGATCCTCCTCCGTCGCCTGCGATGTCTCGAGGCGGACTAGATTAGGCGGGTCTTGCTTATGGTCATCGGAATTGGTCATGCTCAGTATACGCCGCTGTTAGTCTACGATGTTATAGACGCTAGCGGGCGTGCTGGCTACTCAATCCACGGTTGCAGCTGCTGCGGTTCTGTCATGTATTGCGCAAGTAGCTGCGTCAGCTGGGCTTATGATTGGCGTACAAGCTGCCGCTGCTCTGCCGCTTGTCGCTACCCTCTTGGGGGCTATGTGGAACTGGCGGCCGCGCTAGTGTTTTATGAGAAGGGTGAGAGAGCTGTCAGTGAGCCAGATGGTCGTTGCCGCAGCGCTGCTGACTCTCGGGCTAGTGATCAGCCCGGGAGGGGCGGCTGCGGGCGTGCTGCACACCTTTGGTGAGGGGGCCGCGAGCGTGCTGGTAGTCGAACACGGTGAGCTGCTGTCGATTTATGCCAACAGTGTTGCCGCCAACGACGTTCTCGACGAGTTGCAAGCAATCGGCGGACCAAGCTACGCGACGGTGACGCCGCTTACCCGCCCGGTGACGCTGACCATGCACAAGGTGCGCTGGGAGGACATCCTGCGCAAGATGCTTCAGGGGCATAGCTACACGATATCTTACAAAGGCGGCAGGGTTTCTCACGTACATGTCATGCAGATGATAACCGGAATCAACTACAAGACGCCGCCCGCGGTAGAATCGCGAGAGCGCTGGACGCGTATCGAGCTTGGTCCCTCCGAGTAATCGTCCTCCGCGTAGGCCGACCGACGAGCAAACATGGAATTTAGCCGAAACGAGAAGCATACACTTGCGTTGACCGGTGTGGGCCACTTCGGCGTCCACTTTGCGATGCTGGTCTTTCCCACCGCGGCCGTAGTCATCGCCCGCGAGGAAGGCCTGGCTTTGGACAGTGTGCTCGGCTGGAGCTTCCTCGGCTATCTGATCTTTGGCTTGGGGGCGTTGCCGGTTGGCTTGTTGACCGACCACATACGCGCGCGCTGGGTGGTACGAGCCGGAGTGCTAGGCATCGGGCCAGCAATGATCTTGGTTGCACGAGCCGACCCTGGCGCAGGCTTGGTCTGGCCGCTGGCCTTGGTGGGAGCATTTGCCAGCCTCTACCATCCAGCCGGGCTTGGTCTGATATCGCGAACCGTTCGCGGCCGTGGAACCGCGCTTGGCATAAACGGAGTATTCGGCAACATCGGCATTGCCGCTGCGCCGCTGCTAACCGAGCTCGCGGCCGAGGCCTGGGGATGGCGTGGTGCCTACCTAGCTCTAGGGCTGTTGCTGTCGGTGCTGGGTATGGCGGTTGCGCTGTTGTCTATCGAGGAAACTCCGCCGGGCTCGGTGACCAGCGATGAGCATCACCACGAGAGCGGTGAACGCGTGCAGTTATTCATCATACTACTGGTGGCGATGACGCTTGGAGGCTTGAGCTACCGTGCCAATACCGTTGCACAGCCGGCCTATTACGCCGAGCGCGTCACTTTCCTTGGATACGGAGTCGTTACCTCACTGGTCTATGTCTTTGGCACGCTTGGGCAGTGGATCGGTGGGCGTATGGCCGACCGTCATGATCTCCGCCTGTTGTATCTAGGCTTCCACATTCTGAGTCTTCCCTGCGTGTTGGCGATGGCGTTTGCCACTGGTGTGCCTCTGGTTGCTGCCGGGGCGGCTTTCGTGTTCTTCAGCATCGGCATGCAGCCGATCGAGAACAGCCTGGTCGCGCGCTTTACGCCGGACCGTTGGCGCAGCACCGGCTACGGCCTGAAGTTCTCGGTGGTGTTCGGGGTTGGTGCGTTATCGGTTCGCGGGGTGCAGACGTTTATCGCGCACTATTCGCTGGCTCATGTGTTTGCGGCGGTAGCCGCAGTGGTGGTGCTGCTCATATGCGCGGCGGCGTTGTTGGCCTGGCGCACCCGCGGCCGCCCGATTCTAAACGCCGTCGAAATGGTCGGGGAGTCCTAGAAGCGGCAAAGGTTGCGCGGGCGCTTCGACACAGCGAGTTGCCCGCCGTGCGCGCTGTCATCTCAAAGCTCTGCGCAAACTTCGTCAGATCAACTATCGGCCGCGGCACTCGGCCCCAAGAACCGCAGGACCTCGTCGTTGAAAAGCTCTGGATTCTCCGTGCTCATAGCGTGTCCTACACCGGGCATGATCACCTTGTGTGCACCCGCGATACTGCGTTTCATAAACTCTGCTTCGTCAATATAGTGTGTGTCGTTCTCACCCACGAGAATCAACGTCGGCGATTGGATGCGATGCAGTTCGTCGGCCATCGCCGGACGGTCGATGGTCACGCGATAGCAGCCAGTGAAGC
>CAZPPZ010000077.1:0-12989 GCA_964588545.1 uncultured Myxococcales bacterium | reverse complement strand
GAAACTCCAGTGCGCCTCAGGGCCACCGCCAGCGACATGCAGCGTCTGGGCGACACCGCCGGTCGGGTTGCGTCGCTGCTTGCAACAGTACGCGGGGCAGTCGACGTCCGCGTCCTGCAGCGTAACGACTACCCCACGCTCGTCGTAGACATAGATCGCACCAAGGCCGCGTTGGCCGGACTCAGCGTGCGAGACGTAATGCACAACCTGGTGACCGCGACCAACTCTAGTGTCAATTTCGAGCCGGCCTTTTGGATCGATGAGCGCAACGGCAATCACTATTTCATCGGCGCGCAGTACCCGCCGAGAGAACATCTGTCGGTCGACACGCTGCTCGATATTCCGGTTGCACCGGAGCGGGGCGGTACCGCCGTTCCGCTCCGCACTGTGGCGACAGTCTCTCGTGGTAGTGGCCCCTCGATGGTCAGTCATCGCAACATCACTCGTGTGGTCGATGTCTACGCCGACGTGGCTCCGGGTCGCAACGTTGGCGACGTGGTAGCTGCGATGGAGGCGGCTCTGCAGGCTGACCGCGGGCTATCGCTCGAGGCGGGGGAGAACTCGCGTGGCGCCAGTTCGTTTACGGTACGCGGCGACTACGATGGCCGAGGCTACGCGCTTACGGCTACCGGCGAGGTCGAAACCATGCGCAACTCCTTCGGTCAGTTTGCCGGGGGGCTCGCGCTCGCCGCGCTGCTGGTTTACCTGGTGATGGTCGCGCAGTTTCGCTCCTTCGTCGATCCATTGATGGTGCTGCTCACCGTGCCGCTTGGCTTTGTCGGGGTAGGAACCCTGCTGTTCGCAACCTCAACCACCGTCAACATCCAAAGCGTGATGGGGATGATCATGATGGTGGGGATCGTCGTCGAGTATGGCATCCTGCTCGTTCATTTCGCCAACGACCGTGTTGAATGTGGTGTCGATATCGAAACTGCAGTTCGCCAGGCCGCTCTGGTCCGGCTGAGGCCGATCTTGATGACCTCGCTCACCACCGTGCTAGCGCTGTTGCCTATGGCTGTCGGCATTGGCGGTGCCCAGGCCAACGTGCCACTTGCGCGAACCATTATCGGTGGTGTGCTGAGTGCCACGGTTCTCACCTTGCTGGTACTGCCCTGCATCTATGTGCTTATGAAACGGGCGCCGACGCCCGCGGCTGAGGTAACTTCCCAATGAAATCACACCGCCAGATATGCTCCTCGCTGGGCGCGAGATCGGCGCCGCATCATGTCGCGACCGCATGTGTGGTCGCGGTTGCGGCGCTATCGCTGCTTGTCGGTTGTGGGCGTAGTCGGGCCACTAGTGCTGACGGCATAGGTCGCAACGTTAGCGGCCCAGTGCTTCGAGTCGTGGTACAGCGGCCTGTCCTTGCGGATTCAACTAGCGCTCTGCTGCTTCCGGGTAGCATCGAAGCCTGGGAGTCGGCCACGTTGTTTGGTCGGGTGAGCGGCTACCTCGATTCGGTGAGTGTTGACATCGGTGATCGGGTTGACGCCGGAGCCGAGCTGGCTCGCCTCGTAGTCCCTGAGATGGTCGCCGAACTTGCCAGCGCCCGCGCCCATGTGGCCGCGGCGAGAGCCGCGCGAGAACTCGCGCTAGTCACCGAGAAACGTAATCGAGAGCTACTTGAGCGCAATCCTGAGGCGATCTCTCCTCAGTTGGTCGACGAGGCCGCTGCCGAGGCCGGTGTGGCCGATGCCGGTGTCAGTGTCGCCGTTGCCGAGCTCGAACGACTACAAACGCTGATGCGGTTCTCGGTACTTCGGGCTCCGTTCGACGGCCGTATTACCAAACGTTATCTGCATCCCGGTGCGTTGGTTAACGAAGGCGGCAGCTCGAATGCGCAGCCGGTACTCGAGATTGCGCGCACCGATCGGCTGCGCGTCGTTTTCGAGCTGCCCGAGCCGGTGGTCAGTAGAGTCTCTCGGGGGGCAGCGGCTAGGCTAATGCTCGACGCTTATCCGGGACAGACGATTGAAGGCCGGATCTCTCGGGTTGCCGGTGCTCTAGATCCCAAGACCCGCGCGATGCGTGCGGAGGTCGATCTCGACAACCACGAGGGTGGTTACCAACCCGGGATGTACGCAAAGGTGCTGCTCGACATTGATGCGCATCCTGGCGCTCTGGCTCTACCATCTAGTGCTGTGCACGGTCACCGTGATGACCGCTATGTGCTGGTTGCCGAGAACGGATCGCTACGTCGGCAGCCCGTGGTAGTCGTCAGTGATGATGGGCGAAAGTCGGTCATCAGCGAGGGGCTTAGCACCGAAACTCTGGTAATGGTTGCCGGCTCGCCGCTGGCCGGTGAGGGAAGCACGGTCGAGGCGGTGGAGGAGGGTGCCGGTCCGTGACCACTCGCCGCATCGCCCGCTTGTCGCTGCAGCTCTCGGGCCTCTCTATGTTGTGTCTAGCGCTTGGCTGTGCTGCCTTTGGCGGCTACCACCCCGAGCTGGCAGAACCGCTGCGTGAACAGCGCGCGGCGGTCGTTGCGACTCCTCAGGTGCTGGTGGTGGAGCTGCCGCGAGCTACTGCAGCCGCAGGAACTACGACTGAAACAAGCGGGGCAGAGGCTTCTGAGCTAGGGGCCGGGGCCGCTGTTGCAGCAGCGACGAGAAGTGCGACCATTGGGCAGGTGGTACGCGCCGCGAAGGCTGGGGCATTTGCGGTGCTCGAGGCGGTGGCCGAACTGGAGCAGGCGTCGGGACAAGCCCAAGCCGCGGCCGGACAGCTACTGCCGGGAATCTCACTGAGCGCCTCTGCGGGTTACCTAGATGGTGCGCAGGTGGGGTCGTTTGGCAAAGTCCGGGATGTAGGATTCGCGCGTTATGAGCCCGCGGCTACGCTGTTTTTTCGCGCCAATCCGGGCGCGGCAGCCATCCTTAGTGCGGCGACGCGGCGGCAAGCCGAAGCGGCCGCATTAGATCTTCGTGAGGCCGAGCGCGAGGCCATGCGGCAAGCCGCGCTGGCCTATCAAGACCTGGTGCTTGCACGTTCTTCAATGGCGATCGCCGATCAGCTGGCGGCCGATGCTTCTACCTTCTACGAGATCGCCAGGGCGCGTGTCGAGGTGAGCTTGGGTTCCGGCGCCGACGTGGCTCGTGCGCAGAGCGAACGCGCACGGGCTGAGCAGGCCCGTATTCGTGCACGGGCGGGCTGGGAAGAGACGAGTATACGACTGGCGCGGCTGCTGCACTGGCCTACTGAGGTCTTGATAAACCCCCAGCAGCGCGATGTTCGCACGGTGAATCTGATCAACGCGGATGACCCCGACCTGCTGGTGCGCAGCGCGGCCCTGTCGCGCCCTGACCTGCGAGCCGCCAAGAAGCGTGCGAGTGCGGCCTCGCAAGAAGAGCGCGCGGCATGGTGGAACTTCCTTGGACCAGACCTCGATTTGAGCGTACGCGAACGCGTCATCGGTACCGACGAAGTGTCGCTCGAGGACGCCTTGGTGGCTTACGCCTTTGTCGGCTTCTCCTTTGATTTCTCGGAAGCCGGTCGAGTCCGTAGTGCCTCCGGACAGACTCGCTCGATGGCGATCCGTGCCAAAGCACTCTCGGAGGCGGTTCGCGCGGATGTCCACCGCGCACTATCACAGCTGCGGACGGCCCGTGCGGCTATCCCTCAGGCGCGTCTCGAGGTCGAAGCGGCTGAGCGCGGCTACGTGATCCAGCGCGACCGCTTTGAAGCTGGCACCGGTCTAGGACTGGAAGTAATCGAGTCGCAAAACGCTAAGGCGCGTGCGAGACTGTCGGCGGTCGAGGCGCTGCTGCGGCTTAACGCCGCGCAAGTAGAACTTGCGGCGGCTACCGGACTGTTGAGCCCCACGCTCTTCGACTAGTCGTGATTTGACGCTGAAGCGCTCGCGATAGGGGGGGCCGCGCGAGCGAAACGTGTTCCTTTTCGCGAGGAGTCGTCCGACCAGGGTTGGCTACAGCTCTGGTCCACCATCCAAGCTATCGCGGGCAGCCCGCCGCGAGTATGTAACCAAGTGGGTTACCGCTCGTAGAATCTAACGTAGGCCGGCGCCAGCGGGTGGCCGCCAGTTGATAAGGGTCGTGAATTCAAACGACGTAAAACCCTACCAGGCGACGGTGGACGTCACGACGGTCGAGTACCAAAGTGGCTGCTGGGGTATCCCCAAGGCTTCGGTAGTCGTACGGTTCCGCTGCAGTGTCACCGGCCACACTCTGTGTTGGCCCGAGACTATTACCTTCGCCACCCAATTGGAGGCAGGTCGATACGCCTACGCCAGCGCGATGAGCTGGGTCGACAGCCGTTATGCGTAGCGCTTCGGTAGCGGAGTCTAGAACGTTACCTCTGCTTCGTCATAGTCGTCGCTGTCAGCGTTGATTGTCTCGGGCAATGCACCGCCCGAGACGATCAACGCTCGCCTGAATTCCGTCGGCTTCTTGATAGCGGGAAGCCCGAAGGCGCCAATTTCGGAGCCCTCTAGGTGGATGCGGCCGTAGTTGAATAAGCGCCCGAGGAAGCCTTGGGTAAGTTTTACGTGGCGGATGCGGTTGGTGGCGAACTCGTCTGTCACTCGTGAAATGAATCCACGCTTGTAAACGAAACGCTTGCTGGTCACCGCGAGCTCGGTGCTCTTCTTCCTGATGACTCGTACGACGAAGATCGGAAAGCCGATAATGGTTGCGAGCCAAAACAAGGAGATCAGGTCGTAGGTCCGGGGGAATCGTCCGACCGCCAGGATCACTTCGTCTGGGGTCATGGTTTGCCGAATATACCTCATTACCTTCACCCACCGGGTCGCCGGCCGGCCACCTCTACCGCTACTAGATCAGCCTAGCACGCCTCGCCACTGCCTTATAGCGGCGTGTACATTTGCCGCTTTTCACAAACCGCCGGACTTCGCAGCTTAGCGATTTCGTCAGCGTCGAGGGAACGCTACAAGGTCATGGAAAGCGAGCGTCGCTGCCCGTCCGTCTAGGGGGATAAATCAAGATGTCCAGGACCAGTAGTTGCAGGATTATTTTCGTACACGGGTTGGCCTCGAAGCCCTCGTCCGATGCCTTGCTGGGCTTGTGGCGTCAGACTCTGATCGCCAACGTTGCGGTGGATTCAAAGTCGCTTGCCAGCGATATGGAGGCTGACACGCAACTCTTCCGCAGTGCCTACTGGGCCGACGCGGTTCCTGATCATATTGAGGATACTCCCGCCTACGTGACTGCTCTTCACAAGGCGGTCGACAGGCTGATCGAACGCCGCCGCGAGCAAGGCAGCGATCTCCACATCTCTAAGGCCGGTTGGGTTGCGGCCACGGTCGAGAAGTTCGGGTTGAGTATCGTTGATACCCTGGCCCGCGCGATCAGCGTGAAGGACAACGTGATAGATCAGCACCTGCGCGAGGTCCGGCTATACAACCGAGATCAATACATTGCCGATCGGATCCGCGCGCCGCTAGAGGAGCAGCTCAGGCAGGCCTGGGGAGAGAAGCGGCGCATCATCATCATTTCTCACTCGATGGGAACCTTCATCAGCTATGACGTGCTTTGGCGTTTCTCTCACCGTTCGGAAGCCTGCTACAAGTCCTATCATTCCAAGGCCGTGGATCTTCTGGTTACCATGGGCAGTCCGCTTGGCGACCCCACGCTACGCAGCTTCATGCTGATCGATCGCTGGAAGGGCGCGGCTCGCGCCAAGACCAAGGGGGAGCGACGGCGCTTCTATCCGACCAACCTTCGCGCTTGGCACAACTACTCGGCTTACGGCGATGTGGTATGCCACGACGCCACCTTGGAGGACGACTTCTTCGCGGGCATGAGGAAGCAGCTTGGCGGCTTTGGTCGCAAGGACCTGCGCGACTACGTCGGCCTGTATAATCCCTTCGAAAATCCCCAGGGGCAGCCCAATCCGCACAAGAGTTATGGCTATCTGATCCAACCGAAGCTCTCGCAGAAACTCCGCGAGTTCTTCGGTTAGGCTTTTCTTTAGAAAAAATGACGCTTGCGTCATAAATACTTGACGTAGGCGTCATAGATTGTGTATGAAGGGCTGTCGCCGCCAATCAGTCAGCCACGAGGCAAGGGGGGTCGTATGGCTCTAGTGGATATCGAACTGAACCTTTCTGATGAAGAACGGGCCGTGCGTGACAGTGCCCACCGTTTTGCCGCCGAGGTTATGCGGCCGGCGGGTATAGCGTTGGACCGCCTTCATGATCCGGCCGACGTCTGTGCCAAGAACTCGGTTCTGTGGGGGGTATTCGAGAAGTATCGCGAACTGGGCATGGAGGAGGCCGAGCGCGATCCGGCCATGGCCCAGTCTGAGCAGGGCGCGAGGATGCGCGCTTTGGTAAATGAAGAGCTGGGCTGGGGGGATGCCGGACTGGCCATAAGCCTTACGGTGTCGGGATTTCCCGCGCTGTTCGCGACCATGCTCGGCAAGCCCGAGCTTATCGAGCGCTTTGCCGCGCCCGGCAGCTCCGAGATCGGTTGCTGGGCGATTACCGAGCCCAACCACGGTAGCGATATGCTGGCCTTCGACCAGCCGGTTTTCGAAGAGGCTGGCGCTCGTGCCGACTGCATCGCCACCCGTGATGGTGATGACTACGTGATCAACGGTCAAAAGGCCGCCTGGGTGTCCAACGGTACCATTGCTACCGTGGCCACGCTGTTTTGCCAGCTCGATCCCAGCGGCGGCTTCAAGGCCAGCGGCGTCGCGCTGGTGCCACTGGACCTACCGGGAGTCACTCGCGGAGCGCCGCTGGACAAGCTCGGGCAGCGTGCCCTCAATCAAGGTGAGGTTTTCTTCGAGGACGTGCGCATTCCAGCCGAGTACATGATCGTCGAACCCGATATGTACCTGATCGTGCTCGAGATGATCCTGACAATGGCCAACGCGCACATGGCGACCATATTTGTCGGTGTAGCTAGGGCCGCGCTCGAACATGCCCTGGCTTATTCGAAAGAGCGGGTCCAAGGCGGGGTTACCATTTTTGAGCACCAGGCGGTCAAGCTGAAGCTGTTCAAGATGTTCTCGCAGGTTGAGGCAGCCAGATCCTTGGCGCGTCGGGCCTTCGTCTACAACGCTACCCAACAACCACCCTTGGTTCAGTATTCGATTGCTGCCAAGACCTTCTGTACGCAGACAGCCTTCGACGTGGCTAGCCTGGGGTTGCAGGTGTTCGGTGGCAACGGGCTCAGCCGGGAATATCCAATCGAGAAACTCTTGCGCGATGCCCGGGCTTCGATGATCGAAGACGGTTGTAACGACATGCTCAGTCTAGTCGGAGCCGAAAAGCTCTGAACGGGAAAAGGAGAATTTCACATGGAACTGCGTCAAGTAATCGGTAACCGAAGATCGATCCGTTTCCTGCGCCCCTACAAGCCAGTGGAGCCGGAGAAAATCCAGCGCATGCTCGAGGCAGCGAGGATAGCCTCACACTGGGGCAACGTGCAGAGCCTGCGCGCCTTGGTGGTGTTTCGTGACAGTGCGCCGCAAGAAGTGCTCGACGCCATCTTGGCTCCAGTGGTGGGTTGGCAGATTCGTAACGCGCCAGTGGTTATAGTCTGGTACCTCGAGACTGCCGCGGTTGACGAGCAGGGCGAGCGTTTGCGCGAGTTGGTTCGCAGCGGGGCCCTGGGCGTGGGCGAGGACAAGATGGACGCGCTCGAGAACCAGCTGCTGCCGATCTTCGAGGGTATCCGCGAGATTTTGAAGGAGCCCGGGCTAAACGAGCTCGACTGCGGGCAAGGCATCGCCCAGGCAACATTGATGGCTTTCGAGCAGGGGCTAGGGACTTGCTTGCTGGGCACGCCCAACGGCGACGAAATCCGCCGCAACCTCGGCATTCCCGACAGCGCACGCGTACTGGTACTCCAGACCGTTGGCTACCCCGCCGAGTCGCCCGAGGCCGGCGGCCAGCGGCCGCGCCAACCCTTCGAGAAGCTCTTTCAGATGAACGGCTACGACAAGCCGTTTCCACGCTCACAGGAGGTAGTCGACGAGCTGCATCGCGACGGTGTGTTGCAGACTCCCGCACCTCTGTCTTGGCGTGAGCAAGAGTTGGAATGGCTGAGTAAAGCCCTCGACATTCCCGGCTCGGGACTTTTATAACACGGATTATCTCTCTCGGGCGCGAGGGTTGAGGAGGAAACTCAAGATGCGACAGAACGCGATCGTGGCCGGAGTCGGCATGACACAATTTGGAAAGCACATGGACCGCGGGTTCAAGGCCATCGGGGTCGAGGCTGTCAAGGCTGCGCTGGCTGATGCCGGTGTAAGCGGCGAGGATCTGCAGGCCGCTTACGTAGGCAACGCGGCTGCCGGACTGGTGACCGGCCAAGAGTGTATCCGTGGCCAGGTCATCCTGCGCTCGATGGGGCTGGGTCGGCTGCCGGTTATCAACGTCGAGAATGCCTGCGCCAGCGGCTCGACGGCGGTACATCAGGCCGCCGCCATGATCACCGCCGGGATGTATGACACCGTGTTGGTGCTGGGTGCCGAGAAGCTCTACCACGAGGACAAGCGTAAGTCGTTTGCTGCTTTCAGCGGCGCTGTCGATGTCGAAGCCATGGCCGAGATCATTGCCGGCCTGCAAAATGCCGCCAAGCGCAGCGGCGGTAGCGCCGGCGCATCGGGCGCGGGCGAGAAGCGTTCGATGTTCATGGACATCTACGCGATGGCCGCGCGCGCCCATATGCAGCGCTACGGGACCACGGCCGAGCACTTTGCCGGAGTATCGGCGAAGAACTCTTACCATGGCAGTCTCAACGCCCGTGCCCAGTTCCGCCAGGAGATGAGCGTTGAAGAGGTGCTCGCCTCGCCGATGATATCCGAGCCGCTGACCCGGCCGATGTGCTCGCCTATCGGCGATGGTGCCGCGGCTGTGGTGCTGGTAAGCCAGGCCAAGGCCAAGCAGATGGCAATAGGCGGGGGCGTTCGCATCGTTTCCACGGTACTGCGCTCGGGTTGGGACCATGGGGTTGACGAGGAGGGGGCGGCCGAGGTGTGTGCGCGCGAAGCTTACGAAGAAGCCGGCATTGGCCCCGAGGATTTGAGTGTCGTCGAGTGTCACGACGCCTCGGCTCCGGCTGAAATCATGGCCTACGAGTCCATCGGACTTTGTCCCAAGGGCGAGGGCGGTCGCTTGATCGACGAGGGCGCTACCAAGCTAGGCGGCCGTGTGCCGGTCAACACTTCAGGCGGACTGCTGCGCAAAGGCCACCCAGTTGGCGCTACCGGGGTCGCGCAGGTGGTTGAGTTGACCGAGCAGCTGCGAGGCTGCTCAGGTAAGCGCCAAGTCGACGGCGCAAGGGTGGCCTTGGCTCACAACGGTGGCGGTAACATCGGCATCGACGCCGCTGCACTGTGCGTGACCGTTTTGTCGGTCTGAGGGGTATAGCATGCGTGAACGCAATCCGATGATCTTGGCCGACATGGTTGCGGCCAAGGCTGAGAGCAGCCCCGAGGTCGAGGTCATCACCTTCGAGCATCTAAGCCTCGATGGTGGTACTACCCCTGACGAGATTCGCACTTACGCTGACCTGCAGACCAATGGCAACCGTATCGCCGCGGCGCTGATTGCTCATGCGATGGCGCGGGGTGAGCGTTTTGCTCTGATGATGCGCAATCACCCCGAGTACGTCGAGGTGATGATCGCGGCGTCGATCAGCGGCTGTGTGCTGGTTCCCATCGACCCGCGTACGCGTGGCGAGAAGCTGGCCTTCATGCTGCGTAACGCTGGATGCCGCGGGGTGATTTGCGCGGACTACTGCACCGCTGAGGTCGACAAGGCCCGCGGGCTCGGTGCCGAGCTCGACTGGGTGATGGTGTTGCACACCGGCGAGGGCGAGTCGGCCGCGGCTATCACCGCTGCCGACTCGCTCGATGCTGTACTCGAGCATCACGCGGATAGCGTCGATGTGCGTCTTGAGACCGCTACCGATCCCCTACAGATAATCTACACCTCGGGTACCACCGGCGATCCCAAGGGTGTGGTGTTTCCCAACGAGCGCTTCGGCATGTTCGCCATGGTGGGGCAGATCATGGGATACCAGAGCGACGAGCGTCCCTACACGGGACTGTCGCTCACCCATGGTAATGCTCAGGTCAGTGCGCTCGGTCCGGCTCTGGGTCTGGAGCTACGCGCGGTCTTCAGCCGGCGGTTTACCAAGTCGAAGCTCTGGGACGTCTGCCGGCACTATGGCTGTACAACCTTCTCGCTGCTTGGTGGCATGGTGACGGCCATCTACAGCGAACCACGGCGAGACGACGACGCCGACAACCCCGTCAAGGTGGTCATGAGCGCGGGAATGCCCATGGCGATCTGGGAGGAGTTCGAGAGGCGCTTCAACGTCAAGATTTTCGAGTGGTACGGTGCGATCGAAGGTGGACTCGCGATGAACCCTGTAGGCGTGGGCCCGATTGGATCGTTTGGTAAACCAACGCCGAATTTGGAGATGAAAATCCTCGACGAAAATGACGAGGAGTGCCCTCCGGGAGTGCCGGGCGAGATCTGTTCGCGCCCCGCCGATGGCAGCGCTGCGAGTGTCGAGTACCACGGCAATCCCGAGGCTTCCAAGAAGAAGACCGTGCGCGGCTGGCTGCGAAGCGGTGACATCGGCCACACCGACGAAGACGGATGGTTCTACTTTGACTACCGCAAGGGTGGGGGGATACGCCACAACGGTGATTTCGTAAATCCTGGTTTTGTCGAGAAAACGCTAGCCGAGCACCCCTCGGTGTCTGACGTCTTTGTATACGGCATAGCGGCCGCCTCGGGTTCGCCCGGCGAAAAGGACGTGGTTGCCGCGGTGGTGCCGGTGGAGCGCTCGTCGTTCTCGGCGGCCTCGGTGTTTGCCGCCTGTCGCGAGAGTCTAGAGTCGAATTTTATCCCCTCATACCTCCAAGTTGTGGATGAGATTCCCAAGACCGCCTCAGAGAAACCCCAGGAGAGGTTTCTCGCCGAGGCCTTTGCTCCCGATGCCGACGGTGTATTCACCGAGCAGGGCTAGCCGGGGACTGCTTGGACATGGCTGAGTCTTCGAGCGCCGCGACCGACTCCGAGCTTGGCAAGCGCCAGCGCAATGCACTGCGTAACCGTGAGGCTATTCTAATCGCAGCGCGCGAGGTGTTCTGCGAGATTGGCTATGAGGTTGCTACGGTTCGCGACATCATCCGCCGTACCACTTTGGCCTCTGGGACGTTTTACAATTACTTTCCCGACAAACAGACGATACTGCGCGAGATCATCGAAGAGTTCACCACCCGGCTCCGCCAAAGGGTGCACGAGATGCGCGCGCGTGCGACCACGCTCGAAGAGCTGTTGCGCGTTGCTTACCTGGCTACTTTCCAGTCCTACGCTGAAGACGAGACCGTGGTGAGGCTGATGACTCGCAACGAAGGGGCGATTCGTGAGTTGGTGATGTCGTTGGTGCTCAAGCCTGCCGTCGAAGAGCTGGCCGAGGATCTCCGCCAGAAGTCGCGCGAGGGCATAGTCCCACCTGTGGATATCGACTACGTGTCACGTGCAGGAGTGGCCATTGCCGCCGAGGTGGGAAGCGGCATGCTCGAGCGTGAGCCGATGGATGTGGAGGGGGCGACCGAGTTCGCTACGCAGCTCATGCTCGGCGGGATCGAGAGGTTAACGCGGAGCTTGTGACGGCTAGGATCAACGGCGGTGAGCGCATACTGCGAACATCCAGTCTGCGCCCACCGCCCCATCGTCGCCTAGTTTACCGCGTCGAAAATAATCTGGTTAATGTCAAATTCTCCCGTACACGAGTTGAAACGTGCACGGAGCACGCCGTTTACGCGAGAGAAACGCTGGTAGCGGGTTCCTGATATGCTTCCATGCGGTGTGTCCGGTTGGCCCGGGTCCGCGTCAAAGCTGATCAGTGTTTCATCTATAGTTCCGCCAATGCCCGGGAATCCAATCAGCGGGCAGGTGCCCCCGTGCGCCGCGGCCGTGACTCGCGGATCAGGTGCGAGCACGACATGACTGATGGTCCCGCCAACGATGTCAGCGACTACCTGGCCTCTAGATGGGTCAGCGAATCCTCCTTTCATAGCAGTTATGGTTACCGTAGCAGTGGTCGAGAACGGCACGCACTGAGCGACGGCGCCGAGGGCCTGCGGTGTGATGTCTATCAAGGCTGCATCATGATCTGCGCTTTCCAAACCCCAATCCCAGGACGTGCTCACGTCGATTTGTACCTTGCCGAAGCGAGGCAGAGATCCGTTGGCTTTGCTTACCGAGCCGCCGCGGGGGGCATTCCCGCAGAGAAAGCGCGAGGCGGTGGTGAGGCGATTAAGAGTGTTAATCCCATTACTTCTCACGATCGTTCTTGGCGGTCGCGCCTGAGCTAGCGAAGGCGCCCCGATGAGAACCACCATCGCCAATACAAAATAGCCTCTTAGTGAGTTCATATTTCTTCTCCTAGTTAATCTGAAGTACGGCGGCGGCAACTGTTTGCGACAGCGTCTCGCATTGAAGGGTGCTGTGTCAAGGTGCGCCGCGGGTGGGTTCTTAGTCGAGGTACGGGTTGTCCCTGGGTCAGCTGCGGGTAGACCCGCGCTCGTCGAATAGAAACCCGCTGAAAACGCGGCTCTGCTGAAGCAGTGAACCACGGCGCACCGAGAGCTATTTGGGCGTGGAAGTAACTGTGGTCGACCCTCGACAGGGGGGGGAGGGAGGGATCGCTGTGTATCGAAGCGTGGTCGGCCGTATCTGGGTACGGTTTTTACGCTGCCGTGTGCGGCGCCAGTAGGTCTCTCTTGGCTGTCTCCTGTGGGTGGTACGAATCCGCCGATAGGATAGATTGTCTTGAGCAGGGATGAGGCGGGGGGGGGGAACGCGCAGGGAGAAAGATGTGCGACAGCGTTTTCACGTGTCGCGCTCCCACCGCGCGCCGTCGTCGCGCGTCTGATTTGCACTGTTGTAGAGTGTGTAAAAGACGCCCCACCGCCCCCCGACGGGGGCGGCCGGCCCCCTTAAAGCGAAGGAACAGCGGTCCGCCATTGTTATCGAAGGC
>CAZPPZ010000076.1:0-13040 GCA_964588545.1 uncultured Myxococcales bacterium | reverse complement strand
AACGTTAGCATAATCTGGAGCGACACGCGGTCTCTGCGCATCAGATCGCTTCTATAGACTGCAACATTAAGTGGAAGCCCGGCAACCAGCGCGACTATTTCGGCAGCGGCTGAGAGTTAGCGGGCACGACGGCGGAAATGCCAGATCAAGACAAGACCCGAAGCAAAGCCACCGATATGGGCCCACCACGCAACACCCGCTCCATTGGCAGCTCCTTGTGCCTGAGCACTGGCACCAGCGTACTGAGCCAAGAACCACAGCCCAATAAATACGACAGCGGGAACCTCGACCAACAGCGGCAAGAAGAAAACCGGAACGACGGTAAGCACACGCGCAAACGGATACATAACAATGTAGGCGCCAAGCACTCCCGACAAGGCCCCCGAGGCACCGACCACCGGGAGTTCTGACACCGCGTTGAAGTAAACGTGGGTGGCGCCCGCCATTAAGCCGCAGAGGAGGTAGAACGAAAGGTAACGTGCGTGGCCCAAACGATCCTCTACGTTGTCGCCAAAGATCCACAGAGCCCACATGTTGGATATCAAATGAATCCAACCCCCGTGTATGAACATGCTGGCAAGGAATGCTCGATAATCGACCAACGGCGCAAGTTGCCCGCCGGAAAATACGCGAGCAAAACGGGCCGGCACTATGCCGAACTCCGAAAAGAAACCGACCAGCCCACGTTCGGACAGCCCCAGTTGGTAGTAAAACACCACCACGTTTACCGCAATGATCAACCAGGTGACCACCGGCGTAGTGCGCCGAGGCGTGGCGTCGCGCAGAGGGAACACCGGCCCTGCCCCAACTACCCGGCCACCAAGAACTCAGCCGGCGCCCGGTGATGGCGGCCGCGAGATCAACAGGGTTCCCTGCGCGCTGCACACCAGCCTATCACCACACACCACCTCTACCCGCACCACAGCGGAGCGTTTGCCCAGCGACAGCACCCTCGATTCCGCGTGTAGCGTTCCCCCGGTTACCGGCGCTAGGTAGTTTAGCTTGAACTCAGTAGTCGCCGCCCATTGGCCGCGCGGCATCAGCGGGTAGAGAACGCCACCAAGGATATGGTCGACAAACCCCGCCATGACCCCACCGTGCAAGGTTCCAAGCGGCGTAATGTGATCGGGCCTGACCTCCAGAGTCGCGGTCAGGGTTCCAGGGCCGTACTCGACCAGCTTGGCTCCGAGAAAGTCGGGGAGTCCTCCAAGCATGGAAGCCGCGTCAAGCATAGTGTCGGCAATATCCTGGTCATAGGAATCAAAATTGGGCAGCTTGTACTCCATTCACCTCTCCGTGCTAGTCAAGAAACCTCAGTACGAACCTCGCGACTTCCTCGGCGCTATCGAGGTCGGCCATGTGCCCCGCTCCGGGCACTAGCTCTACCGTGGTTGGTCCGCTGATGGCCCGAGCGAAACGCTCGGCGTAGGCGGGTGAAGCCACCCGGTCATCAGCGCCCCAGATGATCAGGGTTGGCTGCTGCACGCGATGCAGCCTTCTTGCAAGCCCACGATCGGGCAGCGGCCATAGCAACCTAGCAGCAGCAACCGCGGCCCGAGCCATAACAATCTTCCACTCGGTCTGATCATAACCGCGAGGACTTCGATAGTGGTGCTCTAGATAGTCGGCATTGCAGCACAGGAGCCCTGGTAGCTCGGGGGGAAGCGCAGCAAACACATCGGCGACAGGATCCTCATCGTCATACAAACCCAGCGGTGAAATCAAGACCAGGCGACGGACCAAAGAAGGCGAAAAAGACGCGGCTTCGGCCCCTAGCATGGCGCCAACAGATGCTCCTATCAGATCACAACCAACCAAGCCGCAAGACTCTACCACGTCGAGCGTGGCCGCCACCCAATCGGCGATGTCGTCGAGCAGTTCACCGTCGCTGCCACCAGGGAAGCCAGGCAGAGAAGGGACGACCACATGGCGATCCTTGGACAGCCTCTCGAGGAAGGGAGTCCAGCGAGTCGCGCCGCCTAGACCAGCCAGGTAGCCAACCGTGGGGCCCTCACCTTTTTCCCACACTCGGAAACTCGCCCCACCCCTCCCCAACGTCTTTTCAGCGACGACCGTCACCGTGTCCCCTGGTCTCGGGCATGGCGCGCCCCAGGTACGGCACGCTTGTGTGGCGGCAGCGGTCTCGGCCACCAACGGTGTTCCCATTGATCGGCGAACACGCGCGATAGCCGCGGAATTACATACTTGGAAAACAACTCGGTATTGCGAATGGCATTCCGCTTCGACATGTTGCCAAACTGCAACATTACCAGCAGATTGCCAACGTTGAGTTCCGTAGCCAGCTCGCGCAGCTGATCTGCCACCTCCGCACCACTGCCGAGGATCACATAACCCCTTCCTACAGCCTCCTCGAAGGTCGGCTGCTGGAGAGAACTAGCCTGACCGGAAAGCGGAAGGGACAGGTCGCCGCTCAACTCGCCGCGAGCACGCAGGGTGGCCTCGCCAGTATAACCGGGAGGGTCGCTCCAACGCTGACCGACCGGAAGACAGCGGTTATAGAAATATTCCATCGGCTCGCGGTAGATGCGCAGAGCCTCTTCGCGGGTCTCAGCGACACCGACAAACTGTAAACACCCAGCCTGAAACGGGTTGCGCTCTTTTCCGAGTGCTTCGAGTTCAGCCCAAAACCCCGCCAGAGGTTCACGCGCCGCCTCGCGGCCGAAGTACGACATATAGCAGTAGACGTAGTCGTGCTCAGCGCACCACCGCCGGGTCTCAGTCGAGCCGCCGCTCGGGATCCACACCGGTGGATGCGGCTGCTGCAGAGGCCGAGGCCACACGTTGACGTAACGCTGGCGATAAAATCTGCCGTTAAACGCGAAAGCTCCCTGCTCCTTCCACGCTCGCATAATCAGATCATGAGCTTCGCGGTGACGGCCGCGCAGCGTGCCCGGATCTCGTCCATAGGCAAAACACCCGTCCTCCGGCGCTCCAACTGGAAACCCGGCAATCAGACGGCCGCCGCACAGACAGTCGAGCATAGCCAGCTCTTCGGCAACGCGGGTGGGCGGATCATACAGGGCCAGAGCGTTACCGAGTATCATCAGCGCCGACTTGCGAGCGCGCCGCGCAAGGGCTCCAGCCAAAATATTAGGCGAAGGCGTAAGACCGCCGACCTTAGAGTGGCGCTCGTTCAGGCAAATGCCATCAAAACCGCATTCATCAGCATACTCGAGTTCATCGAGGTAGTCGTTGTACAAGCGATGGCCGAGACCTGGATCAAAAAGGCCAGCGTCAACATCGACCGCGAGCCACTCTTGCCGGTGGCAAGAGTCGTCCGGGAGCCCAGTGTAGGGCATCAGATGGAACCAGCACAGCTTCAACCCCGTCATCATGAGAGCCAGCCGCCGCTCAATGCAACCATCCACTGAGGATACGCACGCGAAGACCCGGAGCTAGCGCCAGCATGAGTAATAGCCTATGCTCCGCCCTCGGTGGCCCGATCGAGCTGCGGCTACTGTCAACTCAACAAAGGGGAAATGCCGTGGCGCTGTCCAGCCAACACGACCGTCTAACCTTGATCACCGTCGGCAGCGAGGCCGACCTCGGAGACCTGGCCGCTGCGGTTCGCGAGGGGCTCAGTGCTGAGCACAAGTGGCTACCGTGCCGATACTTCTACGATGCCGAAGGCTCGCGGCTGTTTGAGAAGATCTGCGATCTGCCCGAGTACTACCTGACCCGCGCCGAGACCGAGATCCTCGATAACAACGCCAACGCGATTGCGAGCCTCTACGAGCACCGCCCCTCACTGGTGGAGCTCGGAAGTGGCAGCTCCACCAAGACCCGTATCCTCATCGAAGCGTTCCTCGCCCGCCATGGAGGGCTGCGTTACGTACCAGTCGACATATCGAGGTCGATTCTCGAAGAGAGTGCCCTAGCACTGCTCGACGACTACCCCGGATTGAAGATTCTGGCGATCGCCGCCGAGTACGGCCATGGACTGCGCCGAATGCGCAACGAGAAGTCGGCAAGCAAGCTGGTGCTGTGGCTCGGCTCGAGCGTTGGCAACTTCACGCGCGGAGGAGCCGTTCGTTTCCTCTCCGCCCTGCGTAGCGAATTAAGCGAGGATGACCACATCCTGCTCGGTGTCGACTTGCGCAAACAAGCGACAGTGCTCGAGGCTGCGTACGACGACAGCGCTGGCGTTACCGCACGATTCAACAAAAACATCCTGACCCGAATCAACCGCGAGTTGAACGCTAACTTCGACATCAACGCCTTCGAACATCAGGCTGCTTACAGAGCCGGCTCCGGACGAGTGGAGATTCATCTTCGTAGCAAGCGAAGTCAGGTCGTACGCATCGGGGATTTGCATCTCGACGTCCGTTTCAAAGAAGGAGAGACCATCCACACCGAGAACTCATACAAGTACTCGAGCGACGAGATCACGGCACTCGCCAATGGGGCCGGGATGCAGGTGACTGCGCAGTGGTTCGACGCTGGAATGAAGTTCAGTGTCAACCTTCTATCGCCAGCGTAGCCGCGAACACGGGAGTCGTGAGCCGGCAAGCTGCGCTTGCTTATCGCTGCCCCCCCAAATGGCTGGTTAGTGCCGACTCTCGCCACGGTGAAGTCCCGCCGTGCCCATCATCTTTTCCTGCAACTCGCCCGCCCTTCTGATACGGGTATTGACAGACAGCGTACTGTAAGTAGAAAGTCGTCCAGATGTTCATCGGGTCATCTACATGGCAGCGGCTTGGCTGGCTCAGACCGTCCAGGCCCTACAGTCCCGCCGTTGCGGCACTGAGCCTGGCGCTCTCACTTGCGACGGCTGCTCCACCGGCATCGGCCTACGATGTAGATTTGTCCTGGGACCGCATCGCTCAAGCCTCCAGCTATAGAGTCTTCATTCGTTACGGCTCGGATCTGTTCATCCAAACCACCGGCGCGCAGGCGGGTACGGGCAGTATCATACACTATAGGGTTAGCGGCCTTCCGGCGGGACCCACGGTGTTCTTTAGGGTAAGCGCTCTCGATGAAACCAACGAGAGCCCGCCGTCGAACGAGATTGCACTGGCCTACGCCAACGTAGCCGCGGCGATCGACTCGGACGCAGACGGACTCGTCGACGCGCTTGAAGACACCAACCTCAACGGAATCACCGATCCTGGGGAAACCGACGTCCACAACCTCGACAGTGACGGTGATGGCTCATCCGATGGCTACGAGGTCCTGATTGCAGGGACCGACCCACTTGACGCCGACAGCGACGGCGATGGCATCATCGATTCGCTTGACCTCTGCCACGACGTAGACGGCGACGGCTTTGGTGATCCCGCCGTGGCCCAGAGCACTTGCCCTCCCGATAACTGCCCGAATGCCAGCAACCCCGACCAGGGTGACAGCGACGCCGACGGTTTGGGCCAGGCCTGTGATCCCTGCACCAACATAGCCGGCGGCCAGTACGTCGCGACCAAGACCTCACTGATCATGAACAAAGTCGGAACAGACCCGCACCCGGGTAACGATACACTGATCATCAAGACCAGTTTCAGCCTGCCCCGTGGCACGGATTTCTCGCTACTAGACCCGCTTAGCCGCGGAGCCAGGCTGCTCATCCGCAGCGCCGATGGCGCTGCTCGCGTGGATGTCAGCCTCCCGCCGGGCCAGCTTACACGAGGACGCCACGGCCAGGGCTGGCAACGAAGCAACTCCGGCAAGACCTGGACCTACCTCAACAAGAATCGCGAGCGAGTCGGCGGCATTGCCAAGTTGGCCATCAAGAATCTTAGAAAACGCTCGGCAGAAGTGGTCAAAATCCTGGTTCGCGGCAAGCACGGCAGTTACGCCGTTACTGCCGATGATATGCCAATACAGGCCACCGTGACCCTTGGCGATCAACGCTCTGCCGCACAGGGGCACTGCGGTGAGACCCGCTTTAGCCCGGCCCAGTGCTCATTCACGCATAATAGTCGTAGCCTCGAATGCCGGCTCTAGACCTGCGTTCTTCGACAACATCGAACAGCCGCTAGCAGTGGAAGTCGCTCAAACCCCAGGTCCAACAAAAGCGTACGCAACAATTTGCTTGCTAGGCAAGGCTCCGAGCCTCGAAGCAACATCCTTGTACGTGTGCGCAATTGTGTTCAGGGCTGCGGCCCGGATCAGCTATAACGAACTGCGTTATGAGAGATGCCACAAGTCCGGTCTTGGTAGTCACCCCTGATACCGACATTCGTACGACCTGTCGCAGCTGGCTGCGCGAGGAAGGCCTGGAAGTGCTCGAGGCCAGCAGTGCCGTCGAGGCACTGGCCTGCCATCGGCGCTCGGCCATCCCGCTGACCATAAGCGAAGCGCGGCTGCCGGGACTAAACGGAATCGAGCTGCTCGGCCGCATCCGCGAACTCAACGCCGACGCCGAAGTCGCTCTGTTGGCGGATTCCCAGCCGGTAGAATTTACTGTAGCGGCAATGAAAGCCGGAGCCATAGACTTCCTGGCTAAACCCCTCGAACGCCTACGCCTAGTAGATATTGCTCGATCCACCATGCGTCAGATGAGCAACAGCGACCTCGGGACACGGCGCCGCCAGCTAATGGCCAAGTTCGACTTCGCAGGTATCGTAGCCCACTCGGAGCCGATGATCCGCACCCTCGAGTTGATCACCCAGGTCGCGCCGATGGATTGTACGGTTTTGATCACCGGCCCCAGTGGCGCTGGCAAGGAAGTCGTCGCTCGCGCCCTGCACCGCAACAGCAAACGCGCCAAAAAACCTTTTGTCTCAATTAACTGCGCCGCGATCCCCGATACCTTGCTCGAGAGCGAACTGTTCGGCTACCAGCGCGGAGCTTTCACTGGGGCGCTGGCCGATAAGACCGGGCTGCTCGAAAGTGCCGCCGGCGGTACAGTACTGCTCGATGAGATCGCCGAAATCGCACCGTCTGTCCAGGCTAAACTGTTGCATTTCCTGCAGAGCCGCAGCTTTTGCCCGGTGGGATCGGTACGCATGCGCCACGCCGACGTACGTATCCTTGCCGCCACCAATGCTTCGCTCGAGGATTGCGTTCAAGATGGTCGCTTCCGCGAAGACCTCTACTATCGACTATGCGTGTTCCCGCTGTACGTCTCGCCGCTAAATCAGCGGCGAGACGACATCATCCCACTGGCCCAACACGCCCTGGCGCAATTGCGCAACCAAGTAGGCAAAGCCGTTCCCGGACTGTCACGAGAAGCGGTTCGCTACCTGACCACGAGACCATGGCGCGGCAACGTACGTGAGCTACAAAACGCGGTTGAACGAGCGGTCATCGTCAGCCATGGCAACCTGCTAACCTCGGCCGACTTCCGAGCACTGGAGGCGGCAGCCGGGGGAACGCTAAACAGCGGCAGCAGTGACTTATGGACCCTCCCGCCCGATGGAATAGACCTCGACGCTCTGTCAAGATCACTCACGGTTCAAGCTCTCGACCGCACCGGCCTCAAGGTCAGTCCGGCAGCCCGGCTGCTGGGAATAAGCCGGGCAACACTGCGCTACCGGATCAAGAAGTACAGTCTCGACCTGCAAGCCTAGACAAACTGAGCATGCCAGCGTGTTGCTGCTCATATAGTCCACCGCCAGGCACCGGGCGTAACCATACAATCATGCCTAAGTGTCTATACCCACACGATTTATGCTTAACTACGCAGATGGCGCAGCACTTGCATTGTTGGAGTGGTCTGATCGGCCAGGTCTGCAGCGGAGCTTTGGCAGCGGTCGATCAGTAGTGGGGATTGGGGTTTCGGGGGAGTGAGCGTGGGGTGCTGAATGAAGCACCAACCATCGACTAATTACTCCACAGCCTGAGCAGTTTGCGCGCGAGCACCTCTTCGAGGGTTTCGCCGCTACTTACAGCTGTCTCAAAATGGGCCGAGCTGAGCCACCTTGGCACCAGCTCCCATCCAGCTTGAGACACAGGAGTGTATCTGATGCGCCGGAAAGTGTGTTTTTGGAGGGGTTATGGCTGCTACTTCGGCTGGTGTGGTCCTTGCAGTTTCGTGCAGACCCTAACTGCGGACTCTTGCAGAGTTGCGGATGAGAAGCTGCGGGAGAACAGCATGGGGGGAGGAGCATGAGCCAACGAGCAGTAGAAGCAGCTCTCGGACGGCTCATCTGTGACGACGACTTCCGCTGCGAGTTTTTCGAAGACCCGCAGCGTGCCGTCGGAAACCGAGGAATGGTGCTGACCGATGTTGAAAGAGCGAGCCTCGCAGACGTCTCGCGGGTCACTATCCAGAGGCTGGCCGAGCTGCTCGACGAGAGGATCCGCCGCGCCAGTTCAGACGACAGCGTCAGCGACCCAAGGGATCGAAGGGAAGACCCATGCGTGCTATAAAGGTGTTTGGCAATCCTGATGGCTATCGGTGGTACGTCCTCGAGACCAGACGCCATCGCGAAAGCGATACTGAGTTTGGTCTGAGAAAACACGGCTTCTCTGCGTATGTGCCGCGCATCATACAGTGGCCTCCACCGGCCGACGGTGGACATGTCGGTGCAATGTTCCCGGGTTTTGTTTTCGTACAGCTCCGGCTCGCCAATGACTACGCGAAGATCATCGATGAACCCGGGGTCAAGAGCCTGATGACCTTCGGCAAAGAGCCGACCATCGTGCCGGACGAAGCCATAGATTTTCTACGAAGCTGCGAACGGCCAGATGGGGTGATTCGCTGCGGTATCTCGGCACTAAGCGGGAATAGTCGCGGCAAGGCACTCCGAGCACTGTCCGACATTGTCGAAAAGCAGCTCTCGAGCAAGAAGCGCATCGAGGCACTCATGAGCGTGCTTCGCAGTGAGCTACGCATCGAGATGGCTGAGGAGTGGAGCGCACAATGACACACAATCACAAGATTTTTCAGGCACTTAGTGCGGCCGTCGCGATATTTTGTTGTTTCTTCCTCGGCGCTTGCGCCTCGCTAGTTCCGCCGGTTGGATCGTACCCGACGGTCAGCCAGGTGTCGGCCAAGCCAGCCGATCTGCCACCCTACCGTCTGCAGATCGGGGACCAGCTATCCATCAAGTTCTACCGCAACCCGGAGCTCAACCAGGACGTTGCCGTCAGACCCGACGGCAAGATATCGCTACCCTTTGTCGACGAGGTCCTGTGCGCGGGTCTGACTCCCGCCGAACTCGACGCTGAGCTTACCAAGCGTTATCGAGGTGAACTGACCATTCCCGATATCACCGTCATCGTCACTGCTTTCGGCGGCAACAAGATCTATGTCGACGGTGAAGTCAGCCATCAGGGCGTCTTGGAGCTTGCCGGCGGTATGACGCTTCGTCAGGCGCTCGCGGCTGCCGGAGGCATCACCAAGACCGCCCACAAGGAGCTGGTGGTGTTGATCAGAACAGATCGCAACGGCAAGCGTAGCGGGCACGCGCTCAATTTCGCGGACATCCGCGCAGGGGTAACCCCAGACGCCGATATACCTCTCAAACCTTACGACGTCGTGTACGTTCCGAAGTCGGGCATCGCCAACGCCAACGTAGCGATGGAGCTGTATATCCAGAACATGTTGCCGGTTCGGCCTGGCCTGGGTATCCCGCTGTTCTAGAAAACTCGATCGGGGTGCTATGAACAACCACGTCTCAAACGGTCGTCGCAACCTAGACCTTACCGAACAGGCTCTGCCGTGGCAGGACATGATCGCGTCGGTCTACAGACACCGACGCATGGTCGCCGCGATCCTCTCCGCAGGGATCGCGGTGGCAACGATGCGAGCGTGGTTGCTCCCCCCAACCTATGAAGCCGAATCGCTGATCATGGTCGTAGACCAGCGCGCACGCGTGCGCGTTACGCCCGACAAGAACGCGACGGCGCTCATTGATCGAGCCGGCCAAGAGCAGATCAACTCGGTCACCGCGCTGCTGCGCGACGTCACTTTAGTCCGTGAAGTGCTCGAAGACCGCGAGGCCTCGGGCAAAACCGCGCGACAAGTTGAGAGGCCCGGTGGACTTCTCGAGCTACCATCGCTGCTTTACCGCAGGCTCCACGACGTCGCCGACCCCAGCGAGCTTGAAAAACGCGCGCAGCTCATCGCCAACGACATCATCGTCGAACCGGTCCCGCGCTCGAACCTAATTCGCGTCGGTTATGCCAGCGAGAACCCCGTTTGGGCGGCAAACCTCATCAACCAACTCGTGGCCAAACTGACTGAGAAATACACGACTCTATACGAGAACGAAGGAGCACAAGAGTTCTATCATGCCCAACGGGAAGTGCTCCGCGAAAAGCTAGAAGGCGCCCAGCTCGCGCTTACCACCTTCCGTGAAAACGTCGGTACCGAGCTACTGACGGAGAGCGACGAGCAGGTCCGCCAGCGAATCGGCGAGTTAGAGGCTTCACTGGTACAGAGTCGCACCCAGCTAGCCGAGCTACGCGTACGTGCTGACGCCCCTATCGAAGCAATGCTTTTTAGCGCAGAGGCCGGCGGCGGAGCTAGAGGAACCAGCGGCAACCCAGCCGTAACCGAACTCAAGAATCGCCTGGTCACGCTCGAACTCAGCCGCAGCGAGATGCTATCTCGCTATACCCCGGGTAGCGTCGCGGTTCGTGACCTCGATCGCCAGATAGCTCAAGCCAAGCGGCTCCTCGATGACGAGAGATCCGCAGCCGCGGGCATGCACCGTAAAGACATTCTTTCTCAAATAGAGGCCGTCAACGCCCGCCTAGGCGCGATTGTCGGACAGCTCTCGGACTACCGGGCGAAAATCGCAATGCTCGAAGAAGTCGCGCCCGAGTGGCAGCGCCTCAACAACGAAGTAGAAGCCCAGCGAGAAGCTTACCTAACCTACTTGCGTAAGGAAGAGGAAGCCCGTTTTGCCAATGCCCTCGACGACTCACAGATCATAAACATTACGGTAGCCGAGCCGGCTAGAGTCCCCCATCAGCCCAAGGCGCCGCAGATGCCACGAATGGTACTACTTGGCGCCCTAGTCAGCCTGATGGTGGGAATCGCCCTCTCGCTGGTTCGCGACTGGGTGGACCCGTCAGTGAAATCCAGCAAGCAAGCAGAGCGTCTAGCCGGTGTACCTGTGCTCGGGGAGATTCAGTCCTAAGCGATGTACTGGCGTCGTTTCAATCTGACGGGCGAACCGTTCTCGCTGACCCCCGACCCAGCATTCCTGTTCCTCAGTTCGGTCCATGCAGAAGCATTCGCCGCGCTGAAAGTCGGGCTCAAAGAGCGGCGTGGTCTAGTAACCATGGTTGGTGAGGTAGGTACCGGAAAAACGACGCTGGTGTACTCCCTACTGAGCAGCCTCGGCCCCGAAGTCCACACCGCCTACATATCGAACCCGCGTATCTCGTTTGACTCGATGCTTCGCAACGCGATGCGTGACTTCAACGCAAAATTCAAAGCCAAGAACAGCGCCAGTCTGTTGAATGCCTTCAATGAGTTTTTGCAGCGCTGCGCCCAGGACAATACGACTGCGGCGCTGGTTATCGATGAGGCCCAACATCTCTCTCGCGAGACCTTCGAAGACCTGCGGCTACTGTCAAACTTTGAGACCTACAAGCACAAGCTGCTGCAGATTATCCTGGTTGGTCAGCCCGAGCTCGACACCAAGCTGCGCAACCCGGCACTACGGCAGGTAGCGGAACGCGTCGCCGTACGCTGCAACGTCAACCCGCTGACCGCGCAGGAGTCACGACAGTACATCGAACACCGCTTGGCTTCTGTCGGCGGTTCTACCAAGATTTTTTCGGAGTCTGCGCTGAGACTGATAATCCGCCACTCGCGCGGAATCCCACGAACCATCAACATCTTATGCCACAACGCGATGCTGTTCGCTTTTGGGGTTGGTAAAGCAAGGGTGACACGGGCGATGGCGGTTGAAGCCATCGCCGAGAAACAAGGCCGCGGCTTGGTGCGACTACGTTCTCCTCTGGCAGGATGGCTGCCTCGTAGCGGCCGTCATCACCGTCCTGCTGCCGCAAACCACTACGGAACGGCGATGATTGCGGGCGTGGCCACAGCGGCGGTGCTTGCGGGCTTCCTGATCTCGCGACCTAGCCGAGAGTCTCGATCCGACGCACCGAACGCGGCGATTGGAACTGCGGTGGTAGCGCCCCGAGTAGCGACCGCCCATCATAGGCGAGAGCGCCTAAACAGACCTCGCGCCTTTGACGTACTGGGTGAACTGCGTGCCGAAGCTTGGGCCGAAGCCAGGCTGTCTGAGGCCGGCGTAGAAACCCGGATGGACCCGAGCGTGCAAGAGCCACCGGCTGTGCCGCCGACCACGGCCATGCCGGAACCTCTAGAGCCACGGCTGACTACAACCATACAAGAACCCCCGGCAGTACAGCTGCCCGCGGCCATCCAGAAACCTATAGGGGCGCCGCTAGCCACCGCCCGACAAGAGCCTCTGGCGGTGCAGCCAGCCCCGGCTCCGCAAGTAACTCTGCAATCATCAGCTGGGACCGACTCAGCAGCGCTAATCCCCGCCACTGCTGAAGTCGAAACTCCGCGAGCGCTTGACTCCGAAGTTCCCGCGACGCAGCTGCCGGCAGAGGGCACTGCAGTCACAGTCGAATCAGAGCCCAGTTACGACACCCTGACCGTCAAGATTGAACAAGGCAGTTCGCTTTCAGGGCTTATGGTTTCTCTGTACGGGCGTTACAACACCGACCTCATCGGCCTGGTCAAAGACCTCAACCCGCATATTGCGGACCCTAACCTGATCCTTGCCGGCGACACCCTCCGCTTCCCCACCAGCCGCGGCACAGTAGGTTTGAGCGACGAGGAATCGCAATGAGCAAGTACTTCAATACCCTCAAACGTCTCGAGCGGGAGCAGGCCGAGCGACGAGCCGTGCCGCAGCAGCCCGCACCGTCGATCGAAATCGTCGAGGGCCCGGCATTGGCTACCGCCGTACAACCATCCAGTGGCAAGGTCGTGCGTATCGGCACTCCCCACGGCCAGCCGAGAAACGGCAGCGGAGCTGGCGGAAGCGGAAGAACAGTAGGCAGCTTCTCCAGCCTGCTCGACAACCTGCGTGCTCTGGGCGGTGGAACCCCAGTGAGCAGCATAGTCATCAGCGGGGTATCCT
>CAZPPZ010000075.1:0-13424 GCA_964588545.1 uncultured Myxococcales bacterium | reverse complement strand
CCTTGCTGCGATGGTATCGCAGGCTGATCGCGCGCAAGTACGACGGCAGCAGGTGGCGCAAGCCCGGTCGGCCCAAGACCGCGGCTGAGATAGAGCAACTGGTTTTGACGATAGTGCGGGAGAATCCGGGGTGGGGCTATACGAGGATTCGCGGTGCATTGGACAACCTTGGGCACGAGATCGGTCGCAGCACGATCCAACGAATCCTCGACGCGAACGGCATCGAACCGGCGCCCGAGCGAAAGAAGGGGATGTCCTGGGAGACGTTCCTCAAGTCTCACTGGGGCGTGATTGCAGCGACGGACTTCTTCAGCGTGGAAGTGTTCACACCGAGGGGGCTTGTACGCTACCTCGTACTATTCGTCATCGACCTGAAGACCCGGACGGTCGCAATCGCCGGGATTGCGCGCGAGCCGAACGGCGCTTGGATGGAACAGGTCGCCCGGAACCTCACCGATCCCGATGTCGGATTCCTTCGATGTGCGCGCTATCTGATCCCCGACCGCGATCCGTTGTTCACGGCTGGCTTGCGGGCGATCCTGCGTGCCGGCGGTGTCGATACCGTCAAGCTTCCGGCGCGCAGTCCGAATTTGAATGCCTACGCGGAGCGCTTCGTGCTTTCGATTAAGTCGGAGTGCTTATCGAAGATCATTCCTTTGGGTGAACGACATCTGCGGCTCGCAGTCGCGGAGTATGCAAAACATTATCATCTCGAGCGTAACCACCAGGGACTCGACAACCGTCTGATTCGGTCGCCGCGAGGACAGCCCCGGAATGTCGGCCGTATTCGATGTAGCGAAAGGCTCGGCGGCGTGCTGAGATTTGACTATCGGGAGGCCGCTTAGAGGTCGGCCGAGTAATGGGACAGGACGCCCACCTACTAACCACACTTCCAAAGCGCACGGGGGCCTCCCAGCGTGCCATAGATCCCTCTCTTGCGATTATTATCGACTTCCGATAACATAGTAACGTGATCGAGTCCTTCGGGAATCGCCTGGCTGAAGACCTGTTCGCCGACCGACGCTCGAAGGTGATCCGGAGATTCCCGCAGGAGCTGTATCGTGCAGCACGACGCAAGCTGCTCTATCTGCACGACGCGGCGGCTCTCGGCGATCTGCGCGTGCCACCTGGCAACCGCCTGGAGATATTGCGAGGCGAATGGAAAGGGTTCCATTCTATTCGGATCAATGATCAGTGGCGCGTGGTATTTCGGTGGTCGCCCGGAGTCGCAACGGAAGTACATGTGATCGACTATCACTGAGCGCGCAGGTCTAGAGGCACCGTAACGATGAAGACACCGAAGAACCCGTTCCATCCTGGAGAGATACTGCTCGAAGAGTTCCTCGAGCCGGCAGGCATTACCCAAGCTGCGTTCGCTGAAAAGATCGGTTGGACGCGCGCGCGACTCAACGAACTCATCCGCGGCAAACGTGGCATCACGGCCGACGCGGCTCTCGACCTTTCCGAGGCATTGAGGACCACGCCCAACTTGTGGATGAATCTGCAGTCGACGTGGGATCTGGATCAGGCAAGTCGCAGGCGCAAGGCGGCGTAAAATGAGGGTCTTCAGTCGCCGCTCACCCCGGGGGCTTGCCGCAGCGCAGGTTAACTCCCGTCAGCGCACGATTATCGGGTTGCCCGCGCATCCGGTGGCCTCCGTGATGGGCAGGGGGCTGAAAAAGAAAGCCGCCAGGCCACGGCACTGATCGACCGACGACGGTGAAGCTGCAGCGTCCACACGGCTGTTCCGCCCGTATGAAGCGAAGAGCAAGTATACATAATTCCATCCATATCAGACGTTGATCAGACGTTGCGGTACTCCACTACTTGAGCGAGGCCGCTTATGGTTCTTAGGCCCTGAGCCCTATGTGAGAGACAGCTCACACGCGGCCGTCGCCGATCTGGTGCTCGCCTGTGCGGACGTACTCAAGGAGGCGGGCGCCGAGATCGTACCCGTGACGGTGCCGCCGGTGGGCGAGATCATCGGCCCCTGGATGGCCATCTGCGCAACCGATGCCGCGGCCGCACACGCTGAGTTTTTTCCTGAGCACCGCGAGCAGTACGGCCCGGGATTGGCGGAGCTTCTCGATTTCGCTGCCGACGTGAGCGGTGCCGACGTCGCCCGCGCGTTCGACGCAAAGCGAGACTTCGCGGGTAAGATAGCCGCGTTCTTTACGGATGTGGATCTGTTGTTGTGTCCGTCACGCGGAGTCCCGGTACCGCCGCGCATTCCCGATTGGCAGGACCTATCGTTCGTGGGCGCGGTGATTCCGTACACCTTACCGTACGACGCTTCCGGGAGTCCGACGATCTCGCTGCCGTGTGGGCAAACCGACGATGGCATGCCGGTTAGTTTGCAGTTGGTGGGGCAGCATTTTGAGGAAGCGCTGTTGTGCCGGGCAGGGGAGGCTTATGAGCGGGCAACCGGGTGGTGCGAGAGGGGTCCGGGGGTTTGAAGAGATAGAGCGATTCGGGGCCATACTGCCCAGCCGGCGCGGCCTGATGTTCAAGCGCAATGTTTTCAGTATTCCATTGTGGCTTGACAGGTAGCATATCAATCGATATGTTACCTGCGGATGTCGACGCCCGGTTGAGATTCGGAAAGGAGGAAGCCGACAATGAAGGCTCTTACGTTCACGCTTTCGAAACCGAAGTCGGATACACCGACGCGTCAACTCGTCGAGTCGCCCATTCCGAAACTCAAGAGAGGCGAAATCTTAGTACGCGTGCACTACGCAGGGCTCAACCACCTCGATCTCGAGAATTCTAATGGCGATCACAATAGAGCCATTGCGAAAGCCTTGAAGAGGAGCCCTGTCGTCTCTGGGATCGAGATGGCGGGCGTTGCCGAAAGCGACGGCGAGAGAATCAAAAAGGGTGACAAGGTATTTGGGTACACCAACATCTTCAGAGGTCCCTACTATCACGCTCAATACGTTACGACGCCTGAAGAAAACTTGGCACTTGTGCCCGACAACGCAACGCTTGAAGGCGCAACCTCGATCATCGGTGGCGCTCTCACGTCGATCAACGCATTCGAGCGCATCGCCCGTCTCGAAAGCGGTAGCAAGGTCCTCATTACGGGCGCAACAGGGAGCGTAGGGATCACGGCCGTGCAACTGGCGACACATTTGGATGCGGAGGTGTCGGCGGTGTGCCACTCGACACAGACGCAGTTCGTACTCTCTCAAGGCGCGGTTCACGCCTATGCATACGACCAAGCCGAGATGCCCGAGGCAACAAACCAATTCGATCTGGTATTCGACACAGCGCCTTCGCTCTCGTTCGTTGCCGCCGGCAAGTACCTGGCCACCCGCGGGCGCTACATTACCACGATGCCGCACCTGGATTTGACCGGATGTGCCATGAGTCTGATCTCGCGACGAAAATGGGGATTCCTGCTGGAGTACGACACCGACGCAGCACGCATGGAACGACTGCGAGAGCTCATTTCACGAGACGCATTTACGCCCGTCATCGATAGCGTCTACGAGTTCTCGGCGGCGATCGACGCATTCGCTAAGCAGCAGAAACCCGGCAAGCGAGGAAAGATCCTCATCGACTTCCGGAGCGCCTGAAGTTCGCCGGCACCCGACCGAACGCCTACGCCATGCCTAGAATCGCCGACAAAGAGGAGCGCCGTGAGCAGGTCGTCGAGGCTGCGTTTCGCGTCATTTCCCGCGAGGGGCTTTCCGGCACGTCGATGAGGGCGGTGGCGAAGGAAGCGGGCTGCACGATTGGGCTTATTAACCACTGGTTCGCGTCGCGCGACGATCTCATAGAAGCGACCTTCGATCGAGCGATCGAAATGAAAATGGAGCGAGCGACTGCGATCGTAGCGGAGCCGGCCTCATACATCGAAGCGGCGAGCCAGTTTCTACCCATCGACGCCGAGCGCCGCGACGACGCAAAGGTCTGGATCGCGTTCTACGCCATGGTGATTTGCGGTTCTGAGCACGAACACCGACGCGCAGCCCGCTGCAACGCCGTTCGAAAGGTGATGATCGAGGGGTTGCGACAGTTCAAACCTCTTGCCACCTGCCACGACATCGTGGATCGCATCTTCGTGTTGGTTGACGGCATTGCGATCAATGCGTTGCTTGACCCGAAGCGATGGACGCGCAGCCGCCAACGCGCTGTATTACGCGAGTGTCTCGAAGATGTTCTTGCACGCTATTGATGCCCTGCGCGAGAACGAGGCGCTTCGAAGAGCTTGATCGAATGCGAAGACGAATCGAAGGGTGGTGACCATCTACCGCCTACCGATTCGCACGCCAGGGAGTAAAGACCATGAGCAAACTACTCTATTCAGTGATCAACCCGATCGTTAAGTTCGTATTGCGCTCGCCGCTTCATGGCCTCATGAGCCGTAATACCGTGCTTCTCGAGTTCAAGGGGCGCAAGAGCGGAAAGTCCTACACGATACCGGTGAGCTATCACGCCACAGGCGGACAGATCCATTGTTTTACCGAGAAGACGAATCAGTGGTGGCGTAACCTCCGGCACGGGGACGAGGTTCAGCTCACCTTGTACGGGCGTAAAGTCGTGGGAACGCCGAGCGTGCTCGTCGATGGCTCCGCACAAGTGCAGGACGCTCTAGCTGAGTTCTTGATCGCGACACCGCGTGATGCCTCCCACGCTGGGGTTGCGTTCGGTGGCGATGGACGGCCCGTTGCTTCGGATGTAGTCGAAGCAAGCAAGCATTTGGTTTTCATCTCAATTGAGCTTCAGCACTAGCCGAACGCGCGGTGGCCGGAGTCCACAGGCTAACGAGTCCGCGATCTGCTCGGACGGCGAAGAGGCGAGTTCAGGGGGCGAGAGGTCGTCGGATTGAGGGGTGGTAGGGGGATTATCCAGATTCATACAGCCCATTTGCCGCTGCCAGCGCGGTTCTAACGCGCAGCCGCAATCCGACCGGCAGAGCAAGTTTACATAATTCCATACTTGTCAGATGTTGATCCAGACGTTGCGGTACTCCACTACTTGAGCGAGGCCGCCTGTAGTTCTTAGGCTCTCAACATCACGCCGTTGGCCCCTAGATCGCGCCCGGCGAATGACGACCTCACCTTCAGGGAACATTCAGGGCCAGATGCCTATGTCGATGTGATCAACGCTCAGACTGAAGAATCCGTGCGAGCCAAATTCCGTGCGCAGACGTAGGCGGACGGCACCGGTGGTGGAATCGATGTAGTCGGATGCCTTGGCGTCGATGAGCATCTCGACTACATCCTCTGCGTTAGGGCTAGGGGTGAACCTGTCGATACGCCGCCAGCGTGAGCTGGTGAAATCCCAGAGCTCGACGAAAGTCTTGGCCACCGCCGTCATTCCCGGGACCATGAAGTTGCTCTCCACGGTGATGTTCAAACGTGAGGCAGAGGCATATGGACTGACCATTTCGAGAGTAAGCTCGGATGCGAACTTACTCCCCAGGGCGGCGGCATCGATCCTAACCCGGTTGTCATCCGTAGTGTCGAGATCGATCACGCCGCCGGCGTCCAAGCTACCGTTGGTAACAGCCATGGAGACGGGGTTGACCTCCTCGCCTAGATCTTTGAGGTCGGTGCAGGCACGAACCGTTGGCGAATCCCGCATGGCGACGATACTCGGTACCGTAATCAGGGGCTCAAAGAAACGGCGAGTGGTGATGCTCGACGCCATAGTATCAAGGGCGTTGTGGTCGGCGCCCCAGAGGTGCCCAATCTCGTGAGCGGTTAGCGTCATCTGCATGCTGAACGGAATGGTTACCGGGCCGATCGTTATTCTATGATCGGGGTTGATCCAAGCGATCGGCCAGCGGCCCGTGGTCGACGCACACAGGGTGCCGCTGGCCAAACCGGCAGAGCCGCCGGGGCCCATTCTGATCGGACTGAAGAACAACCCGAAGTCGAACGGGAGCCCCGAGGCTTGGATCGCTGTCTCAACGGTGCGAAAGAAGAAGAACGTGTTGTGCAGCGGGGAATACGGGTCCGGTACTGCCCAGCTGGGCAGCCGCGGCGGTGCCCGCATCAGAGAGAATGCCAACAGCAGCATCACTGCCAGAGCTTACGGTCACGGCGGCCGGTTCGCCAAGCGACTTGGCCGCCCCTGCGGTATCGTCTAAGCGGTACAGAAGGTAGTCGCTCGGCGAAACGCCATCGATGATGTCGTCGAGCGGCTCGAGCCAGTAATCGCCGGAACCTGGAATCTGGATGCGGGCAAGGATTCGGTCTTCGACCATTCCCCCACCGACACTGCTGCCGGGGACGCCGACGACGCTGCCACGGAAAGTCTTACTTTCGCCGGGGACCTGCTCGTTGAGTACGCCGAGGTCGTCCTGGACCAGTAGCTTGTAGTTATCACTACAAGCGCTGTGGCGTGAGACTTCGATGGTGCGGGCAACCCCCGCGATCGGCACCACGAACCGGCTCGGCATGCCGTGGCGCTCTTCGAGCACCTCGACGCCTACATCGACGCCGTCTTGGAGCAGGGCTTCAAGCTGGGTGAGGGTCTGGTCGTCGACCTGGCTGCCGGCATCGGCGCTTGCCGACAGCGACGGCGAAAGCGGCAGTAGAGTGATTAGGACGGATACAACAGCATTGCGCAGAAGCGGCTTGTTTCGCGGCATTGGGGTGACACCTTTCCTTTCGCGCTCGGTGAGCGGCGCGGCAATTTGCCTGCTGGAAAAGCAATCGCCGAGCCAAAACCAAGATTCCACGGCCAAGACTCGCCAATTACGCTATCTATCTACAGTTAGAGCGTCCAGACCGACGTCCCAGCCCGCCCCCCCCGCCGGCTCGCACATGGGTGTTATCCCCCGCAGGTGGGGGAAACGGGGGATGGCGTTGCTAGTGAGGCACTGGCAGACGAAAGGGCCGGCGACGAATAGGCAACAACCTGCACAACCGCGAGACATCTCGACTCCAGGGCACGGACAGCACTGATCGACCGTCAGCGATCATGAGAGCCACAACAGTTGGGCCGCGCAGGATATCGCCGACACTGTTCGAAGGGGACCAGTTGCGCGGATGTGGTTTCCGAGGATCATGAGGCTGGCTCGGCCTCACTCTTAGTGGCACCTCAAGAATTCGATTCATGCACCACAGTCGGTTGGTAGTACACGCTTGACCTGAGCGATCGTGTCGCCTGTTCATGAATAATCCGCGTTAAAGCTTCCTACTCCGCTCGTGAGCGGCGGTTTACGGCAAAATGGGCCCTGGATTTCAAGATGAGTATCCCCGCGGCCAATATCAGTAGCATCATTATCCCGATTCCCCAGGCGGAAACGGCCGGAGTTGCCGTTGGTGCCGATGGTGGTTTGAGCACACGGAAACTCTGTGCGGGCAGCTTACTCAGAAACGACCAGCCACTGTAGGCCTCAGGGGGCAACAGGCCGGAATACGGGTCTCCCTGGAAGCTGTATCCATGTAGCATCGACAGGGCGATGCCGGAGCCGGTATCGGCGCAGTACATGCCATAGGTCTGAAGGGCCTCGGCGATGGTGCGCTCCCAGGGTTGCAGATTCAGCGTATTCAGGTCCAAGTTTGGATCCAGTTGTAGGTGCGCCCCGATCGGCAGCGCAGCGGGGTCGTCTACGGTGCCGTCACTAGCGGTGGCTGGGAGCACGGGGCCGCCGCTACGCGTGGGGAAATAATAAAAGGCGAGTGCATGGTTAATCGCACCGGCTTGTAGTTCTTGAGGCCAGATCATCCCCGCCAACAGCGAGAAACCTGAAGCGCGAACACCCGATGCCACGCTTCCGTTGCCAGGAAAGATGCCCGAGCCGTTAACCTCAATCACATCTCCGGTCTCAGCACGCCAGCTTCCATCGTTTAACTGCTCCGTGTTCCAAAACTCGTAGAACCGGTTGGTTTGCGGGTCGAGAACGCCCATCAGTCTGTCAAATCCACACTCCACAATCGCGCCCGGTGAAATCGGTACGCCAACGAGGGGGGTGTTAGTATCGAGAAGTTCTACGTTGACGTTGGGCGTGTTGGCGTCGGCTATGTATACGGGGACCCCGCTATTCTGATACGAAAGCGCGATGCCTCCTTGGGCGTTGGCCACTGCGGCGAAAGCGGCGATCATGGTAGCGGAATTCGCGTCGATCTCGGCGCTGGCGTCAATCGGCGTATTCCAGATGGAATTGGCGGCAAACGGCGGCTGATACGTAAAATCGCTCATCAAAGGGACCGCCCCATCCGTGGCGTTGACACTCTGGCACACGGGAGGCGTGGGGCAGTTAAGAATCGGACCGGTACTGAAACAAAACTCACCCACTCCGGCGTGATGTGTCCCGTCCTGCTCAAAGACCTCCGCTAAAATGGCTAGGAATGAGGTGTTGGCCGACAGAGTGCTCGTCGGGGTGATGATCAAGGTGAGACCATCGGCTGACAGGGATGTAGTGACGTCGTTGATGGCATCGTTGTCGGTAAACGTGATCAACCCGAGCCCGGGTAGCCTGATTGGGCGGTTGAACTCGATTAGCACCGGCGCAGCCGTTGGGACATTCGTTGCGCAGGGTAGTGGTGTGCTACAGCTGACCCCGAATGAGTTGGGCGCGATCTCAAAGGGGCAGGTATTCGGCACACATGTCGTTTGCGCGATGGGGACCGCTGCAAAGGCTTCACCGCCGCGGAGCTGAAGGCTGATCTCGAGGTAGGCGACATACAACAGATACGCACAGCGCTGGGACGCCTGGCCGGCAAGGGCCTGGTGCGCAGAACCAACGCCAAGGGCGAATTTACGATTTAGGTGGAGCCGGCACGGGTGTCTACCCTACTCGTCAAGGTAGCGGCGCGTGTACTTTGCCATCTCGGGGGTCGGCTTCCACCATTTCTTCACGCCCAGATCTTCGCTGATACGGTTGGCCGCCAGATAGCCCGGCCCGCCGAGAATCAATCCGCCTGGATAGCTCGAAGCGCCGCACACGTACAGTCCCTCGATCGGCGTAGCGCTGCTCGAACACTCCTGGTTGGGACGGAAGCACCCAAGCTGCATTGGCGTGTAGTCGCCGTGCTTGATCGAGCCCCGGCGCATGTTGGGCAACCGAATCTCGATGTCCTTAGGAGTCTCCATGGCGGTCGCAACGATGTTGGCACGGCTCATGTTGGGCGCGGCCTTGCGCCACTTGGTAAGGATCGCCTCTTCGAGTTCGCCGCCATAACTCTCCCATCCTCCCTCGATCCCGTAAGGAGCATGCATCTGGAAGAAAGACACGTGGTGGCCGGGCTTTGAGCTCAAATGAGGATCGAAGATGGTCTGACAGGTTGCGTGGCCTCCAAAGTTGCCGACATCGATTTTTCCGGCCACGACTTTGTCCCAGTGGGCGATAACTTGGTCCATGCCCTCAAAGCCGACTATCGACATAAAACTCTGGTCGACCGCCGGATCATCGCAAGCGTAATGTGGAGCCTCCTTGGAAGCCACGTGCACGGTCGCATAGCTCCACTTGTCCAACTCCCAGCCGTCTACTGCCTGTTTGAGTTCAGGGGGAAGATTGTCGCCGCCGACTAAATCGATGAAGGTCGTTTGCGGATCGAGACTAGAGACGACGACTTCAGCTTGCAGAGTGCGCCCCTCCCAAAGCTCGACTCCACTGACGCGCCCATCTTGCATAGTGATCGTGTTGACCTGCGAAGAGTCGAGGATGCACCCACCGGCACGAACGACCTCGCGGGCCAGAGCACCGGCCAGCTTGTGCGACCCTCCTTGGCAATAGGCCTTGTTCATTCCACGGTCGATGAGCAGCGGCACGAAGAACCCCACTCCGGTCTCGTCGGGGTCGAGGCCCCACATGCAGCAGGTGTGCAACATTAACGCGCGCACACGGTCGTCTTCAAAGGTATTGGTGATGATCTCGCGCGGGCTATGCTCAGTGAGCTCGAGCATTTCCTCACCTATCGCGCTTCGTTTCATGGCAACGGAGATGTCGAGCGGTGCCATCGGCGGGACATAGGTGGCGGGGATTAGAATCTCGCGGGCGATCTTGCGCCAGCTTCTCATGACCCGGCCGAAGGTCTCGGCATCCTTGGTCGAAAACTTGTGTATCGAGTCGACGGTATCCTCGAGCATGCGCGTGAGCATCAACGACTTGCCGTCCTCGAAGAGCATGGCGCTCTGCAAATTGGGCTTTATCCATACCAACCCGTGCTGGCCCAAATCGAAGTCGCGCAGCACCGGCATGTAATCGACCATCATGTGATACACAGCATGGATATTGGAGTAGTATCCGGGAAAGAGGATTTCTTCGGTAGCCAGTCCACCACCAACCTCATAGCGCCGCTCGACCAACGCTACCTTGAGACCGGCCCTGGCGAGATAGGCGGCGGTGATCAAGCCGTTGGGGCCGGCACCGATGACAACCACGTCCCACTCACTGTGGGCCGGGAACTCAGAGAAGAAGCTCTGCGGGTGGGGCTGGCCGACCAGTTGCTTAACCATTGTGTATTCCTTCCTTGGTGTGCGGGGCTCAAGTGCCGCGGTGCGCTGAGCGCTTACCTGGCTCGGGGATGTACCACGGCGACGCGTACCACCAGTCTCCGGGCTCAGCCACCTCGTCTTCGATGAGGATGTGCATGAGGTTGTACCCCACCGCCATCAGACACAGACCCCCGGGGTGGGCAGCAGATTGGTGGGCAAGATATAGACCGTCAATGTCGGGTACACGATAGCGCGCCAGCTCGGGCAGCGGCCTCTCGTTCCACCACTGATCACGGTCGCAACGGATTCCGTACCACGAGCCGCCGAGCATGCCGGTGTTGCGCTGTTCCTGCTCGTAGGGGGTGTTGCTGAAAATGCGCACTAGGTTGTCGTCGTCTAGATTGTCGACCACGCACGCCAGACTCTGGCGCATGAACTCGTCCCACTTCTTCTTCTCTTCGTCTTTATCCATGGCATCCATGCCATCGGCGTTGTACTGAGGCGTGGGCACCATCATCCACAGTGGACCATTGATGTGACGACCCGGACGAGTGCACTGGGGGTTAGTAGGGTCGTAGAGCGAGCTGGCGACCATACCCCACATCGCCTCGTCGGGGGCCAGGGTGAGGTTTTGCTGGCGGCCAAGCACGTTTTCTACGTTCTTGTAGTAGATCTCTCGTGACTCCATGTTGAAGAACGCCCCGGTGAAGGCGTCCTTTGGTGGAGGCAGCCGGTATTCGGGGCGGTATTGGAACTCCTCTTTGGTGAGGTAGTGGCTCATGTAGAGACTGCCACCCTTGAGACTGAGATCCTTGATCCGCTGTGTGAACCCGGCATCGAGATGCTGGGGGCCAATCATATCCAAGAACGTCGGCTTGATATGCGCGGCGCTTATCACTGCTTTGCGCGCCATGATCTTCTTGGCGGCCCAGGTCGCATCGTCGCGCAGTCGGACACCCGTGGCGCGGCCATCCTCGATGAGAATCTCCTCTACCGGACAGCTTGCGCGAAACACCGCCCCATGAGCCACGGCGCAGCGAATCAGCGCGTGGAAGTAACCGTGCATATTGCCGCGCGCGGCTACTGGTTTGGCTATGGCCGGTGGCATTACCGTAGCGGCGCTACACAGGGCCGGGATGGCTACCCCTTCCATGTGGCCATGGGCACCCGAGCTGAGCGCGATGTAGGCCTGGCTGACCTTGAAGGGTTCGGTTTCCAGATACTCGTCCATAAGGTCGAACATCGTCATCTCGAGCAGCTCGCGCGTCCAGACATCGGGCTGGTAGCGCTTGTAGACCTGCATGAAGGGGATGTTGTCTTCGCTCAGCTCGACTTCGGGCGGGTGAGGCGGGCACCAAAAAGTAGCGCGCATCAGATCGCGGAAAGCATCAGGGCCAGCCAGCATGCAGGCGATCTTGGCCCAGCCCATCTTGTCCTTTTCGGTAACCTGGGAAAGCCCGTCGCGGGTGAAAATGTAGCGATCGGTTTCCAGATCAACCGTGACGTTGGGATCCCAGTCCATGCGGAAGCCGTACTTCCACAACTCGAGCTGCTCCCAACCCGGCGCCGAGCCTGCATAGTTGGCTATCGCGTGAGGCTGGATACGTACCCCGGCGACGGGCTCAACCGTCTCCTGGGCCCCGCCGCACTCGGGACGCTCTTCGAGAACGCATACGCTCAAACCACTCTTGGCGAGATAAGCCGCCGTCGTCGTACCGTTGTGACCCGCGCCGATGATGACGACGTCGTAAGTCTCCTGCTTGCCCATGCTCCGCCCCTTGATGGACCTAGGACTAGGCCGGCTTAGCCCTGTAGTGAGCCACCGCCTCCCTTGAAATCCTCACGGCGACGCGAGCATACGCGCACGAAAGCTTTCGCGCAAGCTATTGTCGCAAGTTACGCTGCTAGCGATAGAAATGCTTCTCGATGATGGCGAGCAGACCCCGCAACGCGGAGTCGATGGTCTCGAGTTCTCCCGGTGCCGCCGAGGCAAGCAGATCGTGGGTGCTCGAGAGGAAGGCCTTGAACGCCTGTTCCTCGACCGCAACACCCTCGCCGGTAAGCCTGACCAAACTGCTGCGCCGGTCGGCGGGATCACTTACCCTCTCGACCAGGCCCAGCTTGGCCAGCCGCTTGAGCATCTTGGTCATGCCGCCCGAGGATCGCTCGAGTTCACTGTAGAGCTGGCTCGGAGCTAGCTCGTAGGGGTCACCGGCGCGGCGCAGAGCTGCAAGTACGGCGTAATCACTGGGCATCAGCCTGAAGGCCACGAGTACTTCTTGTTGGAAAGTTTCGATGAGCACACTCAGCCGCGCCAGCTGAGCGATCAGTATAAGGCCCGAAGTATCTTTTGCGTCGGGGTACTCGCGCGCCCAGGCTTCGGCAAAATCTTCGGTCCACTCTGTTGGTTTGTTGGCCACGAGCGTGCTGCTCCCAAACAGCACGCTCGTCTGGATGGGTGGCTCTGTCAACCGCAGAGCTTATAGGATGAACTCCTCCCGTGTGTGAGAACCGCTGACTGCCGTGTCTACGGACATGAATCAAAGCAGGTTTGGCGTTCGACCAGCGCCGTGTCGAAGCAGCTCGCACGGGCAGCGCCGACGACGGCCTCGCATTCGGCGTTACCCTCGCAGATCGGAATGTCGACTGCGGACGCGCAGATCGTGCGCGCCACGTCGTAGCTCTGGTCACACAGGTTGCTACAGGAGAGCAGCACCGCGCAGTGTACTCCCCACAAGCCGCAAAGCCAGGCCACGGCACTGATCGACCGACGGCGGTGAAGCTGCAGCGCCCACACTGCTGTTGCGCCCGCATGAAGCGAAGAGGAAGAGCAAGTATACCGAATTCCATCCTTATCAGACGTTGATCAGACGTTGCGGTACTCCACTACTTGAGCGAGGCCGCTTGTAGTTCTTAGGCTCTGCTGGTTGATGTACTCTGAGCCGTTGTCGGCATGGAATCCCTGATGCCGGCAATGCGAGCAAAGCGCTGGTCGCCATAGACATCTAGCATTCGCTGACAGAAGG
>CAZPPZ010000074.1:0-13457 GCA_964588545.1 uncultured Myxococcales bacterium | reverse complement strand
GGCAGTTAGTGTCGCAGGTCGTCCCGTCGGGAGGATCGCAGGCCTCGCCGGCCTCAAGCACCGAGTTGCCGCACACAGGCAGTAGCTGGCAGTTAGTGTCGCAGGTCGTCCCGTCGGGAGGATCGCAAGCCTCGCCGGCCTCAAGCACCGAGTTGCCGCACACAGGCAGTAGCTGACAGTTAGTGTCGCAAGTCGTCCCGTCGGGAGGATCGCAAGCCTCGCCGGCCTCGATTACCGAGTTGCCGCACACAGGCAGTAGCTGACAGTTAGTGTCGCAGGTCGTCCCGTCGGGAGGATCGCAGGCCTCGCCGGTCTCGATTACCGAGTTGCCGCATACAGGCAGAGTACAATCGGCGTTACACGCGCTGCCACCAGAACTCGAAGACGACGAACTCGGAGAATTCCCCGCCGCAGCCGGATCGCACTGCTCACCAGCCTCGACTACCCCGTTGCCGCAGAGGGCCAACGTACAGTCGTCATTACAACTCGACTCACCGCCCCCAGAGGCTGGCGGATCGCAGTCTTCACCAGCGCCCAAGTCATCGTCACCGCAAACCGACATACTGCAGTCATCGTTGCACTCGGACCCCCCGCCGCTAGACGCTGGGGGATCGCAATCCTCGCCGCTCTCTATCGACGAGTCGCCGCAAACCGACAAGCGGCAGTCGTCATTACAGCTACCGTCACCACCGGCAGACGCGGGCGGGTCGCAGTCCTCACCGCTCCCCAAAAACGCATCACCGCAGATCGCTACGGTGCAGTCGTCGTTGCAGTTAGCGTATCCGCCCTGGGACGCTGGCGGGTCGCACTCTTCGGCAGGCTCATCCACGATGCCATCGCCACAGAACGTCGGAATCCGGTGGCACTCGTCGTCGCAGTCTTGCTCTCCGCCTTTGGAACGCGGCGGATCGCAGTGCTCCCCCGCTTCGACCTGGCCATCGCCGCAAACCGACAAATGACAGTTGTCGTTACATGCGTTGATGCCCTGCTCAGCATGCCGAGAACGTCTGGGACGTTGTGATGAAGGGGGATCACAGTCCTCGCCGCTCTCTACCGACGAGTCGCCGCAGACCGACAACCGACAGTCGTCATTACAGCTGCTGTCGCCACCGGCAGACGCGGGCGGGTCGCAGTCCTCGCCAGGATCTACGCTGGCGTTACCACAGAAGTGAGGCATCAGCGTGCAGTCGTCCTCACAATAAGAACTACCACCGGCCGAGGACGGCGGATCGCACTGCTCACCCGGATCCAAGATGCCGTCGCTACAGGCGGCAACCAAAACCAGATCGTCGATCGACCCGGTACCGGCCAACACGAAGCGAATTCGGGCCGCGGCTTGAGGGAAGGGGATGGTCAGCGTCTCAGCCGAATTATCCCCGAGCATGCTGAAGGGGAAAATCTGGTTCCCGCCGCCGACGGTAGCAATCTCTACCCGAGTGGGCACCTCATTGGGCTCGAAGTCCATACCTCGCACCGACAAGAGCTTGTAGGGCTGAGCGAATTCCAGTGTGATAATACCGCCACGCAGTTCATCATCAGGATCGTCGACGTGCTGGTCATGATCACGGTCTCGTTCATCCTCGGCAATGATCATGACCTTGTGCTGGGCGTGATCGTTGCCGGTTCCGCTTCCCGGGCTACGCAGGTCGAAGTCGCCGCCAGAGCACCCACCCGGACAGTCCGAATCAAAAATTATTGCCCGAGAAGGGTGGCTACGATTGCGATTGAGTACCTTCAGGATGGTCCCAGGCGGAAAGTCCGACGATGAGACAAAGTGCCCTTCATCGAGGGAATCGAAGTCTACGACCACGGCGCTAGCCGAGACCACGGAGGAAAGTAAGAAGAGCCCGGCCACGGCAGCCGTCAAGAAGGAAAGCCCTGATCTATTAGTTTGTTTCACTGCTAACTCACTAGCCACCAGCGCGACCAACGTTGGTCAGGCGGCAACCTCCCCCGAAGCAAGCGCAAGGCACACTTGCCGTTTCTACGCGGTTGGCAACGACGACCGCTAACCGCAAGCTGGCGACCTCGACATAAAGGCCGACAAGCACAACGCCGAGCACTACTGTAGGGCGAGTTCCAAGTAGTTTCGAGCGAGTCACACCCCCATAGGGGTAGGTCTAGCTCAATAGAGTCAACAAAGAGGAAAAATCGTAGAGAAATGCTCCAACCAGCTGGCTGGCCGTTGGGCACGAGCGGGGTCGCGCATGGGGGACCGTGCCTTGAAGGCACGGCTGCGGCGGTGGAGACGGCCAAAACGACCATCCCTCCCAGCTTGCCGGGAACCCGCCCTTTGCACCGTAAATGGGCCTCAGGCCGCGCGTTTTTCGCTCTTCTCGAGCTCCGAGATTCTCCGCTCGATGGCCGTGAGACGACGCTTGAGCGAATCAATATCAGTACGAACCGGAAGCTGAAGCCGCTTGAAGATCTGCGCGACGTACTTGCGAACATCCTTTTCGATGCCCGAGCTGAGTTTCTTGCTGCGCGACTGAGTCTCTTTGCGAAGCGTCGAAACGCGCTTATCCACCGTGCCCTGGATGACCTTAAAACGCTTCTCTAGATCACTGCGCCACGAATCCACGGTGCGATTCACTTCGCCGCGAACGGAGTTGAGGCGCCCGAGCACGTCGTCGACCTGCTCTCTCTGCCCTGCCGGCAATACGCCGACAGCACGCTTACCAATAGTCCCAACAACGTCTTCCACTTCGTGGCGGAGACGGTCTACACGCGCGCGCAGTTCATCGACCGCCAATAGCGTCGGAGCTGCGGGCTGCTTTCTCGTTCTAGTAGATGCCATGATTGTTATCCTCTTTACTCCCCGGACGTGTTACTCAATTGTCCGTTTCAACCTGCGACGCTGTGTCGTCCCGGCGGCTAAACTGGCACCCGCGACAAACAAACAAATACCCCCGACGAGGGGGGCCTGCAACGCCAATCAACAGTCGCCGCATAGCGTCATTTTAGAGTTTAACGCAGCGCGGCACGAAGTCAAGTGAGATATTGTTATTCTTGCTGAAAGGGCGCTAGTCGGTACTGCCACCGGTTTTGGCCGGCTTGCTAGTACTCGCCGGTTTCTTGTTGTTTTCCACGGCCTTAGGCTTGCTCGATGCCTCAGTGATGGGTTTTGAGGGCTTCTTTCCCGAATATCCGTCGGCATACCAGCCGTCGCCTTTGAGCTGGAAACTGCTCGACGAAATCAACTTGCTCACCTTTGAGCGGCAAGTCGGACAGCGCGCAAGTGGACTGTCGTTAATTCCCTGAAGCCGCTCGAAGGCTCCGCACTTTGGACACTCGTATTCGTAGATCGGCATCTTCGCTTGCGCGCGCACAGGCCGCGCGTTCCGTTAATTTGAATACGCTGAGCGCACTTGTCAACGTCATCTAGCGTTAACCAGCCAGTCCTTAGGATGCAGCAACCGCCCGCTTGATCCTCTCCAACACCCGCTGTGGCGTCGGGCAAAGCAGCAGCACCGTTTTTGATCTATCGCGAGTTCCCCGAACAACCCTGCCACTACTCGGCGCTAAGCCGCCAAGCGCAGCCAAGAAACGGACCAGAGCTTCATTCGCTGCACCATCGACGGGCGGCGCGGTAAGCCGCACGCGCAGCCGATCACCATAAAAACCATGTACCCCATTACGCGATGCGCGAGGACTCAGCCTAACTCGAATCTCAACACCAAGATCCCGGGTTCTTATCCAAGACGACTCCATCGCTAGCGCTCATATCCAGCCGCAAAGCGACCCGCTATTGCTCACGAGCAAGCTCCTCGGAACGCTTGGCAGCCGAGAGCACTGCCGCAGCAACCGTCGCAACGAACTTGCCGCGGTCCAGGCGGCCCAAACCCGCCAGGGTAGTACCTCCAGGAGACGACACCGCCGCGCGCAACTCGGCTGGCTCAGCTCCGGTCTGGCACAGCATCTCAGCCGCGCCTGCAACTGTCTCGTAGGCAAGGATGCGTGCCAGCTCTCGCTCAAGCCCGGCACTGACGGCGCCCTCGATCAACGCTTCGACAAAATAGTATACGTAGGCAGGGCCACTGCCGCTGAGCCCGGTAACCGCGTCAAGCTTGTCCTCTTCTTCGATGGTCTCAACCGCACCAACATTGGCAAACAGTTGCTTGGCGGTCCTCAAGTCGGCGGCCGTAGCATGGCTGCCACGACACAGAACCGACATGCCACGCCCGACAAGACAGGGGGTGTTGGGCATTACTCTGACCACGCGACAGCGCGTGCCCAAGGCCTGCTCAATAGTCGCAAGACGCACACCGGCGGCGATAGACACGATCAAGTGCTCGCGCTCTACGGCTTGCGTCATCCCCGCGAGCACCTCGCGCATCACCTGAGGTTTTACAGCCAGCACCAATACTTTGCTCACCCGAGCGACGTCGAGGTTGCTCTTGGTCGCAACTATGCCGTAGCGACGGCGTAACTGCGCGCGGCGCTTGCCCAGAGGTTCACCAACCACAACCGACTGCGGCTTGCTGCCAGCGTCCAACAGCCCGCGTAGCAGCGCTTCGGCCATGTTGCCGCCACCGATAAAGCCTACTCGCAACTGTTTGGATGCTGCCATCAACAAGCCTCCTCTGGTGTTCTCAACGACCGCACCCGCGCATCCCTCAGACGCCGAAGATTGCCCGGCCGAGACGAACCATGGTCGCTCCTTCGGCTATTGCTTCGACGTAATCGTCCGACATCCCCGCAGACAATTCTTTGAGCGGAGCGTTGGCAAGCCCCAGTTTCCGCAGCGATTCTAGGATCTCACGAAGAGCGGCAAAACAAGGCCGCGGAGCTTCACCAAGCGGCGCCACGCCCATCACACCATCTAGAATCAATCCCGGCAGTTCGACTAGGTCATGGGCCAGCGCGACCACGTTGTCACTGGCCACGCCGCTGCGCTGGGGACCTCCGCCCAAATGGACCTGGATCAAGACACGGCAGCGTCGCTCGGCAGACAGCGCCGCCCGCGATACCGCTCGAGCCGTGGCAACGCTACTGATCGAATGAATCATATCGAAACCGCGGGCAGCCTTAGCGCCTTTGTTAGATTGCAGGTGGCCGATCATGTGCCAACACAAGTCCTCACGCCCAACCGCGTCGATCTTGCGTAGACCATCAACAACGTAGTTCTCGCCAAAATCACGCTGACCGGCCTCGGCCGCTTCGGCAACAGCCTCGGCACCGACCCGCTTGGAGACGGCCACCAAGCGCACGCTCTCGAGCGGGCGTCCGGACTTTCTGGCTGCTTCGCCTAAGTTGTCATAAACACGGGCCAAACGTTCACTAATCGAAGCCGAACTACTCATCGTGGAACGATACCAAGCGCAGCGAGCGCTGGTCTCACCTGCAGCAGCGGGAGACCTACAACATTGTCATAATCGCCAAGCAGAGCCGCGATGAAACCCCGGCCCCGGCCTTGCGCGGCATACGCGCCGGCCTTGTCCATAGGCTCGCCACTAGCGGCGTAGGTCTCGGCCTCGCGTCGGGTGATTTCACGCATACGCACCACCGTCCGGTAATAACCGCTCAGGCAGCGCGGCCCGGCGTAACCGCACAACGCCGTCCACGCCGTCACTACATCATGACTGCGGCCGCCCAGGGCAAGGAGAAAGGCCACCGCCTCTTCCTCGGTGGAAGGTTTACCAAACATCCTTTCACCACAAATTACCGAGGTGTCGGCAGCTAATACCACCTCTGGATGGCTGCTCACATCAGCTACGGCTACGGCCTTCTCCAGCGCCAAACGCAGCGTCGCGAGCAGTGGATTCTCCCCGGCAGCCACGCTTTCGTCGATATCAGGCGCAACCACAGCAAACTCGTAACCAGCGTCGCCCAGCAAACAGCGTCGCCGTGGCGAGGCCGAAGCGAGCACCAGGGTTGGCACATTATCCACCACGCTAGAGTTCATTGGCGGTGCATTCTTCGCCCGGCTGGGGTAAAGTCAATGCGGATGAAGCCTCGTGCGATCGTCGGCATCTTCATCTCATTCGTTCTACTTGTAGGCATCACGACCGCACACGCAGACCGTGCAATAGTCCGTGAGCAGTCCGCTAGTAGCGGCGAACAACTAGGTGCCGCATTAGAGCTACTACCGGCCAGCCCAAGCCGTGCGGCCAAACAGCTGCGTGAACTGCTTGATGACGCCCCCTCGATAAAGGACGTCGTGCTCTATTACCTGGGAATCGCCCTGCGCGACGACGACCCTGCCCAAGCTCGATCTACATTCGAGAGCATAGCAGCCGGCTATCCCGACTCTGTGGTAACACCCAGAGCGCGGGCCGCGCTTGCCGAGTTGCTGCTCGAGAGCGGAGACAGCAAAGCCCTGGCCGAACTCGCCGACAAATGGACGGCGACACGCAGTAGCGCCGCGGAAGGTGCACGCGTAGCTCTGGCAGCCGCCCGCGCGCTCGCAAGTGATTCACCGGTGAAAGCAGCTGCTCAGGCGCTCAGAGCCAGACAGCTCGCACCTCGATCGCAAAGCGCCAAAGACGCGGTAGACCTGCTACGTAGGCTCCGCGATGCGCACGCCGAGCTGCGTCCCACCAGCGCCGAACAGATCCATGCCGAGGCAAAACTGACCCAGCGCGAGGGAAACCTCGGCGCTCAGGCTGAACTGCTCGACCGCTTCTTGAAGACCTACCCCAACCATCGTTTGGCTCTCGACGCGACTCTTGCCCGCGGACGTAACATGGCTCGCCTAGAAAACCGTGAACGCGCGGCAGCTTGGCTCGATGATCGTGCCGCGGCCACCACCAGCACTGCGGCGAGAGCGAGGTTGTTGTTCGCGGCCGCAGGCAACTACTGGAATGCCCACGCGAGCGACAAGGCGTTGGAACGCTTCGAAGCGGTTCTCGCGCTCAATGCCGGAGCCGCCGAAAGACAGCGCGCCCACTACGCCATCGCCAGAATTCACGAAGCTGCGTTTCGCTATACCGCAGCGGCAACCGCCTACCGCACTGCCACCAAGGGAAGCGACCCCGACCTCGCCCGCGAAAGCCGTTGGCGTGCCGGCTGGGCTTCCTACCGCGCCGGCAACTACGATGGTGCCGCGTGGGTGTTCGGACGCATGGCCAAGAACGCAGCCGTCAACAGCCACGCTAAGAAAGTCAGTGGCCGCGAGGAAGCCCTGTATTGGCAGGCCCGTTCGCTCGAGCGTGGCGGCAAGCGCGACCAGGCTTTGGAAATTTTCCGGGGTTTACTCGCGGAGTTCCCCGACGGTTATTACGCATATCTCGCAGAAAAGCGCTCCGGCATGGTCGCCAAGCTGCCCGTAATTGAATCGCTCAAAGCAGTCTCGGACCCCCTCAACCCGCCGCTACAACGAGCGCTGGAACGCGCGCGTATGCTGGAGCAGGCCAGGCTCGGCGACCTCGCTATGGCCGAGCTGCGCAAGGCCTTGGCCGCAGCCCCCCCACTGGAGCGATTGCGCAGCCTGCCCCGGCTTCTCGATCTCGGCGCCTACACCTCGGCGCTGCGTACCTCGCTAGACTTGTACCGAAAGGACTTGCTCAAGGAGAATCAGCTCTACCCCTTCATTTATCCCAAGGCCTACGCCGACCTGGTCATACCCGCATCCAAACGCCAAGGACTCGACCCCTATCTGGTGTTCAGCCTGATGCGCCAAGAGTCGCTGTTCGATCAACACGTAACCTCGCCCGCCGCGGCTTACGGTTTAATGCAGCTACTCCCCTCGACGGCGCGGCGCGTAGCGGTAAAGATGGGTATAGATGGCATAGAGGCCGACGACCTGTTTCGTGCCGACATCAACGTGAAGCTCGGCACTGCATATCTAGGCGAACTTGCCGAGCGCTTCGACAACGACCCAGTGCTGATGCTCGCCGGTTACAACGCTGGAGAAAACGCAGCTGAGCGCTGGCGACAACGGCTCCGCGGCATCGACCTCGATGAATTCATCGAACGCATCTCGTACCGAGAAACGCGCAATTACGTAAAGAAAGTCCTGCGAAACTATCGCAACTATCTGAGGCTATACGGTGAGGTCGCTGGCGGTAGCACTGCCGAGATCAGCGACTAACCGACGCGGCAGATTACCGAACACGCCGTTCGACATGCACACGACTACATCTCCTCGCGCGAGTCGTGGCGGTAGCATCTGCAGTATGGCCTCTGGTCCATTGGCGGACCACGCCTCGGTTCCCGCCCTACCGAGTTCGGCTACCAACTCTTCGGTCGAAAGCACCTGCTCGGCAGACAGCGGATCGTTGCTCTTGGCGTAGACGGTACTAACAACTGCGATGTCCGCGCTACTGAGTGCAGCAGCGTAGCGGTGCTGAAAAACCGCACGGCGGCTGGTGTTAGAGCGCGGCTCGAACACTGCAATCAGTCGCCTCCCGGCAAACATACGGCGCATGGCTTCGAGAGTCGCTTCAACCGCAGTGGGATGATGGGCAAAATCATCGATGACCGCGACCCCCGCGGCCTCGCCAATGAGCTCTTGGCGGCGGGCAGCGCCGTGGTAACTGGCTAGGGCCTCGCGCACAGGAGCAGCATCGACGCCGAGTTCACGACACAGCGCAAAGGTCGCCAGAGCGTTGAGAACGTTCATCTTGCCGGCCAGCCGCAACTTCACCACTCCCTCATCCCGCCCACGCCAGGCGACGCCAAAGCTGGTTACACCGGCATCGGTTTGCAGGCCTCTAGCCTGCCAATCATTGCCATCACCAAAGCCGTAAGACACCAAACGAGCAGGACTCGCCGCCCCGATGGTCTCGGCAACGCCAGGACAGTCGCCGCAACCAACGACAACTCCATCAGCCGCGACCAGTTGGGCAAAACTCGAGAAGGCTGATTTCACGTGCTCGAGATCCCGATAAATATCGGCATGGTCGAACTCGATACTGGTCACGATAGCGGCCGCCGGCCGGTAGTGGATGAACTTCGGGCGCTTGTCAAAATAAGCGCAATCGTACTCGTCACCCTCGATCACGAAGTAGCGTCCCGAACCGCAACTGGCAAAGTCGCCGAGGTCGCGTACCAATCCACCGACGAGATAACCGGGGTTCTCTCCCGCAGCCAGCAACGCGCTTGCGAGCATTCCGGTAGTTGTAGTCTTACCGTGGGTTCCGGCCACTACCAAGCTGGCACGATCGGCGATAAAGAACCGCGCCAGCGCTTGCGGAAACGACATCTTTTCGAGCTGCAGCCGCTCAGCCTCGGCCGCCTCGACATTGCTTCGTGGAACGGCGTTGCCGACTATGACGAGGTCTGGCGCTGGGCTGAGGTGACAGGCATCGAAACCCTCGAGCACCTTGATGCCCGCATCAGCAAGTACGCCGCTCATCGGAGGAAACGCTGCGTTGTCGGAGCCAGTCACCCGGTAACCAGCCTGCTTGAGCATGCAGGCCAACGGAGCCATGCCAACGCCGCAGACAGCAATGAGGTGAATGTGTTCAAGCACAGTCAGTGACGCCTAATCGATCGCAGCAAAAACCGCATCGTGAAGTCGCGGCCGCAGCCCCCTAATCATCCTATTCGCCGGATCAGGATGAACGCGGTTACTCAAGACAATGACGTGTACGCCGCGCTCGGTATCAATCCAAATCGAGGTGCCGGTAAAACCGAGGTGGCCAAAACTGAGCTTGGACACCTGGCTCCCCGCGCTCGAGTGATTCGCACTCGGCGTATCCCAACCCAAGGCCCACGTCGAGCCCGGAACGCGACCATCGGGAACACGCCAGCAAGCATCAACCAGGCCCGAATCAAAGAAACTCGAGTGGCCGCGGTAAGCCTGTAGGTAGTGAGAGACAATGGTATGGACTTCGCCAGCGGTAGAGAAGAGCCCCGCGTGGCCGGCAACACCGTTCATCGCATAAGCATTTTCGTCCTGCACCACCCCCCGAACCACGCCGCCACGCCAAGCGCAGTGCCCACACGGCGCGATATCCGTGACATCGCTACTGACGCCACCGCTGACCGTCCTCGGCATAAAACCAGTCGCTTCGAGCCCCATCGGGTCGAATACATTTCGGGCTACAAAACTATCGAGTGTGCTACCGCTGAGACGTTCGATAACCGCACCGAGAACAATGAAACCAACATCGCTATACACGGCTGCCGCTCGCGGCTGGCGCTCCAGAGGCTCGCGGCAAGCTAGTTGGTGAACACGCTCACGGCCAGCCACCGACACATCACTGTGTTGGTAGTAACAGCGGTGGGCAGGCAGACCAGAGCAGTGGCCGAGCAAGTCGCAGACGCGAATGTCGCTTCGCTCTCGCTCCAGACTTTTCCCCGGCTGCGTAGAACTGACGAATTCTGGCAATACTTCTGCCACCGCAGTATCGAGACTGACAGCGCCCTGCGAGACCAAAACCAACAACGAAGACAGCGTCGCCAGCGGTTTTGTCAAGGAAGAGATGTCGTATCTAGTCGCAGTCGTAACCGGAGGCTCGCCCTCGGCGAGAACTCCATAAGCAGATTCGAGAAGGATCTGGTTGCCACGTCCGATGACTATCTGAGCGCCAGGAAAGACCCCCGCCACCAGCGCTTCGTTCATCAGCTCCTCAAGGCCCTGCCAGCAACCCACGGCGGTCACGCGAAAACCGGCTCTTCCAGCTCAAGCCGTGCGCCGTCACCATCGAGCCTGACGCGAGCGCCGAAAGGAAGGACGACGTTGCCCGAACCATGACCAGCATCAAAACCATAAACAATGGGAAACTCACTGTCGCCAAGCACGTCGAGCACTATCTGGCGCAGCCGCTGCTCGCCCTGGCCATCGTCACAGTCGGTCATGGGACCAAGCAGCAAACCACGTACGCCCTCGAACTTTCCCGCATGCTTTAGGTGGGTAAGCATACGATCTATGCGGTAGGACTTTTCGGCCACATCCTCCAAGAACAGCACCGTCCCCTCAGTCTGGATCTCGTAGGGCGTGCCCAGGCTGGTTACTAGAACCGACAAACATCCGCCCATCAGCGGTCCCGAAGTAAGCCCCCCACGCCACGAGCGCGCCGCCGCCGCTACAAACCAGTCTCTCTCGCCGAACAAGAACCGCCGGAAGCGTTCGCGACTAGCATCCGACAGACGCGGCAGATCAGCTCCCACCATGGGCCCGTGGTAGCAAATCATGCCAGCTTCTTGCACGACACGGGCAAGAAGAGTGGTGACGTCACTAAAACCGACGAAGATCTTCGCATCGCGGCAATGAACGGCGGGGGTGAAGGCCGCGCTCAGGCGGGCCGCTCCCGAGCCCCCACGCACGGCCAACACCGCCTTGACCTCGGCATCACCAAAGGCGTCTATGAGTTGGCTGGCGCGTTGGCTGTCGGATCCGGCAAAGTAGCGGTAGCTACTACCCTGATCGAGATTAACAACCCTCAGGCGCCACTGCTGAAGCAGCGAGACCCCAAGAGCCAAACGTTTGGGGTCACAGGGGCCACACGGGGCAACCAGCGCTACCGTGTCCCCCGGCCGCAACGCCGCTGGTTTGCGCAGAACTTCAGCCATCTCCAGCCGAATCTTGGCTATTCTGTGCCGCGCTTGTCAAAGCCACCACTGCTCAGCCTTGAATTGGCGCTCCATCCGGCACTAAAGTCGGGCCGTGGATGAGCGTTCTTTGTCGGCGTTGGCCGAACACATCGCCAGCCGCCTGTGTAGCGGCCCAGAGGCCTCGGTCGAGGGTAACCAGAGCCGGGTGGCCGCGGTTGTCCGCCAGGCCATCGAGGCCAATTTCAAGACCGAGCAGGCCATCAACCGCGAGGCCGAGCGTACCTTCGAGCGCCTAGGATCATCAACCAGCGGTATGGACCGCGGCAAGCTGATCGCCGGAATGCGCGAGCGGATAGCCAAAACCAAGGGCTTCGTGCTCTAGCAATTGCATGCGCCACCTGGGAAATCAGCGAATTGAAGCCATGGCCCTGGCTATAGTCGCGGCTCTCGATGCCAGCCAAGACCTCAAACTACGCGACCGTGGGCTGGCCACCCGCGCGATCGTCGCCAGCCTCAAGCCAGCCTTCCAGGTCGACCCGGAGCTAGACCAGGCGGCGCGAGCTCGCATAGAATCGCTGAGCCGCGACGTTCCCGAAGGCAGCCGCGAGTGGGATGTACTGTACCGCCAGTACATCGAAGAGCTGTCAGCAAGGCGGCGCTAGGCGACGCAGATGACCCACCCATATGGTTTTTTCCAGATATTTCCTTGACTCCGTACCCGCCGTGATTAAGGTTTCTCCGGTTTAGCCTGTCGCTCCCGCCGTAGCGTACGGCTGGAAACTCAAAACGACACCCGAGCGAAAGGCTCATTTTTTTCAGGAGGAACGTAAGCAGCGATGAAAATTCGTCCACTGCAGGATCGCATAATCGTCCTAAGAATCGAAGAGGAAGAAACTAGCGCGGGGGGAATCATAATTCCCGACACCGCTAAGGAAAAGCCCCAAGAGGGCAAGGTCGTAGCCGTTGGCAAGGGCAAAGTTGCCGATGACGGCAAGGTCCTCAAGCTGGACGTCAAGAAAGGCGACCGGATCCTCTTCGGCAAGTACTCTGGAAGCGAAGTCAGCGTGAGTGGTACCGAGTACCTCATCATGCGCGAGGATGACGTCTTGGGCGTCCTCGAAGGCTGATCCGTCAAGGATCCTTCCCAGCAACTTTGGTAAGAGGAGAATTTAGCAATGCCTAAGATAGTAAACTTCAGCCAGGAAGCACGCGGCAAGCTGCTCAAAGGCGTCGAGCAGCTCGCAGATGCAGTAACCGTTACACTAGGCCCACGCGGTCGTAACGTCGTTCTCGAGAAATCGTGGGGAGCGCCCAACGTAACCAAGGACGGCGTCTCGGTAGCAAAGGAAATCGAACTCGAAGACAAGTTCGAGAACATGGGTGCGCAAATGGTCAAGGAGGTCGCTTCGAAGACCTCTGACGTAGCCGGTGACGGTACCACTACCGCCACGGTGCTCGCGCGTGCGATCATCAGCGAAGGCGCCAAGATGGTCGCAGCGGGGCACGACCCGATGTCGATCAAGCGTGGCATCGACAAGGGCGTCGAGGCCATCGTCGCGCAGCTCAAGAAGCTTTCTAAAGCGACCAAGAGCCGAGAAGAGATCGCCCAGGTGGGTTCCATCTCTGCCAACTCCGACTCGACCATCGGCGACATCATCGCCGAAGCCATGGACAAGGTCGGTAAAGAGGGCGTTATCACCGTCGAAGAGAACAAGGCGCTCGAGACTACCCTAGAAGTAGTTGAGGGCATGCAGTTCGACCGTGGCTACCTGTCACCCTACTTCGTCACCGATCCCGAGCGCATGACTGCCACTCTGGAGGACGCGCTCATCCTCATTCACGAGAAGAAGATCTCGAACATGAAGGATCTCTTGCCGATCCTCGAGTCGATCGCCAAGCAGGGCCGGCCCTTCGTCATCGTCGCTGAGGACATCGACGGTGAGGCACTAGCGACGCTGGTGGTCAACAAGATCCGCGGCACGCTCAACTGCTGTGCGGTCAAAGCTCCAGGCTTT
>CAZPPZ010000073.1:0-13525 GCA_964588545.1 uncultured Myxococcales bacterium | reverse complement strand
CCATGATCGATACACCTTACCAGGCGACTATCCAGCAAGGCATATTTGCGGGACTACGCGGGTTGCTGCCACAGGCCGGCGGCCGCTCGGCGGGCGGCGGTGGCGGCCAGAGCGCGTCGCCTAGCCAGGTGCAAGCCTCTGGGCTTCCTAGCGTCTAGCCGTTGCGTAGAAATAGATGGGAATAGCCGTAAACAGTACGTTCGCGGCCCAAGCCGCGATTAGGGGCGGTAGGTTACCGGCGTGGCCGGCCGAGACCGAGATCGCCATCACCATCCAATAGAGAAAGACTACCGCCATCGCCAGCGTGATGTTGGCGGCCATGCCGCGGCGTCGACTGCTGCGTGTTGCTATGGGGAAACCTATCAACACGGCAATCAACCCTGAAAAGGGTAGGGCTATCTTGAAATGCAGGTCTACCAGGTACTCGTTGGCATCGAGGCCTTTGGCCTTGAGAACGGCGATCTGAGCTCTGAGTTTGCGAAAGTCGAACTCATAGGAGCGCCGCCGCTTATTGCGAAACTCTACCGGGGTATCGCTTATTGTTATCTCTCCGGGTTTGATCTGTCGTGACAGACCTTCACCGTCGGGACCGAAATCAGTGACCGTGCCCTCGTAGATATCCCAGCCGCTGCCATCCCAGGCAGCCTCGGGTATTTCTACCAGCCGTCGCAGCTCGAAGCGCTCATCTAGCTCGTGGACGGTCAGACCGAATATGATGTTTCTTCCCGCATCGAAGTAATCGATGTTGAAGAACCCGCCTTCGCCTTGGAACCACAACGAACGTGCGTCGAGGTGTCCCCACTGGCCCTTGTGTTTAATGGTTATCTCTTTGACGTCGCGGGCACGGCTGGCGGTCGGCGGTACAACCGTTTCGTTCCATAGGAACGCAGCCGCACTCACCACTACGCTGGTTAGTAGCAGTGGCCCGACTATGCGTCTGGTTCCTGTCCCGCAGGCATTCATCGCGACTATCTCGTGGCGGTCGCTCATCAGCCCCATGCTGATCAAGACGCCCAGCAGAGCCGCGGCCGGATAGACCTCGGAGGCGATTCGCGGAAGCTTCCATACGAAGTACGAGACTACTTCTGCTGCACTCGCGTCGTGCCCGGCGAAATCTTCGATGCGCAGGAAGAAATCGGCGAGCAGAAACACTGCGCTGCCTGCCAGCAAGGAGAGCGCGAAAAATCGTAGGTACTGCGAGACTATGTAGCGCGAAATGATTCTCACAGTAGCCTTCTCGGTCCTAGTTTGAGGCGCGCAGCCGCGACAGGTTAAAAAGTGGCCGATCGTGGCGCGCGCGCAGGAATATTGCCAGGCTGACAGCGGCAAGAGCCAGATTAGGCAGCCACATCGCAACGCCTGGTTCGAGGGTCCCCTCGCGCGCAAGTGTGATCGCCCCGCTCAGTGAGAAGTTGTAGGTGAGGATTATCAGAGTGCTGGCCAGTGCACCGCGCGAGCGACCCCCGCGCGAGCGGCGTATGCCTAGGGGAACTGCCAGTAGTGGCATGAAAAGAGTCGCCGTGGGTACTACAAGCTTGCGCTGTATCTCGATCTCTTCTTCGACGATGCTCTCGTGGGCGGCCAGACGCCGCTGCCGCGATTCAAGTAGACGGCCGAGCTCCATTTGTCTTGGCGGGGTTTCGCCGGGGGCGGAACTCGCATCGGTCTCTTCTTGGAAGTGTAAGGTTAACTCGAAAGATTCAAAATCGGTTTTGTCGTAGCTGTCGAGCCCGGGGATGTCGGTCAATATAGTGCCATCGAGCATGTGCAGGAAGGCCGTCTGTGAAACCTCATCGGTAGTCAGTCTGCCCTGTGTCGCGAAAATCGTTCGCCGTGTGGCGGTCTTGCGTTCGTCGGCGAGCATCACCCAGTGGAGCAGTCCGTTGTCGCGGTCGAGTTCGCCTACGTAGACCACGACGCCATCAAGCCAGGGGCTGAATACGCCCGGCGTCAGTGCAGCTGTAAAGCGGGTCTCGGCCATTTCTGCCACAGTTGTATCGACACGGCGACTGGCCCAGGGGCGCAGATAAACGCTGAGGATCAGGCTTAGCAGAGCAACGCCAGCCGAAACCGTGAACAGCGGGCGCACGATCTGCCCTAGACTGATTCCCGAGGTCTGTATGGCGATGACCTCGCCATCGCGCGACATCCTGGAAAATGCCAGTACCAATGCAATCAGCAGTGCCATAGGTACGGTCAGTTCGAGATATGAGGGGAGCATATATGCGAACAACGCCGCTACTTGTTTGGCAGGAACGCCGCGAGCGAAGGCCAGGTCGACCAACTCCATTATGCGCATTATCGCTAGAACGAAGGTCGATCCGGCCAACCCGCCGATAAACAGCAGACGGATTTCGCGGCGGAGGTATCGACGTAGTGTCCGGCCCATTGTTCCAAGTGTAGCGCAGCTGGCTTCCGGGTCCTACGCTGTGGGTTGTGCGGTCAGCCCCGGCTGGAGATCTCGATCATACGCTGTAGAGCACCGCGAGCCTGCTCGGCCAGAGCTGTCCGCTCCGAGGAGGGCAGCCGTTGGCGCCTGCCACTACTTTCGTCGACGACGTCTCCGGCCATCACGCGGTTTAGCTCGGGCGGCGAGCCTTTGCGCAGCAGGTCGAGGATGGCCGTGAGGTGGGGGGGGTCGTTCCGCGACATGGTTGCACAGCCGCAGCCCATCTCAGCAAACACCTCACCGGGCATCTCTGATACTCCCACCAACTCGACACCACGCAGCGCCGCCTGCTGCTTGGCGTTTGCTACGAAGTGAGCCTCGGTGGCGATGGCCAGGCGCTGCCCGGGTTGCGCCGTCATGATCGCGTTCCACAGATACTTGGTAGATCCGGCACCATCGGCTGCGTTGACTACCACCGCAGGACACTCGGGGTGGACCAGCACGCGGTAGCCACGCTGGCGCCAGTAGTGGACCTGCTCGGTAGTAAACACGGTGTGCACGCCGCAATAGCCGCCCCACAGGATCATCCTTGCCGAATCCGCCCTAGAGCGCGCTGCTTGGTCCATCTCCGAGAAACACTGCGAGGCGCCAGCCTGCGCGCCGCCCCAGTGAAAGAGCGCCGAGTCAGGCAAGCCACACCAGCCGGCAACCACCTCGCCGAGATGGCGGTCGGGGACGAAGAAAACCTTGCGGTTCTGCTCAAGTGCCCACGACACCACCTGCTGTGCATTGGAACTGGTGCATATGGCTCCACCGGTGCGTCCGGCTAGGGCCTTTACCCGTCCCGAGGTGTTCATGTAGGCGATAACCATGAGATCCTCGCCGTAGCGCTGCTCGAGACTGTTAAACGCAGGCATGATCATCCAGTCTTTGGCCATCATTTCCATGGTGCAGCCAGACTTGGGGTTGGTTATCCAGACTTCCTGGTCATCGGCGGCCAAGATGGCGATTGACTCGGCCATGAAGTGTACCGCCGACTCGACAAAGATCTTGACCTCGGGGTGGCGTGAGGTCTGCAGCGCCAGTTCGTAGGAATCAGCGATACGCCCTCCGTAGCGTTCAACGAGCTTTACGATCTCGCCGCCCATGTAGTAATGGGCCAGCAGCATCAGATCGGGACCGAAGTGCTCGAGCGCGGGCTTTATGTAGCGGTCCATCCATGGCAGGACGGTTGCCGGTAGACGGTCGGGTAACGCCAGGTACTCTTCAGCGTAGGGTTTGAACTCCTCCTGGTACCAGTCCAGAGGGAGGTCCTGCTGGCAGATGGGCAGGTCGGGAACCAGGCGGATACCGCTGGAAGAGGGTGCGGGGTGGACAGATGCTGTGGTCATGGCGACGATCAACCGCAGCTAGTCTCGCACAAGGGCGTTACGCTTAGAAACACCGCCCTCGATCCTCTTATGGTGTCGGCTCTGCTGCTCGCTTAGTCCGTCTTCTCGAACAGTGCCGTGGAGAGGTAGCGCTCGCCAAAGCTGGCCGCGATGGTGACGATGCGCTTGCCGTGGAACTCGGGCCTGGCGGCTACGCGTAAAGCAGCGGTAACGTTGGCGCCGGTCGAGATTCCCCCGAGTATACCCTCGTCTTTGGCCAGACGCCGTGCCATCTCGAAGGCCTCGTCGTTGCTAACACTCTCGACTCCGGCCAGCAGCGAAGTGTCGAGATTCTTGGGTATGAAGCCTGCCCCAATGCCTTGAATCTTGTGTGGTCCAGGGTCGCCACCCGATATCACCGGTGAATCTGCGGGTTCGACAGCTATCGCCTGGAACTCAGGGTTAAAACGCCTAATGTAGCGTGTGGTGCCGGTGATCGTGCCGCCGGTGCCGACACCGGCGACGATAGCGTCGATATTGGAGTCAGAAGCCGCCCATATCTCGGGGCCGGTGGTGGACTCGTGGATGTCGGGATTGGCGGCATTATCGAACTGTTGAGGGAAAAAGGTGTTGTTCTCGGCCACCGACAGCTCGTGCGCCTTTTCGATCGCTCCGCTCATACCGGCTGCCGCCGGTGTCAGTACCAGTTGCGCACCGAGTTGGCGCAACAACGCGCGCCGCTCCAGGCTCATCGACTCGGGCATAGTAAGCGTCAAGCGATAACCACGTGCCGCGCAGATAAACGCCAGAGCTATGCCTGTGTTTCCGCTGGTAGGTTCGATGATGTGAGTATCTGGGTTGATCAGGCCGTCGCGTATACCGGCGTCGATCATCGCCTTTCCAATGCGATCCTTGACACTGGCCAGAGGGTTGTTGAACTCCAGTTTTACGAAGACCGTGGCGTGCGAGGCAGGCGCCAGCTTACTTAGCTTGACCATCGGCGTGTTGCCTACGGCATCGGCGATCGAGTCGTACGTAGTTGTATGCAGCACGCTGGGGCTGCCTTGATCAGAGCTGCTCTTAGACACCATCAAACGATCTCCTTGCTTTGCGCGTGGCCTTCATCCCAACCCTTGGGCGTAGTGGTAACGCTCCAAAGGATTAGCCTAGACGCGTCTTAGAAGTAAGCCCCGCCCCCTAGTACGGGCTGGTGGGGGCGTGAGCGCTGGGGTCAAGTGTCGTTGTTGCCTGGCTCCAGCGACTCGCCACGAAGGATCCTGTGGCCGCGCAGTAGCTCGGCCGGGCGCTTTACTACGCCCGCCTCGGCCTCGTCCTGGGCCTCGTCGGAGGAGCCCGTGGTAGCGGCTGAACTGTTGGTCGCAGCCCCCATGTGGGCCAGGGTCTTGCCGTGGCCGTCGTAGGTTGCTACTGCGCCCGCACCCGAATTGGTCTCGCCGACCGCAACCACGACGCCGCCGCGCTCGCCGATGATCTCGATCTTACGTGCGCGCACAATCCGCGGAACTCGCCACTCCAGACCCACGCCCAGAGCCAGAGCGCAAACGAAGGCTAGCAGTCCGGCGAGTGCACCGACCTCGAGTCCGTAGACCTTACCAAGCGATAGTACTACTGCGTTGAGCGCGAACAGCGCGACCATGTACCAACGTAAGCGCCGGTTGGCGCGCTCGAGACGATACAGGCGCTCTTCTATCGACATGACTACTTAGCCCTCAGTGATGGCGTGTCGCTCAAGGCCCACGCGCGCATCAACGCCGACGAAGTGTCTGTCGTGTGCAGTCTTGCTACAACGCAGTAGCGCACCGCTGTTGCCTAAATATGTACCGCGCTAAGGCAACCATGTACGTCTGTACGTTTGTGTGCGGGGGCTGCCTGCTTACATTCCGAGTTTTTGTCGCCCCTCTTCGGAGATCATGTGTGCGTTCCACGGCGGGTCCCAGACGATTTCGACCGACGCGTCACTGACACCCGTGATGGCCCGCAGCTTGTCTTCGGCATCGGCGGCGATGGCGACGCCCATGCCACAACCGGGGGCGGTCAGTGTCATCTTGATATCGATACGGCTCGAGCCATCAGCGCAGGGCGTGATCCGTGAGTCATAGATCAAGCCGAGATCGACAATGTTGATGGGGATCTCGGGGTCGTAACAGCTGCGTAGTGCCTCGTCTACGCGAGTTTCAAGGTCCGTGCCCTCGCTGTCGGGCGAAACGGCCCCGGCGGGCAGATCTTGGCCTAGAGCTTCGGCATCGCGGCCGGCGATACGGAACAGTCCCCCGTGACTGCGCACTTGTACGGTGAACGAGCCACCGAGCGACTGGGTGAGAAGGCATTCGGTGCCTTGAGGAAGCTCTATGCGAGTGCCCTCGGGAATTTTCACCGCCTCGCAGGCGCGCAGCAATTCGACGTGTTTCATTTCTGGCATGATCCCTACTCCTGGCGCCGAATCGCTGCTTGTTTGGAATCGGGCAGCGGCGTTCGGACAGCGGGCTCACGCTAACGCGCTCAGACTGCGGTCACAACAGCCACAGCAGCCACCAGCGCCGTTTGAAACGACCCTCGCAGCTCGATAACTGCCTGCGATAGCGGGTCGCCTTGGCCTGGACCTTTCGGGCTGCTGCTAACAGCCACTTCTTCTTGCGGTAGGTTTTGCGGAGGAAACCCCCGTCGCCCTCGTGGTAGGCGAGGTAGAGACTGTAGGCATCGTTTTGCGACACGCCGGTGTTGTGAGCCGTGCGTGCGGTGTACCAGCCGATAAAGTCGACGGCATCCGCGAAGTCGTTGCGGTCGGCTCCGCGGTTGCCGGAAGAGGCGATATACTCGTTCCAGGTCGTAGAGAGAGCCTGGGTATAACCGTAGGCCGATGAAGGCCGCGGCCCGGGTATGATCCACAGGATGCGCCGCCGCGGTGGCCGCGCGCGAGCGCGGAAGCGTGATTCCTGGTGGATGATCGCCAGTTGTACAGGGATGGGTGTTCCCCAACGCTGTTGTGAGCGTTTGCTTGCTCTGTACCAGCTGTGCTTGTGCGCGAATATCGCGCAGCTATCGTCGATGTTGGCCGGAGGACTGGCGGAACAAGCGCTGACGACGGCGACCAGTATCAGAGGACACAGTCGCTGCGCTAGGCCTGCTGGTCGACGCTTCGGCCAAGCGCCGACGGCTAGGGCAGTGGTGTGGTCGCGAGCGGTGAGCAATCGAAGACCGTCGGCAGCAGCACTATCGAGCGCAGAGTTATCAGGGTGTCGGATGGAGCGATCCGGCTGTCGTTGTTGACGTCACACACGCAAAGAGCGCAAGACTCCAGGCCGACGCTCGCGCGCAGGCTGAACAACGCATCCGAGATGGTAATCGCATCGACCTGCGGGTCGTGAGGGTTGCCGCAGAGGCTTGTGCACGAGCCCGCATCACAGCGTTCGCAGCCAGGCCTGCACAAGGGTTCACCGATACACATCCCGGCAGCGCAGGTATCACGGAACGTACACATACTATCGCCGTCACTGCACGAGGCGTTATCGTTGATGGCGGCATTGCTAGCATCGACGCACAGTGAGACAGGTAGGCAGTCGTGCCCGCACAACCGCTCGTCTGGAGGGTCACAAACTTCGCCACTATCGACTAGGCCGTCACCACAGGCCGGCTCAAGATCGATGTCGTCTAGGCCCGCTGCGCCGGCGAGGATGATTCGCAGCGCCGTGGCTGGCTGGGGATCGGCTATGGCAATTGTTTGCGCAGAGTTCACCCCTAGTTGTGCGAACGCCAGCACCTGCACCTGTCCATCAACCCGGTCTATTTCCAGGTGCGAGCCGGCCGCGGCGGGCCCTACGTTGAGGATGCGCAGACTATAGACCTTGTGAGGCCGCGCGAATACCAGCTCAACCGTACCCCCGCGGATACTACCGAGCTGCAACAGGCTGCGAGCGCGGTGATGTCCACGCTGGCCGTCACTATCGCTGTCGCTGTCATGGTCATCGTGGCGGCTGCCATCCCCGCCAGGGTTGTCGCCGTCCCCGCCGGGGCTGTCGCCATCCCCGCGGATTACAAGGATATGGCCCTGTGGGTTGTTGTTCCCCGCGCCAGTGCCGGGAGTAAGCAGGTCTAGGTCGTCGCCGCTGCAGCCTCGTCGACACGAGGAGTCAAACACGACTGCCGAACCCGCAGCGCTGCTACCGTTCGTTGTTACCGACAGCATGATTTCCGAGCCGAAATCAGCCGACACCAGGACGTGACCCTCAGTCAGGTCTTCAAAACTATAAACTTCAGCGGCTGCTGGCATTGATAGTAGGACTACAATAGCCAGTGCACCCGCAGACGCTTCAACGTAGCGCATCCACCACCACCACCTCATAGCTCCTAGGGAGCTAGACTCTCAGGCTGCGCCCGCGAGCTCCGCAGTTCAAACCCGGAGTGAACAGCTGGCTGCACGAAAATGTGCGGCTAGGGCTCTGCCTAGCGCCGGGTTTGGCCCGGTTCCGCTTCACGGCTAGCTTGCGGCCGGCTCGGCCGCCGCTGTGGGTGGTTGATGACCGGACTAATTAGCGTGCTGTCTTTCCCCCGACGACAAAGGCTCCACACCATTCGCCTGCTGGCGCTACCGATCGTGGCTGGCATGGTCTCGCAGAATCTACTCAACCTGGTCGATGCAGCCATGGTCGGCGTGCTTGGCGAATCGGCGCTTGCCGCGGTCGGTATCGGCAGTTTCGCCTCGCTGATGCTCTCGACTTTCATCGTCGGGGTGGCTTCTGGTGGGGTGCAGGCAATGTCGGCCCGGCGTGTCGGAGAGGGGCGTGAGGATGAGGCGGCGTTAGTTCTCAATGGCGGTCTGGCTTTCGCGGTAATGGTGGGAGTGCCGGTGGCCGTCTTGCTGGTAGTCGTGACTCCACGCGTGTTTGTCTGGCTCAACAGCGATCCTGAGGTCTTGCATCAAGGCGTGCCCTATATGCAGGCCCGATTAGTCGCGATTGCCGCCATAGCAATGAACTTTGCTTTTCGCGGCTATTGGAATGGGGTGAGGCGCTCCGAACTCTACATGAGGGTGCTGATAGTCATGCATCTGGCCAACGTCGTTCTCGACTGGATACTGATCTTCGGTAAGTTTGGCGCGCCGCCGCTTGGAACATTCGGAGCGGGTCTCGCCTCGACCATCGCCACCGTGATCGGCACTCTCTACTATTTCTTTCTGGCCTGGCGGCATGCCCGCAGCAGAGGTTTTCTCTCGAGGCTTCCCGATGGGCGAACCCTGGCGACCATGCTGCGTTTGGGTATCCCTAGCGGCCTACAGCAATTCTCGTTCTTTTTTGGTCTGACTGCTTTGTTTTGGATCGTTGGACGGGTTGGCACTACCGAGTTAGCCGCCGCTACAGCACTGATGAACATTACCCTGGTAGCCATACTGCCAGGCATTGGTCTTGGCCTGGCAGCCGCGACTCTGGTTGGTCAGGCGCTTGGCCGTAGCGAGCCAGCCGATGCTATGCGTTGGGGCTGGGACGTTGCCAAGTTGGGAGCGGCGTGCACGCTGCTAGTGGCGTTGCCGATGGTGGCCGTCCCTGAGTGGATAATGAGTGGATTCCTACATGAGCCAGGTGCTCTCGAGCTTGCTTGCTGGCCGCTGCGTATGGTCGGCCTTAGCCTATCACTGGACATCGCGGGCATAGTGCTATCAAACGCCTTGCTCGGTGCTGGGGACAATCGCCGGGTGTTTCTTGTCTCGGTGGTTGCTCAGTGGTGCTTGGCTCTGCCAGCCGCGTGGATGGCGGGGATGGTATGGGGTTTGGGCCTTCTTGGAATCTGGGTCACGGTTACTGTGTGGCGAGCGTCTCAAGCCGCCGTTTATGGCTACTTTTGGTATGCTGGTGCTTGGCGCAGTCTGAGCGTGTAGTGCTCGGGAGAGGTCGTCGGTTGGGTCTGTGAAAGGACTAGCAGCGGTTTTGCCACGAGTGCAAGATTGCTGGAGTGCCGAGTGGTTGTGGTGACCGGCCGAAACCCCTGGTAGAAAGAGGTTTGAGAAGCCGTGGTGACACAAGCAGCGCGACTGTGGTAGGACTGGAGTATAGGAATTGCTCGATCGCTTGCGCCTATGCCGCAGGACGACGGGACGAGATATGGAAACGTCTGCCATGAAGGTCCTGGTCGTTGATGACGAGGAGAGTTACCGCGATAGCCTGGTATGGCTGATCAAGGGTGAGGGCCTAGAGGTGGAGTCCGCGATCAGCGGTTTAGAAGCGATTGAGCTGGGCAAGAACTTCTTGCCTGACGTTCTGGTTGTAGACTGGATGCTCGGAGACCGTATAGACGGTCTTCGCGTTGCTGCGGAAATCTCCGAGGTCTGTCCTAACCTCAAGACCATCGTAATCTCGGGGTATCCCTCGACCGAACTGCGCGAGCGGGTCGAACGTGCCGGAGTCTGGGCGTTCCTCGAGAAACCTTTTACCCTCGAGGATATCCGCGAGCTCTTGCATAGTGCCTGCGAATCGGGTTCCTGAGTCTTATGAAGGCAGTTTTGTGTAAAGAGTACGGTCCGCCCGAGAGCCTCGTCATCGAGGATGTCGCGGTGCCTGCGCTTGGCCCGGGAGAAGTCCGTATCGGCGTTGAAGCCTGTGGGGTGAACTTTCCCGACACGCTCATCATCGAGAACAAGTATCAGTTCAAACCCGAGCTTCCTTTCTCTCCTGGTGGCGAGGTTGCCGGTAAGGTGCTCGAACTCGGTGACAGCGTCGCTAACGTGAAGGTTGGCGACCACGTTATCGCTATGGTTGGGTGGGGTGGTTACGCCGAACAGGTGGTTACCGCCGAGAGTAACGTGATGCCGGTTCCGGCCGGGATGGATTCAGAGACCGCGGCGGGCTTTACCATGACCTACGGCACTTCGCTGTATGCGCTCAAGCAACGAGCGGAGCTTCTCCACGGAGAAACCCTGCTGGTTCTTGGTGCCGCTGGCGGTGTCGGTCTGGCGGCAGTCGAGCTGGGAAAGTTGCTTGGAGCACGTGTGATTGCTGCCGCGAGTTCCGATGACAAGCTCGCCTTGTGTCGCGAGTACGGTGCCGACGAGACCATCAACTACAGCGATCAGGGTATCAAAGAGCGGACCAAGGAACTCACCGGTGGCAAGGGTGCCGACGTAATATACGATGCGGTTGGCGGCGACGCTTTTGATCAAGCGGTACGCTGTATCAACTGGAAGGGACGTTTGTTGGTGATCGGCTTTGCCAGTGGTCGAATCCCGGAGCTTCCGGTCAATCTGGCTCTACTCAAGGGCTGTAGCGTAGTTGGCGTGTTCTGGGGAGCGTTTGCCGGCCGCGAGCCACAAGAGAACCAAGCCAATCTTGCGGAGCTCGGGCGGTGGTACGAGCAGGGTAAGATCAAGCCTCATGTATGCGCGACCTTTCCCCTTGAAGAAACCGCCGATGCCTTGCACATGCTGCTGCAACGCAAGGCGAAGGGAAAGATCGTGCTGGTTACTGGTCGCGTCTAGTTAGCGCCGGTCAATCGAACGAACCGTGACGACCCTCACCGCGAGCAAAGCGCGCTGCACCATCGCGGGCCTCACCCGATGCTAGGACTTCGATGCCACGCCTGGTTTCGTTGGCGAGTGCCCGGTTGAGTGCTAGATCCCACTGCTCATAGCAGGACAAACGATCGCTGCGTAGACAGTTCTGGGGAAATTTAGCTAGCGTAGCAGCTAGGTCGACGGCTTCAGCGAGAGCCGTCCCGCTTGCCACCACACGGTTTGCCAATCCCATGTCATAGGCTTCACGGCCGCTGACACCGCGTCCGGTGAGTATCATGTCGAGAGCGCGGCTGTGGCCGATCAGGCGCGGTAGCCGCACGGTTCCGCCGTCTACCAGGGGCACACCCCAACGTCGGCAATAGACGCCAAATAGTGAATCCTCGGCCGCGACCCGCAGGTCACACCACAGCGCCAGTTCGAGCCCCCCGGCCACCGCCGGTCCTTCGACCGCCGCGACTACCGGTTTTGAGAGCAGCAAGCGCGTTGGTCCGAGCGGCCCGTCGCCCTCGACTCCTACACGGTTGCCGCGGCCCTCTGCGCTTGCGCGTAGGTCGGCGCCTGCACAGAAGTATCCCCCGGCGCCAGTCAAGACTGCTGCCGAAAGGTCGGGGTCGTCCTCGAAGCGGCGAAACGCGGCTGATAAGTCCTCTGCTGTCTGTCGGTCGATGGCGTTACGCAGTTCCGGCCTGTTGATGGTGACAACCGCTACTGCACCGTCGATCTCAAAGCTTGTATTGCTCATCGTTTTTCCTTCATACCTAGCGTTTTCCAAGCCCCCTCAACGCTATACCTCTTGACCATCTCTAGAAAACTGTAAACGGGTTGATGCGCCTGGCGATCTTGACTCGCGTAATGCTGGCCAGTAGCGTTGCCGCGCAGGCGCGAGATGATCGACTTATACTACTGGCCCACTCCGAACGGTTGGAAGATAACCATCGCTCTAGAAGAGATGGGGCTTGCCTACCGCGTCCTGCCGGTCAACATTTCCAAGGGAGAGCAATTCGCGCCCGAGTTTCTTGCCATCAGCCCCAACAACCGGATGCCCGCGATCGTTGACGACGACGCCGAGGGAAGGCCGCTTTCGGTCTTCGAATCGGGGGCGATCCTGGTCTACCTCGGCGAGAAGACCGGGCAGTTCTTGCCGCGAAGCGGTGGGCCGCGCTACCAGGCTCTGCAGTGGCTGATGTGGCAGATGGGCGGGCTCGGTCCTATGGCAGGGCAGTGCCACCACTTCCGCAACTATGCCGAGAAGCAGATTCCTTACGCGATCAGCCGCTATAGCGATGAGGTTAACCGCCTCTACGGTGTTCTTGACCAACACCTGGCTGACCGTGAGTATCTGGCTGGGGAGTACTCTATAGCCGATATGGCGGTGTGGCCGTGGGTGGTGCCCTACAAGCGGCAAGGCCAGGACCTAGATGAGTTCGCCAATTTGCGGCGATGGTTTGAGCGGCTGAAGGCACGTCCAGCCGTTAGCCGCGGGCTAGCCGTCGGCGAAGATCTACGCAGTTCCAGTCCGCCTGATGCCAGCGCGCGCTCGGTCTTGTTTGGCCAGCGTGCTCGGCGCAGATGAATCATCTGGGCTAGGGTAGCTCATCGAGGGTCTGAACGAGCAGGTCGGCGTGCTCAGGCCAACGAAAGTGTCCGCTGGGGTCGACGAGAACCGTCGCCGTGCCGGCGGCGCGGCCGGCAAGCAGGTCGACTTCGTGGTTACCGACCATGACTCCGTGACCCGGGTTCGCGCCCCAGCGTCCGAATAGAGCTAGAATGCCGTCGGCTGCAGGCTTGGGCCGCAGGTCGTCTTCGCGGGTGATGATGGTCTCCTCGCAAAAGATTCCGTTCAATCCTATGGCATTCAGAGTAGTGGTGACGTTAAGGCGATTGTTGCGCGTTACCAAGCCTAAATCCGCGCCGCGGTCTAACAATGCCGCAATCGCCTGGTGGGCACCCGGTGCGACGACGGCTTTGCGGGCCAGCTGGTACTCGAAGCGGTCGAGTTTTTCTATCATAGCCGCGCGTTGTGCGCCCTCCATCGCCTCCAAGGCTTCGAGGATCCCCGCGCCGCTATCAATACCCAGCATTCGGCGAATCGCATCGAAGTCGTGAACCGCTTCAGTCAGTGTCCCATCGAGGTCGAAGACCCAGTACTTGCGTGACCTAAAGTCCATGAGTTAGGCCCGCCAATTTAGCAGAGGGCTATGATCTAAAGTTGTGTTTAGGCTAAGCGAAAAAAGCGGCGTATCCTGG
>CAZPPZ010000072.1:0-13625 GCA_964588545.1 uncultured Myxococcales bacterium | reverse complement strand
ACCGCATCCACCCGCCCCAGCGCGCTGCGCCTGGGAGGAGTGTGGAGCTTGAGTCCGACAAGCGGATTCGGCTCACTGAGAAACGACGGTGGCTTGCAGCCCCCGCCGTTGGCGACGGCCACCGTCGCTACCGCCAGCTCGCCTTCTGCAAACGAGATGACCCCCTCGCGGACGCTATTCGCGGCATCCCGGGACTCCGGCGGCACCGGCATTCGCAACAGCATCCACACGACCCGGGCATGCTAACACCAACACGGACTAGCAGAAACGACCCCTGAGGTTGGCCTCAGAGCCCCATTTGCCGGGCGATTATCAGCTTCATAATCTCGGTGGTTCCTGCGAAAATCGTCTGTATACGTGCGTCGAGATAGTCTCGTGCTATGGGGTACTCCATCATGTAGCCATAGCCCCCGTGGAGCTGCAGCACCTCGTCACATACACGCTTCAGCTGTTCGCTGAGCCACCACTTAGCCATGCTCACTTCGGTGACTAATTGCTTACCGGCAACGTGATCGCCGATCAGACGGTCAACGAAGGTACGTCCTATCTCTACCTCTGTGGCGAGTTCAGCCAAACGGAACTGAATCGACTGAAGCTTGGACAGGGGCTTTCCGAAAGCCTTGCGCTCCTTGCAGTAGTTGACCCCCTCGGCCAGCACCAACTCGGCCGAAGCCGCGCACCCGGCGGCTACCACCAGCCGCTCCTGCTGGAGTTTGTCCATTAGATAGTAAAACCCTGAACCCTCATCTCCCAGTAGGTTATCCGCCGAGACCACACAGTCGGAGAAACTCATCTCCGAGGTATCCTGCGCCTTGAGACCAATCTTCTCGAGATTGCGACCCTTCTCGAAGCCGGGCGTACCATCTTCGACAACCAACAGCGACATACCCGTATAGGGAGGGTCCGCATCGACATCCGTCTTGGCAACGACGATTACCAAATCGCAGAGTTGGCCATTCGAGATAAAAGTCTTCTGGCCGTTGAGTACGTAGGAATCGCCATCACGGCGAGCGGTGGTCTGAATACCACCAAGGTCCGAGCCGGCATTGGGCTCGGTCATGGCAATGGCCAGAATGGTTTCACCACTGGCGCAACCGGGAAGCCAACGGCGTTTCTGTTCGGCACTGCCGTAGGACGCAATGTAGGGAGCACAGATGTCCGAGTGCAGGGAAAAGGCAGGGCCCGTGGCGCGGATACGCGCCAACTCTTCGATCATCACCACCGAGAATAAGAAGTCGGCATCCGACCCGCCCAGCTCTTCGGGCAAGAACGAGCAGAGAAACCCCGCCTCGCCCGCCTTGGCCCATAGCGAGCGTGGAACCACCCCCTGCTTCTCCCAGTCTCGATGATAAGGAAGAATCTCACTCTCGCAGAAACGCGAGAAGGCATCGCGAAATTGGTGGTGTTCTTCGCTGAATATTGTTCTGTCCATACTGCGACCTAGTTAGCCGGACGTCGCTTCGCTGTCCAGCCCGGGCACTGTAGCGTCGGTCACCTGGCTACTTGACTGGGAACAGTTATCAGGCCAACGTTCGGCGTTTGCTACTTGAGTGCCGCCCCCTTTCAAGCGCTGCCCTCGTGCCCGATGCACACCATCCGAGGAGCCTGTCATGATCAAACGGATCCATCCCAACGATGCCCTTTTTGCCGGTGAAAAACGCTACCCGATTATCAGCCCCTGCGAGCACTTCGCAGGTAGCGAGAAGCTGATTACCAAAGCCATGGAGCTTCAGAACAAGATGGGCGGTGTATTCGATGTCACCATGGACTGCGAAGACGGTTCGAGTAAGGGCAAAGAAGTCGAGTACGCCGAAATGGTCGTAGCGATGACCAATTCACCCTTGAACCAGCACCGCAACACCGGCGTGCGTATCCATGATCACGCAAACCAGTGGTGGCGCAAGGAGGTCGACATCATCATCGCCGGAGCCGGCGACACAGTAGCCTACATCACCATTCCAAAACCTACTCGAACGGCTGAAGTCGCGGAGCAAATCGACTACATTAAAGACTCGGTGAGCAAAGCGCGGCTTAATCGTACCATCCCTGTACATGTTCTGATTGAAACCCACGGCGCGGTACGTGATGCTTACGAGATTGCGGCTCTCGACTGGGTCCAGGTACTAGACTTCGGCCTTATGGATTTCGTCTCGGGGTTTCACGGCGCCCTGCCTTCCGACTGCATGCGCTCTCCCGGACAGTTTAACCACCGCGCCATCGCCTACGCCAAGGCCAGAACAGTTTCAGCGGCGATGTGTGCGGGAGCCGTACCGTCACACAACGTCACCCTGGATTTGAAGAACGAGCACCAAACCTATGGTGATGCATGCCGCGCCCGGGATGAGTTTGGCTTCCTGCGCATGTGGTCGATATACCCCGCACAGATCCAACCGATCATCGACGCCATGCGACCCAATTTCGACGAGGTCGAAGCCGCGCATAACATCCTCAGTGCCGCACAAGACTCCGATTGGGGCCCGATTCAGTACGAGGGCAAACTGCACGATAGGGCGACCTACCGCTACTTCTGGGAGTTGATTCAGAAAGCCAAAGTCACAGCATCAGCGCTGCCTGAGGGAGCGGAGCAACGCTGGTTCTGAGCCGACCGCGGCGTGGGCCGGCTCAGAACCTGTTGCCATCAAACCAAGCGCCCAGCCACATCACCGCAGCTTTCGCTGCGAACAAGAAGGAGGACATGAGCATCAATCGTTGGTTCATAGCATAGGCGGCTGCGAAGCGACTTGCGGAGGCACCTACTCCGCCACAGCCACACACTTCACTAGCAAATAGTCGGGCGGTTTGTATAGCTAGGTTTTTCCCGGGGACGACTAGGGGTTTACCCTAAGCTGCGGCGCGTTATTCACGCTCAGGAGTGGAGGACTGATACACCAGAACCGTGCGCAAGAGTTCCGCAAGTGAGGCCTCTCCCATTTTTTCCATCATACGCGCGCGATGCACTTCGACAGTCTTGGGGCTGAGGTCGAGTTCGTGGGCAATGGCCTTATTGGCTTTGCCAGCCACCACCAAATCCATCACCTGACGCTCACGACGGGTAAGGTGACTTATGCGCTCCTCAACCTCGCGGCACATAGCATCACGGTTGCGATTGCGCTGATCCACATCAAGAGCCCCGTTGATGCGCTCAAGCAGCTCCTGATCAGTAAACGGCTTCTCGATAAAGTCCAGAGCGCCTCGTTTCAAGGCCCGCACGGCCATTGCCACGTCGCCGTAGCCCGTTACGACGATAATCGGCAGCCTGCTTCCGAGACTTTGAAGCCTCTCTTGCAGCTCCAAACCACTCATCCCCGACATGCGAACATCGAGGATGAGGCAACCTTCTCGGGCGTCGCTGTAGCCGTCTAGGAAGGCCTGAGCGTTGGCGAAGGTCTCTACTCGGATGCCTACCGATCCCATCAGAAAACTAAGCGACTCGCGCACCGCCGGGTCGTCGTCCACGACGAAAACCGTCGGCCTATTCTCGACACGAGTAAGCACCTCGTCTGCCATACCAGCTGAATCTGCCACCCTCGCCCCCTTGGCTACGCTCTCTCGGCAGGCCCCGCCCAAAGCTCAGTCAGGCGCCCTGCTAATTCCCCGATGGCCCATAATACTCCTTCCACCCTAGCAACGTCGAGCCCCAAACAGGGGGCACACTTATGGGGGGGCAGCGCAGGTGAGGCCTAAAAGCCACTGAGCCCCGCAAAGCGCCGGCGATGATAGGCCGCGTCACCAAAGGTCAACTCCGAGGCTCGCGCCCGCTTGGCGAAGAAGCCAATGTCGTGTTCATCCGTCATCCCGATACCGCCGTGCATCTGAATGCCCTCGTGACCGACCAACACCGCCGTATCCGAACAACGAGCCTTGGCCACCGATGCCAGTGCCAGCCAGTTGTCGGCAGCGCTGTCGATAGCATCACACGCGCCAAGCACCGTCGAGCGGGCCAATTCAGTCTCGACGAACATTATGGCTGCTCGATGCTTCAGAGCTTGAAAGGAACCGATCAAGACGCCGAACTGCTTGCGGGTCTTGAGATACTCGAGGGTCATCTCGCAGGCGCCTTGGATATTGCCGAGCATCTCAGCCGACAGCGCCACTACCGCACGGCCGACAACATCTTCGAGCACCGCCCCCCCCTGCCCGAGCTCACCGAGCAATGAGGATTCTGCGACTTCAACATCGGCCAGAGTCACCAGCGCCGCGTTGCGCAGATCGATGGTCGAGTGCTTCTCCACCGTAACCCCGGGTGAGTTGGGATCGACCAAGAACAGACTTATTCCGTCGCGATCTCCACGTTCGCCATTGCTGCGCGCAGCAACAATCAGAACATCGGCGACGTGGCCGTCGAGCACCAGCGATTTCTTGCCACTGAGGACAAATCCGCCAGGCTTGGGCGTAGCCACCGTCGCAATGTCAAACACGTCGTAGCGAGCCCCCCTCTCGTGGTGAGCCAGCGCCAACAGCAGCGACCCGTCAACAACGCGGGGCAAGAGTTCTCGTTTTTGCTCCTCACTGCCCGCAGCTACGATCGCAGAGACGCCCATCACGGCTGTCGACAACAGAGGTTCTGGTACCAGATTGCGGCCGCACTCTTCTAGGACACAGGCCATCTCTAGATAGCCCATCGACAGTCCTCCATACTCTTCCGGAACCAGTATGCTCGACCAACCAAGCTCGGCCATCTGAGCCCACAGCCCACGCGAGAAGCCGTCGCTGTCATCGCTGTCACGCAGCTCGCGCACGCGACTCAGCGGCGACTCCCTACGAACGAAATCCGCCGCGGTCTGTTTAAGGATCTGTTGATCTTCGTTGAGTACCAAAGCCATCTGCTGTCTATTCCTTCAATCCGGTAGTCCAAGCACATGCTTGGCAATGATGTTGAGCTGAATCTCCGAGGTTCCGCCCTCTATGGAGTTGCCGCGCGAGCGCAGCCAGGCCCGAGCAAGCACCGTCTCGTGCTGGTCGAATCCGGGCCCCTCCCAGCCGAGAGCCTGCGGACCCATAATCGTCATCATCAGAGAATGACGGTTCTTGTTGAGCTCGGTTGCATAGTACTTGAAGATTGATGACTCGGGGCCGGGCTGATGACCGAGTTTGGCCGCCTCTTTGGATCGCGCCAGGGTCAAATCGAGCGCGATCTTGTCGATCGTTAGCTGGGCGATGCGGTCGCGCACAACCGGATCCCCTACTCGGCCGTCTTCGCTGGGCAAGTACTCGTGGGCGAGATCTGCCAACTGGTTGCGCCCGCGGCCCTCACTGAAGGCATCGCTAATCATGCTGCGTTCGTGACCGAGCAGCGCCTTGGCCATGGTCCAGCCATCATTGACCTTGCCCACAACCTGATCCTTGGGAACACGAACATCTTCCAGAAAGGTCTCGCAAAACGGCGAGGCACCACTGATCAGAGCGATGGGACGTACCGACACCCCTGGCGAGTCCATATCGAACAGCAGAAAGGTAATCCCTGCCTGCTTGCGCACATCGGGGTCCGTGCGAACCAGACAGAACATCCAGTCAGAGGCATCAGCGTAGGACGTCCAGACCTTTTGTCCCTCGACTACCCATTCGTCGCCGTCGAGCACCGCGCGTGTCTGCAGACTAGCAAGGTCGGATCCCGCGCCTGGCTCGGAGTAGCCCTGGCACCATCGAATTTCGCCACGACAGACCTCGGACAAAAAACGCCGTTTTTGCTCTTCACTGCCGTACTCTAGAAGCAGTGGACCAATCATCGTCAGCCCAAATCCAATCAACGGCGGTTTCGCACGGATAGCCGCCATCTCAGAGGCGAGGATCTTGGCCTCGGCTTTATTCAAGCCACCGCCACCGTACTCACAAGGCCAAGTTGGTGCGGTCCAGCCGCGCGCGGCCATACGCTCCAGCCACACTCTTGAATCTGGATTGGCGAACTTCTCTTTACGCCCCCCCCAGACCAGGTCGTCACTGAGCGCAGGGTTGCTGTTGTCACCCTCTGGCCACCGCATCGAGGCCGGACAGTTGTCGTCCAGCCAGCGGCGCACCTCAACGCGAAAGCTCTCAAGATCGTTCATCGCACGAGTCTAACCGGGAGTCTCCTCCAACAAAAGCCTCGCTGGCGGTGTCAACTGGGCATCGGGGATCAATAATCCCAGCCCCAAGTCACGCCGATGCTGCCAGTCGAGTTGCTGCCTATCTCGCTCTCGATCTTGACATGATCGGTAATATCTACAGCAACGTTAGCGGTGCTGCTACGCGAGGCAAAACCTTGATTGATACTGACGAACACCCCTCGTTTGATATACTTGCCAAGGCTCACCACCGAGGTCTCGCTACCCTCCTCGCCACTGTTGATCTGCAGCAAGTCGAGCCCGGCCGTCCGCCTAACCCAGCCCAGGGGATCGACGCCCCTGCGTCCGGACAATCGCGCCAGAGCCTGGGCCAACTGCAGACTCTGAGCCGGCGACAGCTGACCGGGACTGTCACCAAACAGCAGACGCGATGCGATCTCGTCGGGCGGCAATGGCGGGTCGGACTCCAGACTAATTATCGGATCTGAAGCACGCCCACTGACGATTACCCGGGCGGTTATGCCATTAGCTGCAGACTCAGCGACAATATCGACCGAAGGATCGATCTTTTCGCTTGCAGAAAAACCAATACTGCCCCGGGTAGCCTTCAAGCTTAGCCCCAGAGCCGCGAGTTCACCGCGCACCAGAGTCAAGCTACCGTCAATCAACGGAGAGATGCTGGTCCCACTAACAATGACATCACCTTTCCATTCCGAATCGAAATCGCGGTTGCGAACAAACACCTTGCCGTCAGCCACCAGGCGAACGTCCAAGTCGATCGGAGTCGGGAGCGGCACATGGTTACCTCCCAGCCGAATCGAGCGCTTGTACAGCGCGTTGGTCTCGACAACTTCGAGCGTTACTATCTCGGGCGGCAGTCGCTCGGGCAGGGTTACCTCGGCCTTCGCAACATCAAGACGGCCCGAGATTCTTGCGGCGGTGTTACCACCCATCACCTCAAGCACACCACCCGCCTTAACCTCGAGCTCATCGAGGTTAAGAATCCGCATCTTTGTCAACTCGACCGCAACGCGGTAACTCGGTTCATCGATTCCAGCCGAAAGATCCAACTCTCCGCTAGCCCGCAGACTGCCACTGCGACCATCACTCGCATCAAGCGACACCAGACGCAGGTTGAGGCCGTCGGCAGCAATACTTAGATCAATGTCGCGGTAGGCAACACCTGTAGCGGCACTGGTATAGAGCCCCTCGCCAACCGTGGCAGTGCCCTGGAGACGAGGATCGTCGAGGCTACCAGATAGCGTAAGATCAACCGACGCTTCTCCATCAACAGCATCCTCACCAAGCGCCAACAACCGGTCGAGACTCGCGGTTCCTTCTACCCGACCAACAACCTCGGCGTTACGATCGACAACAATACGATGCGCAGCCGAGGTCTCGACCAGAGGCAGCTGCGCAACTATCGACAGACCCTCTCCTACTCCGGTGTCTATCTCCATACGTGCGGAAAGACCGGTAGGGTAGCGCTGAAGCTCGAGCCGCGCTTCTATCGGCAGTGTCTCGCCGTGGCGAGTGTTGACAACCTCGACCCCGGTCCCTTCCAACCACAGTTCGGCTAATGCCGTCTTGGTAGAAGATGTCTGCAGAGATCCAGCTTTTAGTTCACCGTTGATACGCCCGTGCACGTCGAGGGCTGGCTGATAGTAATGTAGAACATCCAAGGGAAGGTCGGTGATACGTATCGCGCCCACCGGCTGTGGCCCCGACAACTCGTCCCAGTCCCCGCCTACGCGGCCGTCGGCAACCTCAAGGTCCAGCCCATTGATGGAGAAACCTCGGCCGTCAGAGGCGACCGTCAGGGCTGATCCCAGAAATACCCGCGTATCAGCAATACTACCTTCGAAGCCATCCACGAGGAGCTGCCAACCGTCATCGCGACTCTCGTAGACGCTCGAGGTCGAGACCTCAAACGCGTCAAAATAGCGTCCGCTAACCTCAGCCTGGGTCTGCCATTGATTGCCAGCCTGGACTACGTCGAGCGTGGCGGCATCAACGATGACGTCACCGAACCTGGCGCCCGTCGCCCGCAGCCCCAGCTTGCTCAGCGGTTGCCCCGATGCGTCGCGCACCTGAAGGCTTAACTCCCCCCGACCCAGCTCAAGGCGAGTATCGGTGTGCGGCTGGGCTACGACGTCCTCTCCGACAACATTGACATCAACGAGCTGCTGCCCCGCGGCAACGCCGAAATCCGCCTTGAGGGTAGCCGAACCGCCCAGCGCAAACTCGGCCAGGGGCGCAAACAACGATAGGTCTTCCAGTGAAGCGAGGAGCTGTCCTGAAACCAGCCGATCTTCAGCCGACACCGTAAGCGCGCCGCTCAGATGCACCCCGTTCCCATCCACCTGTAGCTCGTTCAGTTCAAGCCCGGCAGAGGAGTTCCAGCCAAAGTCAGCACTCGCAACGGCTTCGCTAGAGCCAGACGACAGAAGCAACGACGCGTCACCGCCAAGCTCTGCGATGGATCCACGCGCACGGACACCCAGTCGACCAGAAACGGTCGAGAGATTTGCGATAGTCAAGCCATTGGTCACGACCGCAGCGTCAATCGAGATATCATCTCGATCACCTTCGAGCTGTGCCCTCAGCAATAGATCGCCGCTGGCGTTACTTCCCACGCTCCGAGCCAAATCCGATACGTCGCTCACTCGTGCCGCCAGCAGCCCGCTCAGCCGGCCATTATCCGGTTGGTAGCGTAGATGCCCCGAAACCTCGCCGCCTACCGCTGACAGCTCAAAGTCTTCGACACTGAGCTCTCCGCCGTGACTGCGGGCGACGCGGCCAACCGCCCGGGCGCGATCACCGAGCAGCGCCCGTATAGCCGGAGAGCCGGCGTCAACACCACGCATCGACACCGTGGTCTCGGCGCTGGCAACGCCACTAGAGAGGTCGGCCTCGATGCTGGCGCGCAATTGCCCACGACCTGAGATCGGCTGCGAGACCAGCCCACTCAGTATCGCGAGATCATCGAGCTCCGCTTCGACCTCCAATAGCAGATCGCGCATGCTCTCTATCCGACCGTGTAGCGCCAACTCGGCCTCTGCGCCTCTTAACTGCGCCGACTCGAGCACTACCCGTTCGCGGTTATGATCAACTAGCGCTTGTGCACTTAAACTAGGTGAGTCGCCAAGCAGTTGTTGCAAGCGCAGGTCAGCGCTGTCTACACCGCCGAATTCTACCGCCAACTTGACAGCAAGAGAGGGCGAAGAAGCAGATTCAACAGCTTCGATCTCGACCACCGCCCCGAGCCTGTCAGCCTTAGCACTCAACAGCCGGGCGTCATCGAACTCAAGACTAGCCTTCAGCACCGGGCTGTCCAGGCTGCCGCGTACAGAGAGGTCTAAACGAGCAGCCGAAACCGACGCTTCGTCGCTTAGCAACGCTCCGCCGTCAACAGCATCAAGCGTCACCGACAGCTCGGCCATACCCGAGCGCGAGCGAAAATAGTAGCGGCCATGCGCGCGTACTTCGACCGGAGGGCTCCAAGCGGCCGAAGCAGAACCCACAGGCGCATCACCCGCACCCAACATCGGCAGCAGCGACGGCCCGACGCGCAGATCAAAGACATCGAGCTCTCCCAGTAGCACTACACGCAAGAACGCCGGCACGCCACCATCCTCGTCGGTCTCGTCATGACTGACGGGGAGCCGGACAAGCCTAAGCTGTTCGGCCAACACCCGGCGGAGCACGATACGGCCCCGCCAAAGCTCAGAGGGAATGACATCAAGCCGCAAAGACGAGACCGATAGCCACGCTCCCTCGGAGTCGACGAGGCTGAGTTCATCGGCGCGGATCGTGAACGGCAAGAAGCCTCCGAATCCGCGAATACGTAGCTCGAACTCGCCAGGCTCGCTTAGCGCTGCAGCTAAACCCCGAGATATCCCGCCCTGAACCCACGGTATCTGCAAGACCGCCAGGCCCAGCCCAATGGTGACAGCAAGGACACCGAGCAGTCTAATGGACAGCTTTGCTATCACCCATCCCCTCAGAAGGCCTGCCCAAGGCTAATGTAGAGTTCATAGGAATCATCGATACCATCGCGCCCGTTGAGCGGCGTCGCGACGTCGAGACGCAGCGGTCCTACACCACTATAGTAGCGCAGCCCCAACCCGGTGCCCCACAACAGCGACGCATCCACGACATCTGGCAGAGCGTTGGAGAAGACGTTGCCACCCTCGATAAAGGGAACCAGCCCAAACTTGTCGGAAATGCGCCAACGCAACTCGCCCCCAATCTCAATAACCGAGCGGCCACCTAGTGGAGTGTTGTCTTGGTCGAGCGGCCCCGCCAGCTGATAGTCATAACCTCGGACCGACCCACCGCCACCTGAGAAGAAACGCTTATCGCTCGGAATACTGTGGTCACGCGCCGCCAGGATAGATCCGACCAGTACGCGGCCTGCTGCCACCAACTTATGGCGCGGGCCCAGCGGAAGGTAGAGTGAGTCGGACACCTGCAGCAAGAGAAAACCGCGGTCTGAACCCAGTTGCTCCAAATACGGTGTTGCTTCGACAGCGAAACGACTACCCGAGCTAGGGTTCAATACATTATCAGAGGTATCACGGCTGAGCTTCATCGGTATGCCTATGAGGCGAAATTTTTCGTCTTGAAGACGCTCACCGTCAGCTACCGCCTCACTCTCAACCGGTCCATACTCGAACGATACGCCTGCCCGTCCTGCCCACAAACGACCGACGTTGCGCTCTAGGCTGACAGAGGCGGCAACTTTCTTGGTCTGGAATGCACTGTTGTCCTCGGTGCCGTAGGAAGTGTTAAGGACCAGCGTCTGGTCACCAACGTAGAAATCCGGCTTGCGAAACCCGACGTTGACGAGCAACTCGAGATCGTTCTTGCGTCCGTCGACGCGCAGCTTCTCCCCCGCGTGAAACAGGTTGCGATGCTCCCAGAATGCATTGCCGCCTATCCCCTCACTTGAGGAGTATCGCAGACCGGCGCCGATGGTACGCGGCGGGGCCTCGTGCAACGACACGACAACAGGCACGCGGCCATCGTCGTCTACCTGTTCGCCGGTACGTACACTCACCGAAGAAAAGAGCCGGGTATCGACCAGCCTACGCCGGGTCTCCTCGAGCAGAGCAGGAGAATACAGGTCGCCCACTACCCAACGCAGCCGGCCACGGACGAAGTCTTGGCTCACCTCGTCGAGGCCGGTCAACAATACGTTTCCTAGCCGCGCACGCGGGCCAGGGTCGATGAGTAGCTCAACATCAACACTGCGGGTCGCGTGGTCGACCGTCACACGACGCTCGGCGGTGCGGACGAAGGGGTAGCCCGCATTGGCGAAACGGTCTAGCAGGCGTTCTTCAGCCGCGAGAATCTTCGCACCTTTAGCGCGCTCACTGTCTCCCATCCCCAGCATGTAACCATCGGCGATAGCCTGGGCCTTGGCCGTGGCCGTGGCGTCATCAACGAGTCTGGCGCTAAGCCCGCCAAACAGATACGGAGGACCGGCATCCACGGTCATAACCACCGCTAGCGGCTCGCTATTAGAGTCTAGATGCCCCTCGACGATACCATCGTAGTAGCCTTCGGAGCGCAGCACCGACTCGAAGCGGTCGACGTCTCCGGCGATGCGCCGCCGCAACACCCCGACAGTCGCCGGGCTACGTTCGCGAAGCGTTACCAGACGCGAGACTATCTCAACTATACCGAGGAGTCTGTGGTGCTCATCGAGACCGCGGATCTCGACCTCGTAGTCGAGCCCCTGCGCAGGCGCCACCGACGGAACCACCAGCAAAACGAGCAGGACCGAACATAACCACCCCGTGCCCGCCCTTCCGAGCATCGAGGCTATACGGAAAGGCCCCCAACCCACATCAACCACCACATCACGTACAATCTATTATGATATGAGAATTGGAGAGGTTTTTCGACTCCCTATCGATTCAACGACTTAGCCGCCCTGGTCGGTGGAGAGCCCCGACAACGCAGCAATACTAGCGTAAACCGCGTCAATCAGCTCATCTCGGCTATCCTCGCTGTAGTCGCGCGCATCGATGGGACGACCCACCACGACCTCGACGCTACAGCCGAGATGCAAACCCATAAAGGTCTTTGGTGGCAATATCTCTCCTGCACCACGAATACCCACTGGAATAATCCGTGCTCCGGTCTGCAGAGCGACCATGAACCCTCCCTTCTTGAAGCGGTTCAGTCGGCCATCGTTACGGCGGGTACCTTCGGGGGCGACCCAGAGAGTAATACCACTGATCATCTGGGCGCGAGCCACCTTGAGGTCGTGCAACGCACGTTGGTGATCGTGGCGGTCCACCGAAACGAACTCAGCCGCCCTCATGGCTCGGCCCCATATCGGTATGGCGAAGAGTTCCTTCTTGGTAAGCATTCGCAGAGTTCCTGGAAGCGAGTCGAACAACAGCGGGATGTCATAGAGACTCCCGTGGTTGCTCATGACGATCGTCGCACGATCACAATCCGAGAAGGCATCATGAGGATCACTCACCCTTACCTCGACACCGGCCAGGCCCAGGAGGCGACGCGACCAGCTGCGCAAGCGCCGGTCTACAACTTCGCGGCGCAGCTTTGAGCGCGAAAACTCGTAGAGCGTAGGTATGGAGATCGACAAGGTCGAGACAGCGGTAGCCACCAACACGTAAGCTGTACGCGCGAGTCCCGCTCGATGACGCCGATCGCTAGCTGGCCACGGCGCCTGCGGCGCCCTCGCCGTAGCCGGGTCTTCGCCACCGTAGCGCTGAGCGTCAATCTCTTCACGCGAAACCACCGGAGCCTCGTCGCGGATCCCTTCGCAGTGGCTAGCCGCCTGGTGCCACGCTGCCTCGCTGCCCAGGTTTACCGGCCACCAGGGATAGCGGCGGCACTGATCGGGGCGCGCGTCGTGAATCGAGCAACTATCGCCTTCGAGAAACACGCAGTCGCCGCTACGCGAATCATCGAGCAGCGCATATCGCATTGCAACCCGGCGTAGATAACGTTTGCCGAAATCGTCGAGTCCCAGCCCGGTGGCTTCGGCCATACGGCGGATCTCGCTCTCCCCTACCCACACGTAACCATTGGCACCGCGGCAGCACTGGCCACACTTGGTGCATTCGAAATGCAGTCCGTTGCCATACCACACCGCTCCAGGACGTGCAGCTTGCGTTCTGGAATGGGTCGACATCGTCGCAGTCCTTGGCATAGCCCGGGCGTCGAGGCAAGACCTCGAGATGGTGCCAAGACAGACTTCGGGAGGTCAGTTAAAAGAGCGGCGGCGCAGGTTGGCGACCGGCCCTTGTGCGGGTTCGCAAGACTCGGCGCCGGAGAACAGCAGCAGATCACGAACCACTTCGGCACAGCGCCGTGACGAGGCCAAAGCGTCGTCGAGAACCGGACCGACACCTTCATCGCCACCATCTACTTCGGCGATCGAACGCAGCAGATCTTCGGTTAGTTTCTCGAGCGGCTCGGCCAGCTCTTCAGCAATGCTGTCGGCGAGCGCGCCCAATGCCCCAACCTCGTTGCTCCTGACGCATCTGCGGCTGTGCTGCGCGGCAGTCGCGGCGAGCGGATCAAGACCGATCGCCGAGATGC
>CAZPPZ010000071.1:0-13632 GCA_964588545.1 uncultured Myxococcales bacterium | reverse complement strand
GTCTGGGAACACCAGCTGCGAGCAAAAAGCAACAGCCACAGGCTCACAGAGCGACGTCTCACCTACCCACCTCCTGCTGTACCCGCCCCTCGGCAAGCCGCAAGGTCCGGTCCATCGAAGCCGCCAACACCGCATTGTGGGTCGCAACCACCATCGCGCAGCCAGATTCTTTCTGTAGCTCCACAAGCAGCGATTGAACGTCCGCAGCAGTGGCCGGATCGAGATTGCCGGTGGGTTCGTCAGCCAAAATAACCCGAGGCTCGACCACCACCGCCCGCGCCACCGCCACCCGCTGCTGCTCACCGCCGGATAGCTGTCCAGGACGGTGCGACAACCTCTCGGCCAGGCCAACCCGTTCGAGTACCCGGGTGGCCCGCTGCCGCGCCGCCGCTCGGCCCCCGCCTGCAATCAGCAGCGGCATCATCACGTTCTCCACCGCATCAAAATCCCCAAGCAGGTGATGAAACTGAAACACAAAACTTACCTTGAGACTGCGAATCCGCGCGAGCTCAGCGCCGGGCAGTTCAAAGATACTCTCACCATCGACACACACGCTGCCACCGTCGGGCCGGTCAAGAGCCCCTAGCAAATGCAAGAGGGTACTCTTGCCCACCCCGGATTCCCCCACAACCGCGATACTCTCACCGGCGCCCAGCGCCAGGTCCAGACCGCAGAGCACATCGATGACACGCTCACCGTCATCAAAACGGCGGACGAGCCCGCGCGCCTCGAGACTACAACCACCAGTTTCACTCATAGCGCAGCACGTCCACGGGCACGACCCGCGCGGCCTTGCGTGCCGGGAACAGGCAGGCCCCCAGGCAGATGGCAAGCGCGGCTCCAGCAACCAAGGCGAAATTCTCGAAAGAGATCCTCACCGGTAGCGTCGAAACGTAAAAAACACCCGGGGGTAGCTCGATGAACTGATAACGCTCCAATGCTAGGCAGGCCCCATAGCCGAGCAGCACGCCCAGCACCGTCCCGAGCACTCCGATCAACACACCCTTGGCGACAAAGATAAGACCGACACTGCGATCGGTGGCACCCATGGCCTTGAACACCGCCACATCGCGTCGCTTTTCGAGCACGACCATATACAGCGCAGACACAATGGTGAACGACGACACCAGAATGATGAGAAGCAGCACCAGAAAATAGACCGTTTTCTCCAGCCGCAGAGCCTCGAATACGTTGCGGTGAACCTCGGTCCAACTGGTGACCCAAAACGGCATATCGAAAACTTCGTTTAGATCTCTAGCAACCTCCTGAGCCTGGTAGGGGTCGACGAGCACCGCCTCGATACCCGTCGCCACCGGCCCCAGCTTGAGCAGCGACCGCGCCGCCTCGAGCGACATGTAGACCAAGCCCGAGTCGTACTCGACCATGCCCGAGCTATAGATAGCCACCACCACGAAGCGGCGGCTGCGTGGCAACGCGCCGATGGGGCTGGCTGACACACTCGGCACCATCAGCGACACGACCTCCGAGAGCCCCACGCCCAACGGACGCGCCAGGTCCTTGCCGATCATGCCCCCCGGAAGCAGCGGCGGAGCTCGCTCGCCAAGCTCTCCGGTGTCGGCCAAATGGCGTCCAGCCAGATCTCCGGCGTCGCCCTCTTCGATGAAATCGAGAATGCCGTGGACGCTGGAGGACGACTGAGCATCCACACCACGGGCATAGACCCCAAAGATGCGACCGTTGGCGCCGATCAGCATCTGTGCAGACACCACCGGCGCAGCCGCAACCACGCGCGGATCAGCCGCCATGATTTCAGCAAAGCGGTCGGGTTCGGCAATGGTCCCGCCCGCGAGACGGTCGTCGAGACGCAGATGTGGGTGCAGGCCGAGTATGCGCGAGCGAAGGTCGGCCTCGAAGCCACTCATCACCGACAACACAATGGTCAGAACAGCGACGCCCAGCAGAACACTAAGCGTCGAAATAACTGTAATGACCGACACAAAGCTCTCGCGCCGGCGCGAACGCAAGTAGCGCAGGGCAACAAAGAACTCCCAACCCATCACATCTCCGCCCTTAGCATCAACGCTCGGGCTTGAGTTGGGGAAAGAGTATGACCTCACGAATCGAGGTCTGCCCGGTAAGCAGCATCACCAGCCGATCAATGCCGATGCCTTCACCCGCGGTGGGCGGGAGACCGTACTCCAGAGCCCGCACATAATCCTCATCCATCGCATGAGCCTCATCGTCACCAGCCTCACGCTGGCTCAACTGTTGGCGAAAACGTCGATACTGCTCTTCAGGATCGTTGAGTTCGGAAAAGCCATTGGCGATCTCGCGTCCAGCCACGTAGAGCTCGAAACGGTCGACAAACCCGGGCTTGGAATCGCTAGCACGCGCCAAGGGCGACACTTCGACGGGAAAACTGGTAATAAAGGTCGGCTGTACGAGACGACTCTCGGCCACCTCCTCAAACACGTCGGCGAGCAGCCCCATACCGGGGTGGCGCGAGCCACGGTCGATGCCGAGCGCGTCGGCGTACTCCGCCAGAGCAGCCGGGTCCTCGGCCTGCTCCAGTGACAACGGAGAGTTCGCGGCCACAGCTTCGGCCATTGTCATGCGTGAGAACGGTGCGGCAAATTCGATTTGCTGTTCGCCGAAGCAAAACGAGCTGGCGCCATGGATGTCGGCGGCCAACTCGGCGAACATCTGCTCGGTGAGCACCATCAAATCCTCGTAGCTAGCGTAGGCCTGGTAAAATTCGCACATCGTAAACTCGGGGTTGTGCTCGGTGGACAGCCCTTCGTTACGGAAATTGCGGTTGAGCTCGAATACCCTCTCGATACCCCCGACAACCAGCCGCTTTAGGTAGAGTTCCGGGGCTATACGCAGGTACATGTCGAGATCCAGGGCGTTATGGTGGGTCGTAAAGGGGCGCGCCGCCGCGCCGCCTGCTATCTGCTGCATCATCGGAGTCTCGACTTCGACGTAGCCGCGCGAGCCCAGGAAAGCCCGAATACCGCTTACAATGCGTGCCCGGCGCTCGAAAGTCTCGCGTGCCTGCTGGTTGACGATGAGGTCTACATAGCGTTGGCGGTAACGGGTCTCGACGTCGGTCAGCCCGTGCCACTTCTCCGGCAGCGGGCGCAAGGACTTGACCAACAGGCGTATCCCGGCACAACGCAGCGTCAGCTCACCGCTACGAGTCACGAACAGCCTGCCCTCGACGCCAACGATATCGCCGATGTCGAGCCGCGAAACCGTGGCAAAGACCTCCTCAGCGAGCTCCTTCTTCTGCAAATACAGCTGCAGCGCGCCACTGCCATCGCGCAGCGAGAGGAACACCGACTTACCAAAGCTGCGCAGCGCCACCACGCGCCCGGCCAGACGATAGTTGTGGCTGCGAGACTCCACCTCTTCTGGCGCTAAGTCCTTGAACTTGCTGACAAGCTCGCCGCACAACGAGTCGCGGCGAAAGTCGTTACTGTAGGCGGCGCCAAGTTCGCGCAACGCCGAGAGCTTGCCACGACGTACCGCTACTTGTTCGTCATCTTTCAACGGCCCCGCGCTGCCGTCGTTGCTTGCACTGTCTTGGGTCATGTCGTGGTGCCGAAGCTCCCGCCAAGGGAGGAGCTGCTGCGGCGGCACACTAGCTCGCGGTCTCCATGAGTTCAACTAGATAGCGCGCAACCAGCAAGCGAAAACTTGAATTGCTTCAGGGATTTACCTAGCTTGCCAGGAGTGTGGGATGGGATGGCGATGCGGCATTGGGTGCGAGTCGTGCGCATGTTGCTTGTAGCCGTCGCCGCCTACACGGCGGCACTGGCGCTAAGCGCGGCAGCGGCGCTGTGGCTAGAGGAAGAGCCCGGCCACCTTCAACCTGCCCAGCCTGAACTCGCGGACAGACGCCTGGAAAAACCCAGTGCTGCCCAGGTAGACTACCCACTGATCTTTGAACGCAACCTCTTCGGCTCTGAGCCCCTGCCCGATGAATCGGCCACCGCTGCGTCGCCCGCTGCCCGAGGCGACCTGGCCCTGAGGGGAACAGCGCAGTTTGATGGTCACGGTTTCGCCGTTTTTGAGGACAGCAGTAGCGGGCTGCAAGACGTGTTTGCGGTGGGCGAGCGTATATTCGACGGCCCCAAGCTAGTCGGCGTGCAATCGCGGCGTGCGGTGATTCTGCAGGGACGGCGGCGGCTGACCATAGAGATAAGCGAGGAGAGCGACGACGCTCCCGCTAAACAACAAAAAGTAGCCTCAGTGGCCAGAGGTGGCATACGCCGCACCGGAGGCACCAATTTCCTGGTAGACCGACGCGAGGTAGAACATTCGATCGAGAATCTCAGCACCCTGGTCACGCAGATGCGTGCGGTCCCTTTTCTCCGCGACGGCAAGAGCATCGGATTTCGTGTATTCAACATCCGCCCTGGTTCGCTTTTTGACCGTATGGGTTTGAAGAACGGTGACATCGTGCAAAGTGTCAACGGAACGCAGCTCGATAACCCCTCGAAAGCCCTGACCCTGCTCGACGAGGTGCAGACGAGCGACGAGATTCGTATCGACCTTTTGCGTAATAACAAGCCGAGCACCTACAGCTATAAGGTTAGATGAAAGCGAAACTATCAACTCTAGGTCTAGCCCTCTCCCGCCTCGCGCTGGTGGTGATTGTGGTTCTGGCGGTTGCCGGCTCGGGGAGGGCCGAGAACCCGGCCGCGGCGAATGACGGCAAGGGCAAGCTTACGATTAACTTCGAAAGCGTCGATCTGCCGGTGTTCGTCAAGTTCATCAGCAAGGCTACCGGTAGAAACTTCGTCTTCTCAGACAAGATCTCGGGAGAGGTAACCGTAGTCTCACCCAACCCGGTCACAGTCGAAGAAGCCTACGCTGTCTTCCAAGCGGTACTATCGGTGCGCGGCCTGACCACCATCGACGACGGCATCGTCACCCGCGTGGTCCCGATCAAGGAAGCCAAGACCGCCGGTGGCTCCGTCATCGGCGCCACTGCCGGGAGCGCGGGGTTTGCCACCCGTTTGATTTCCCTCAAACACGTAGAGGCCAACGAAGCCGCACGCGTTCTATCGGCGTTGGTATCCAAGGAGGGCTCCCTGGTCCCCTACCCGGCCACCAACACCTTGATAGTCAGCGAAACGGTGGCCAACCTCGACAAGATATCCACGGTGGTGGCTGCACTCGACATCCCCAGCCATGAACAGTCGATAGAAGTCATACAGCTCGACCACGCCGCGGCGTCAGTTCTAGCCGAACAGATCACCGAGATACTCTCTATCAAGCCGTCGCACCCGGCGGTCAAGGACAAGCGCGGAGCATTGGCCGGGGCCTTCGGCATCGTGCCCGATGAGCGCACCAACGCGCTGATCGTGACTGCGACCGGCCATGATCTAGAGCGAATCCGTGAGCTCGCCAAGTCCCTCGACTCGCCCTCCGCGCCGGGCGACAACCGCCTTCACGTATACTACGCCAAGCACGCCGACGCAGTAGTGCTCGCCGAGGTCGTCTCCGGCATACTCGGTGGCAGACGCCGAGTACAGGCCAAAGCCGAGGGGCGGGCTCCCTCGGGCACACCCGCCGGATTCTCTGATGAGATTTCGATTACCGCCGACCCTTCAACCAACGCAATCATCGTCGGAGCTTCGGCCCACGACTTTCGCACGGTTCTTAGTGTCCTCGAGAACCTAGACATACAGCGCCCCCAGGTCTTCGTAGAGACCATAATCGTCGAGGTCTCGCTCGATTACGCCGATGCGCTCGGCTTCGAGTTCCAAGGCGGAGGCGACATCGGCAAGGGCGCAGGCATAGCACGCTCGAGCCTTTCGATGCTCAACGCCCTGGCCAACCCTACCGCCATCGGCGGCCTGATCCTCGCCGCCACCAGCGACAAGACGATAACGCTACCCAACGGCACCGAGATTCCGGCGCAAGCAGCGCTGTTCTCGGCGCTGGCTTCGGATTCCAACATCAATGTACTCTCGGCGCCTACGCTACTGACCCTCGACAACCAGAAAGCAGAAATCCTCGTCGGCGAGAACGTTCCTTTCGTCACCTCGCAGGGCGTCGACCTTGCCAATATCGACAATGTCTTTACCACGGTCGAACGTGAAGACGTCGGCATCAAACTGTCGGTAACCCCACAGGTAGGCGACGGCGACACTGTCATCCTAGAAATCGAACAAGAGGTTTCTGCCCTGGTCGACAATGCCTTGCTCGATGCCGCCCAGGTCGGACCCACCACCTCGGTGCGTTCGGCCAAGACCACGGTAAGCGTTGCCAACGGCCGAACCGCAGTGATCGGCGGCCTGATCAGCGACTCGCTCACCGAACGCGACTCCAAGGTACCTTTTCTCGGCGACATCCCCTGGCTGGGGCGTTTGTTTCGCAGCGAAGCCTCGCGCAAAGAAAAGGTCAACCTGATAGTCTTTCTCACCCCACACATCATTCGTAACGAAGGCGACATGAGCACGGTCACCGCGCGCCGCCGCGAGCTGTTCTCGCAGGCGGTAGAAAGATCCACCAAAGACGCTAAAGCCCAGCCCCCTGCCGACTCCGACGAAGACCAAGACAATAGCAGAGGCCCCTTCCCCGACTGGCCCGGGAGCGCTGGAGATGGGTCCTGAGCCGGCGATGGCGCAGGCCAAGCTTAGTCGTTCCATCGACAACCTACTACTGCGCGCCGGGCTAAGCCGCGAGCAAATTGCGACGGCGCGGGCCAAAGCCGGAACTGAAGGCGACTTGGCCGCAGAAATCGAGGCGGCTGCCGGCCTATCGCAGAACCGTTTCGCGGCACTGCTCGCCGAGCGACTGGGACTGCCGTTCTCCCCTGACCTCGAGGAGATCGACGCTGAGCCCGACCTACTCGAATCGTTGAGTATGCAGTTTTGCCGGATGAACCGCCTTCTCCCGCTGTGCCGACGCGACAGCCGCGTACGCGTCGCCACCTCTGATCCCGTGAAAGTGGGCCCCCTCGACGACCTGCGCGTGCTCTACGGCTGCGAGATCGAACCCATGGTGGTTCCCGGCCCGATCCTGCGCGAGGGCATCACTCGTGCCTTTGACCAGGCCTCGGCGATGTCTTCGCGCATAGTCGCCGGGCTTGAAGACGAACAGGCCATCGATCTCGAAACCGCCGACTTCGAGGTCACCGATCTGCTCGAGTCGGATGATGAGGCGCCGATAATTCGCCTGGTCAACTCGATCATATTCCAAGCCGCCAAAGACGGGGCCAGCGACATTCACGTAGAGCCTTTCGAACGTAACACCTCTATCCGCTTCCGCATCGATGGCATGCTGGTCGATGTTCTGTCGCCGCCGCGCCGGGCTCATCCCGCACTGATCTCACGCATTAAGGTCATGGCGAGCATGAACATCGCCGAAAAGCGCCTGCCTCAAGACGGTGGCATCCGCACCCGCGTAGCCGGCCGCGACCTCGATATTCGCGTCTCCACGCTGCCTACATCCTTCGGTGAACGCGCGGTGCTGCGCCTACTCGATCGCAGCTCGACCCTGCTCGGACTGCAAGAGCTCGGCCTTTCCGGCCACAACCTCAAATCATTGCGTGAGCTCATCCAGCAGAGCCACGGAATAGTGCTGGTCACCGGCCCCACCGGTAGCGGTAAGACCACCACGCTCTACGGAGCGCTGTCCGAGATCAATTCAGTCGAGAAGAACATCATCACCATCGAAGACCCGGTCGAGTACCAGCTCGACGGTACCGGCCAGATTCAGGTTAACCCCAAGATCGACCTGTCGTTTGCAAGCGGGCTACGCTCGATTCTGCGCCAGGACCCGGATGTCATCATGGTCGGTGAGATCCGCGACTCGGAGACTGCCCGCATTGCCATCCAGGCGGCGCTAACCGGGCACCTGGTGCTCAGCACACTGCACACAAACGACTCCTTCAGCGCTATCACCCGTCTGCTCGACATGGGCATCGAACCCTTCCTAGTCTCGTCGTCGGTCATCGGTGTGCTTGCCCAGCGCCTGGTGCGCAAGGTCTGTCACAACTGCGCCGAGCGAGTGGCGGCAGTCGATAGCGGGCTGGCCGAGCTCGGAATCGGCTACATGCTCGGAGATGGAGGTGAGCTGCGTATATCCGGGCCGGGCTGCGACAGCTGCCGCCACAGCGGTTACAGCGGACGCACCGCTATCCACGAGCTGCTGCTGATGGACGACACCGTACGCCCTTACATCATGCAACGAGCCGACGCGGCGACTGTACGAGAGATCTGCGTCAGTCGCGGTATGGCAACCATTCGTGATGACGGCGCATCCAAAGTGCGTAGCGGCGAAACCACGGTCGCGGAGATCCTTCGCGTGGCCTCCGCCGACCTCGAATAGCCGGCGATGGCGACCTTTGCCTACCGAGGTGTTACTGTCGGCGGCCGCAGCAGCAGCGGATTGGTTGAAGCCGACAGCCCCAAGGCCGCCCGGGCGGAGCTGCGCGCCCGCGGCATCCTGGCATCCGACCTGCGCGAATCGACTCCGTCCTCGGCTCCATCCGGCTTCAGGGTGGGTGGAATATCTGCACGTGATCTTGCACGCATGCTTCGCCAACTCGCCACCATGCTCGCAGCCGGAATCCCCCTGGTCGATGCCGTGACCTCGCTGCGCAACCGCCAGTCGCGGCCTCGCCTGCAGGCGGCACTGGGCGCGATCCGCGCCGAGCTCACCGAAGGGTCGAGCTTTGAGCGTGCCGTGGCCAAACACCCCGGTGTTTTTCCACCTTTGTACGCAGGAATGATCCGTGCAGGTGAAGCCAGTGGAGCGCTCGACCAGGTGCTCACGCGTATCGCCGACCATGCTGAATCGGCAGCACGGCTGCAGGGCAAACTGCGTGCGGCACTGACCTACCCACTGGTCATGGTCACCGCCGGCGGCGCTATCGTCACCTTCCTGCTGGCCTACGTAGTCCCTCAGGTCACCCGCGTATTCGTCGAAGCCAATCAGCAACTCCCGCTGCCTACGCGTATACTCATGGCGGCAGGGCGTCTGATCGGCGACTATGGGCTCTTGGGCTTCGCCGCCGCGGCCGCGTTGGCGCTGGGCTTGCGCTACTACTCGCGCAGCGAGCGCGGAAGCCGCCGCGTCGAAGCGCTGCTGTTCCGCCTACCCTGGATCGGCACGGTGTTGCGCAACATCTCCATGGCAAGATTCGCGCAAACCGTCTCGACCATGACCTCCGGTGGTATGCCTCTAGTCGAGGCCATCGAGATCAGCCGTGCGGTTACCGGCAGCACCCTGGTTGGCGATGCTCTATCCATCGCCAAGGAAGACCTGTCACAAGGTGGATCGCTGTCCGCGAGTCTCGAACGAAGCGGGCTCTTCAACCCCATGGTAGTCGACATGATCGCAGTGGGCGAAAAAAGTGGAGAACTAGATGAGATGCTCGGCAAAGCGGCTGAAGCTTTAGATGAAGAGGTCAGCACCAACATCGAGACCATGACCGGGCTACTCGAGCCCTTGATGATACTAATCATGGCCGGCGCCGTACTGATGGTTGTGCTGGCAGTAATGCTACCGGTCTTTGAGATGAACGAGCTGGTTCGTTAGGATGACCGCGTGAACCAACGAGGATTTACCCTGATCGAGATACTGGTGGTGGTAATGATACTGGGGCTGCTGATATCACTGGCAGCGCCGAGAATCATCGGCCGCACCGACGATGCCAGGGTCACCAAAGCGATGGCCGACATCAAGGCCATCGAATCCGCACTCAACATGTACAGGCTCGATTCGCATTCATATCCGACTTCGGAACAGGGCCTCAAAGCACTAGTGGAAAAACCCAGCTCGGGCAAGATCCCTTCGCGCTGGCGCAAGGACGGTTATCTAGAGCGTGTGCCTCGTGACCCCTGGGACAACGACTTCCTCTTCGCCAGCGATGGCCGTCACTACGTACTGCGAAGTCTCGGGGCCGATGGTGAAGAAGGTGGGGAAGGCCCGGATGCAGACCTCGACTCCCGCGATTTCTGAAGGGGAGCGGGCCGCGAACAAGCAAGCCGGGTTCACGCTCATCGAGCTGGCGTTGGTTCTTCTGATCCTTGGAGTCTTGCTGACTCTGGCACTACCCCGCCTGGCCTTCATCGGTGAGCAGCGTCTCGACAGCGCGGCCAGACGATTGGCGGTAGTGATATCCTACCTTCACGACGAGTCGGCGCTGCGCGGACGTATCTACCGTCTGACCTTCGATCTGGACCGTGACAGCTATGCGGTCGAGGTCGAACGGCCCTATGCCAAGGATGTCACGGCGCGTGACTTCTCTGAGCAGTGGGATCCCTACGCCCGTTCGGCACGGCTACCCGAGGGCATCGACATAGTTGCCGTAGATACCGCCAGCCTACGCCTGTCTTCGGGCTCTACCAGTCTCTACTTCATGCCCGAGAACGACCTCGCTGCGGTCACTATCACCCTGGCCGGACGCGACGGCGAGCAGCTCTGGTTAGCGCTCGACGCCGTCACTGGCAGGGTCAGCAGATCGCACGTCGACCCCGCGGGCCAGGCCTACAGATGAGCACCCACGACGACCGATACCGCCGCGGATTTACCCTGCTCGAGGTTCTGGTCGCCGTCGCGGTTCTCGGCGTGGCACTGACGGCACTGCTGGCGCTGCACGCCGGCAACATCCGACTCACAGCCGAGGCTCAGGATCTCACCGTAGCAACGATGTTGGCATCGCGGCTTGCGGCGCTGGCAAAGGCCCAAGACTATCCACGCGTCGGCACCGAGCAAGGTAGCTTTTCCGACGAGCTGGTCATCCAATCGCAGTTCAATGAGGAGTACGGAGGACCACTGAGCGAGGATTTCCTCTGGCGACGCGAGGTCGAAGCTACCGGACTCGAGAACCTGAGGTTGGTGCGAATAAGCGTCGGTACAGACCTCGAGCAACCGCTGGCGAGCTTCGAGTTTCTGCTGCGTAGAGGTGGACCGTGAGGCCACGGAGAACAATTCGCCAAGCGGGCGTCACGCTGCTGGAGCTGCTGGTCGCGGTTGGCGTGCTCGGCGTGATCGCCGGCCTTCTCTACGGCACCTTCTCGCGCACCATGCTCAGCCGTGAATACGTGCAAACCCGCGCCGCCACCTACGCCGCTGCGCGCCTGGCCATAGACTGGCTCGAGCGTGACCTCATGGGAAGCTTTGCGATAGGAGCCTATCCTAGTGGACTCAAACGATTTATTTCCCCCGGATATGCCGGGCTGGACACCGTGGGCCGGGATACCCCACTGCTTGACTTCATTGCCTCTAGCGCACGCGGTACCACCCCGCTGGAGCGTCCGGGCTTCATAGCAGAGGGCTTCATCGACCGCGGCGAGCAGGCCCGAATCGTCTATCGCGTAGAAAGGAATGGCGACGACCAGGACGCGGCGGCATTGCTGGTACGCTACGAACTGCGGCCGCCGCTGATGAGCGACTTCGCCCCAGCCACGAGAGCGGTCATCGCCTCTGGCATCGAATCTGTAACCCTACGTTTCTACGACGGTCACAACTGGCACGACGACTGGAGCAGCGTTGAGGGTGATTCCGGCCAGCGCCGCGGACCGCGAGTCGTCGAGCTACGACTGAGCCTGGTCGATGACGCAGGCCCAGCGACTTTCGTCTCGGCCGTCCATCTTCCGCTCGGGGGCATCCGTGGCTAAGCAGCGACAGCGCGGAGTGGCTCTGCTCATTGCCATCATGACGGTTGCACTACTGACGATCGTGACCATCCAGTTCACCCACACAACCCAAGTGGACTACCGACGCACCGCCCACTGGAGCCAGGCCCGCCAGGCCCAGCTGCTGGCCGAATCGGGTCTGGCCATGGCCGCCGAGGTGCTGGCGCGGGCCCCCTTGCTGCATGCCGCCCAGTTTCAGCGTCGCAAGCTCGCCGATGGACTAAACGAGCTGTGGGCACAACGCTGCGAGGAGCCCGGACCCGAGGTTTGTCCCAACAATCTCTCACGAAGCTGCACTGTAGACATGTTCGAAGATACTCTGCTGGCGGTGCAGATAGACGACGAAACCGGCCTCTACAACCTCAACCGCATGGTCACCGCGGGCGCCAGCGAACGGCAGCGGCTCGGACGGCTGCTGGCGGCGGCTGGTCTGGGCCCACAACTGCTCGAGTCTATTTCCAGCTGGACGCAAAGATCGAGTCGCGGCCTGACTTTCACCCACTCGGCGCACAGTTCCTACCCAAAGCGCGGCGAAGTTCGCTTTCCCGGCCGCGGCGGCCCTTTGACTAGCTTCCGTGAGCTAGCCCTGCTTCCCGGTGTCGGCGTCAAAGAACTGGTAGCCCTACGCCGCCTCACCACCGCCTTGCCGGCCGATGCCGTAAGAGTAAACATCAACACTGCTCCTCTAGCGGTGCTGCGGGCCCTGGACGCAGAACTCGACGATGAGGTATTGCTCGCTAAGCTGCATCGCGCTCGCTGCGCCCGACCACTGGAAAACATAGAAGATCTGCGTAAAGCCATTGGCCTAGACGGGCCAGCAAGCTTCGATGGGCTGATAACGTTCCGTAGCGAATACTTTAGAGTGAGGGCAACCGCAGCAGTGGGAGATGTTTTTCAATCGGTGGAGGCACTGCTTCACCGCCCCTACCCCAGCGACTTCGCCAGCTCTAATCGCACCGAGTGGGATATCGGGATAATCTACCATCTGGTGCGGCGCGGCCCAAACATCCCCGACATCGATACGTCGGCGGTTACGAGCCTGGCTGACATCGGAAGAACGATCAGGAGTGGTGGAGGACTGCTCTAACCGTGGCCAACCACATATTGGCGGTACATCTAGACGGGGACGAAGTGAGCCTCGCTATCGCGGAGTCGACGCTTCGCAGTCTGCGCATAACCACGCTCGCTAGAGCGGCACTGGGCAGCCAGATTCTTGCTGACGTGCTGGCCTCACAACGCTGGGACAGGATCGTAGCAAGCCTTCCGGGCCAGAGCGCCTTTTTCCGTATCCTCGATTTCCCCTTTCACGACCGACGGCGCCTTAGCCAAGCGGTGGGACCAGCCCTGGAAGAGCACGTGCCGGCCTCACTCGACGACTCGACCGTGGTCTTTGACTTCACCGCGCGCGAACGCCACTCGGCGGTTCTCGCCGCGATGCTCTCCAAGCAGTCCGTAGATGAGCACCGCCAACGCTTGGCCGACGCCGCGATTACGCCCGCGCGGTTGTTATGGGCGCCAACGGTGATGCTCGAAGCCTACCGCCGCGCCGTTGGCGCCGAAGCAGAGTTCACGGCTATCGACCTCGACCACCAAGGCGCGACCATAGCCTGCCTCGAGAACGGTCGTGTTACTGGGCTCAGGGTGCTGGCCAAGGCACCCGACGAGGTGCTTCTACGTAACATCGTGTGGTCGCTGCGTACGCTAGAGCCGGGCAACGACCGTGTCCTCATTGGCGGAGCCAGGGCCCTCGAACTCCACCCGCGACTGGCCGAGGCCTTGGGCGGCAGCCACATCGAGACGCTCCCCGAGGCCTGTCCGGTAGAAATCACCGACCGTACTACCTCGTGGCGGCGCTCGACCACCGCGGTAGGCCTGGTGCTGGCTGCGGGCGCGGACGTCGAGCCGCCGCTGATCGAGGTAGGCGCACACGGAGCCGCCGATCTCGAGCATTCCCGCAGTGAGCTCAACGACGCTGGCACGTCGCTGGCGGCGCGGGCCGGGCTGCTGTCCC
>CAZPPZ010000070.1:0-13653 GCA_964588545.1 uncultured Myxococcales bacterium | reverse complement strand
AGGCCAAACAGGAGCGCGAGCTGAAGTCGCGCCGGAAGGCCTGTATCATCACCCGTCTGCCTTCGCTCGAACAGCTCGATCGCCTTAACTATCGCTGCCTGCTCTGGGGGCTGCCGCTACTTACTCTGGGCATGCTCAGCGGCGCGATTTGGGCTTTCGAGGCCTCGGGTAAGTTTTGGTCGGGTGAGGCTCGTGAAATTCTGTCGCTGATGACCTGGGTGGTCTACGCGGGGCTGCTTCAGTACCGGGTTACGGCCGGGCTGCGTGGGCGTCGTGCCGCCGTGCTCACCATCCTCGGATTCGCCTTCGTGGTGGTATCCTACTTCTCTATTCCTCTGTTGGATCTACCCGGTCGGCATGGAGGCGGCCTCGGGACCTAGCCCGAGGCTGATGTCGGCGTTGTCTCGCGACTTAGTCATAGTTGGTGTCAGTCATCGTACGGCTTCGGTAGAGCTGCGAGAGAAGCTCGCTATGGCCAACGGTGACGCCGGCGAGCTGCTGCCGGTGTTGTTGGATCCTCCCGAGGTCACCGAGGCGGTGGTGCTATCTACCTGTAACCGCGTCGAGGTAGTGGCCTGTTGCCGCCTCGGCGAGCACGCCGCACCGCTGCTGCGCGAGAGACTGTTTACTGCCGGAGGTCTCGAAGCCTCGCTATTCGGCGATGCTGCTTTCGAACTGCGCGGCCGTGAGGCGGTGCGCCACGTCTTTCGTGTGGCCTCGAGTCTGGATTCGATGGTAGTTGGCGAGCCGCAGATTCTCGGACAGATGAAACGGCAGTTCAGCGCTTGTTCGGAGGTTGCCGCGGTTGGGCCGGTGCTCTCGCGGGTATTTCACAAGAGCTTCTCGGTGGCCAAGCGGGTTCGCAGTGAAACTGGGATTGCCTCGCGCGCGGTATCGGTGGCGTCGGTGGCCGCAGATCTCGCCGCAAAGATCTTCGAAACCTTGACCGACCGTAGCGTGCTGTTGCTCGGGGCTGGCGAGATTGGTGAGGCGGCGGCTACGCATTTCGTCGAGGCGGGTTGCTCGAGTGTGATGGTGGCCAACCGTACCTTCGAGAAGGCCGTTGAACTCGCACGAGGCTTCGATGGCACGCCGATACCCTTGGACCGACTTGCCATGTACCTGCCGCTGGCCGACATCGTCGTCGGGTCGGCCGGCGGAGGGCAGTTGGTAGACGCTGCTAGGGTTCGTTCGGCGATGCGAGAGCGTAAACACCGACCGGTGTTTTTCATCGACCTGGCGGTTCCGCGCAACTTCGACCAGGCTATCAACGATGTCGATGGTGCCTACCTCTACGGCATCGACGATCTGACTGCCGTAGCCGAAGAGAATCTCGGTGAACGTAAGCGCGAGGCCGTGCGCGGCGAGGCGATAGTCGAGCGCGAGGTCGACAAGTTCTGGCAGTGGTTCGAGAAGCTCGATGTGGTGCCGACGGTAGCCGAACTCAGAGGCTATGCGGAGCGAATCCGCGCCGAGGAGGTCGAGAAGACTCTGGGCAAGCTTGCGTCGATGGCCGAAGCGGATCGGGAACGTATAGATCAGATGACACGTGCGATTATCAATAAACTCTTGCATCACCCGACCACGGCTCTCAGGCAGGAGCGTTCGGCCGAAGAAGAGCTAGCGCTGGTGAGTGCGGTTCGTGAGTTGTTTGGGCTGGGGAGAAAGAGACAGTGAATCTGCGTGTCGGTACCCGGCGCAGTCGCTTGGCGCGTACACAGACCGGACAGGCCTGCGACCTATTGGTGGCCGGACACTCGGAGGTCATCTGCGAGCTGGTTTTTCTCGACACCACGGGCGATCAGGTTCAGGACCGTCCCTTGCGCGAGTCGGGGGGGAAGGGCCTGTTCGTCAAGGAGCTAGACGAAGCTCTGCTCGCGGGAGATATCGACTGTGCCGTCCATTCACTCAAGGATGTTCCCTCTGAGCTTCCCCGCGGCATCGTGCTCGCGGCGGTGCTGAGCCGCCACGACCCTCGCGATTTGTTGCTCTCGCGCGAGGGCTGGACTCCCGCAGCGCTGCCGGCAGCCGCGCGAGTGGGGACCACCAGTTTGCGGCGGGCCTCTCAGCTCTTGGCGTGTAATCCGCAAGTGCGCATCGAGATGCTTCGCGGCAATGTTGAGACCCGACTGCGCCGAATTGTCGAGGGTAGCTTTGACGCCACCTTTCTTGCTGCCGCCGGGCTTGGCCGTCTCGGTATAGACGTGACGCCGCTGCGCCAGGTGGCGCTTGCGGCCACAGAGTTTGTGCCGGCGCCGGGACAAGGATCCTTGTGTTTCACCGCCCGCGAGGGTGACGATAGCGTCCTTGGCCTGTTGTCCTACCTGGATGATCCGGCCTCGCGCTGCGCTGCGCTGTGCGAACGCAGTCTAGCGCGGTCGCTTGGCGCGAGTTGCTACCTGCCGGTGGGTGCTTACGCGGAGGTCGATGGCGACGAGCTTGTCTTGGATGCCGTTGTCGCGTCTGAGGATGGGCAGCGGCTACTGCGGCGTAGCGCTCGAGCGCCGCTCGAGCGAAGCGAAGCTTTGGGCGGCGAGGTCGGTCAAGAGCTGCTCGATGCGGGCGCGCGAGTGTTCCTCGACGAGATCTTGGCGAGTCTGGATAAGTCTTCGTGAGCGGCAGGGTCTATCTAGTTGGTGCCGGTCCCGGTGACCCCGGGCTGATTACCGTGCGTGGCGCTCAGTGCTTGGCACGCGCCGAGGTGGTGCTCTACGACTCGCTGGCCAACGCCAAGCTGCTGGGCCTGGCTCCACAGTCAGCCGAGCTGGTGTTGGTCGGCAAGCGTCACGGGCGGGTGTCGGTGTCTCAGGAGAAGATCGAGAGCATGCTGGTTGCGCATGCTCAGGCCGGACGGGTGGTTGTACGGCTCAAGGGTGGGGATCCCTTCATCTTTGGCCGCGGTGGAGAGGAAGCCGAGGCCTGTCGCCGCGCCGGAGTAGATTTTGAAGTAGTGCCCGGGGTTAGCTCGGCGATTGCCGTGCCGGCGGCCGCGGGAATACCACTTACTCATCGTGAACACGCTTCGAGCGTCACCTTCATCACCGGCACGCCCGGCGAACTACACGAGCAGCGCGGCTATGACTGGGATGCCCTGGTACGCACTCGCTCCACCCTGGTGTTCTTGATGGGACTGCTGCGCGCGCGTGAAATCAGCCAGGGCCTGTTGGATGCGGGTATGCCCGGGCAGACTGCGGTGGCGGCGGTGAGGTGGGGGACGACGCCGCGCCAGCAGACCCTGCGTAGTACTCTGGCCGAGCTTGCCGAGCGGATCGAGGCCTCGGGGCTGCGGCCGCCGGTGGTGCTGGTGATAGGTGCGGTGGCCGAGCTCGCCGACCATATCGCGTGGTACGAGCGCCTGCCGCTGTTTGGCCGACGTATAGTCGTTACGCGGGCACGTAGCCAAAGTACTGGGCTCGCCGAGCGCCTCGAGGCGCTCGGCGCCGAGGCGGTTAACTACCCGGTAATTGAGGTGCGCGAGGTCGAGGACGAAGCCACTCGGCGCCAGGTCGAAGCGGCTTTTGCCGCGATCGCGGACTACGATTGGTTGGTGTTGACCAGCGTCAACGGTGTTGAGCGGTTTTTCTCCGGGTTCTTGCAGACGGGTCGTGACATCCGCGACCTTGCCGGCGTCAAGCTGGCGGCGATCGGCCCCGCAACAGCCGCGGCGCTAGAGAAGCGCGGCGTGCGGGTGGCGGTGCAGCCGAGCGAGTATCGCGCCGAGGCTTTACTCGAAGCCCTTGGCGATGTCGCCGGTAGCCGAATTCTTTTGGCGCGTGCGCTGGTCGCACGTGAAGTTCTGCCCGAAGAGCTGCGTCGTCGTGGCGCCCGGGTCGACGTAATCGCCACCTACCGAACGGTTGCGCCCGAGGACCTCGAAGCGCCATCCTCGTTGGGCGAGGTCGATATGGTTACCTTCACTAGCTCTAGCACGGTCTCCAACTTTGCCGCTGCCGCGGGCGATGGAGTGCAGGAGTTCTTTGCCGCGACCTCGGCTGCTGCGATCGGCCCGATAACCGCAGCGAGCCTGCGTGACATCGGTGTGGAGCCGGCGTTGATTGCCGAGGATTATACGGTTGATGGCCTGGTCGATTCGATACTCGGCTACTTTGCAAAACAGCAGGGCCTCGAATAACCTCTCTTAGGTGGGCTTTCCCTTGCAGAGGCTCCGCCGTTTGCGCAGCGGGCCGACGATGCGACGGCTGGTTAGAGAGACCGTCGTTTGCGCCGATGACCTTGTCCTTCCTCTTTTCGTAGTTCCAGGTACTGCGGTTGAGCGCGAAGTGGCGGCCATGCCCGGCGTTTATCAGCAATCGGTAGATCAAGTTGCGCGGCGTGCGCTCGAGGCTCGTGATGCCGGCGTTCCCGCGGTCCTCCTGTTTGGTATTCCGCAACATAAGGACGCACGCGGCAGCGAGGCCTGGGCCGAGGACGGCCCAGTACAAGCGGCCGTAGGCGAGATAAAGCGCCAGGCTCCCGATCTCTTGGTTATTACCGATGTGTGCCTGTGTGAGTACACCGACCACGGGCATTGTGGCGTGCTCGACGGCGAGGTTGTTGCCAACGATGAGACTTTGGAGCTGCTGGCGCGCGAGGCTGTGTCTCACGCGCGGGCTGGAGCCGATATCGTCGCCCCCTCGGATATGATGGACGGCAGGGTAGCGCAGATTCGTGATGCGCTGGACGACGAAGGGTTCTGCGAACTCCCGATACTATCGTATGCAGCGAAATTCTGTTCGGCCTTCTACGGGCCCTTTCGCGAGGCAGCGGAGTCGGCGCCTAGCTTTGGCGACCGCCGTAGTTACCAGATGGACCCAGCCAACGGCGAAGAAGCTCTGCGTGAGGTTGAACTCGATATCGAAGAGGGGGCCGACATGGTCATGGTCAAGCCCGCCTTGCCCTACCTCGATGTCGTGCGTCGGGTCAAAGACGCGTTTGCGTGTCCGGTGGCCGCTTATCAAGTCAGTGGTGAGTATTCGATGATCAAGGCAGCCGCGGCCAGCGGCTGGATAGACGAAGACCGAGCCGTGGCCGAGACGCTTACGTCGATCAAGCGAGCCGGTGCCGACATTATTATTACTTACTACGCACTCGAATATGCCCGCGGGCTGCAGGGGGCGCTTGGTCCACGCGCCTAGAGCTTTGCCGCTGCGCCGCCGGGGCTTTGGTGCGGCGGGCGCCGCGGCTGTCGTGTTGCTGGCGCATAGCGCGACGGCCATGCCGATTACCATGGAGCGTAAGCTCGGCGAGGAGTTCGTCGATCAGGCCCGCCACCACATGCCACTGATTCATGACTACGAACTGGTTTCGATGGTACGCGAGATCGGCGACAAGCTGGTCGCTACTTTGGGCACGCAGCCGTTCGACTACGAGTTCTTTGTTGTCAAAGAGGACTCCCTCAACGCCTTTGCGGTACCGGGTGGTAAGGTCTTCATTCACGCTGGCCTGATCGCACGCGCCGAGGGCATCGAAGAGGTGGCCGGGGTGATGGGCCACGAGATCGGCCATGCCCATGCCCACCACGCGGTGCGCCAGGAACAGAAGGGGCAACTGGCCAGTTACGCGTCGGTGCTGGGCATATTTTTGGCGGTGATCAACCCGGTGTTGGCCCAGGCGGCTCTCGCGGCCGGGCAGGGCCAGAAGCTAAAGTACCAACGCGATTTTGAGCGCGAGGCGGACTTTCTCGGTATCGAGTACACGCGCAAGGCGGGCTACGACCCGGCGGCGATGCTCGGGCTGCTGCGTAAGATCTACGCCGAGCAGCAGCTCAACCCCACCCGCGTCCCCCCTTATTTTCTCTCACATCCGCTTACCGGCGAGCGCCTCTCGTATCTGGAGACGGCGCTGGGCAAGAGCGAATGGCAGGTGGATAAGCAGCAAACCAGTCTGCGCTTCCTGCGTGCTCAAGCGATAGCGCGCGGCCATGCTCAAACCCGGCAGCAGGCCGTACCCGATTACGAGCGGCGTCTGGCCTTGGCCCCTCCCGCTGAGCGCGGCGAGGCGCTTGAACTCATCGGTGTGTTGATGACCCACGGCGACGACTACACGCTTGCCCGTAAGTATCTCGAGGAGGCCGAAAAGGCCGGTCGTTCGGTGGATCGCGAACTTGGCCGCGCCTACCTGCGAAAGGGAAACTACAAGGAGGCGAAGCTGCGCCTCGAAAGGGCAGCCAAAGCGCATTCTGACGACTGGGGGGTGCTGGCCGATCTAGCCGAGCTCTACTATCAGACCGGCGAATACCAAGGTTCGGTCGAATACTACGAGCGTTCGATGAAACTCTACTCTTGGCTTCCGCAGACACGGCGATCGTTTGCCCGCGCGCTCAACAAGGCCGGGCAAACCGGCGCCGCCTTTTACCGCTACGCCGAGGCTGCAGAGTTCGAAGGGCAGAAGCGGCCTGCCCTGGATTACTACCGCCGTGCTGATGCTGCACTGCCGGCCTCTGACCCGCTGCGCGAAGGTCTCGCGGAAAAGATTGAACAGCTCACCAAGGCTACCTCGGGGCCACCCCGGCCGCCGCGGGTGCAGCGCGAGCCCGGGCGCAGAATGCAGGAATCGCCGAGGCTGCCTTGATGAGCCTGGTGACCGATCGTGTAGCCGGGCTTGACGGATACACCCCCGGTGAGCAGCCCGGCGACGACAGCGGTCTGATCAAACTCAACACCAATGAGAATCCCTATCCGCCCTCACCGCGGGTTGCCGAGGCTGTTGCTCGGGAGTGCAGCGGTCTAAACCTTTATCCCTCGCCGCTCGCCGACCTTCTTCGCGACAAGGCCGCTGCCCGCTACGAGGTTGGTCGCGAACAGATTCTTGCTGGCAACGGTTCGGACGAGCTGCTCTCTATCTGCCTGCGCGCCTGTGCGGGCGAAGGCGGCGCTGTTGCCTACGGCGTGCCCACCTACTCACTGTATTCTACCTTGGTGGCTACTATCGGTGCCCGGCCGATCGAGATCTCGGTGCCGGGGCAGCAGCGCTGGAAGCAGCTTGTCGGGGCGCAGGCTGGCGTATCGATCGTCTGTTCGCCCAATTCGCCAAGTGGAGAACAAGTCTCGTTGGATGAGCTGCGTTGGCTGGCCGAGAGACTCGACGCCGTGCTGCTGGTCGACGAAGCCTATGTTGACTTTGGTGCTGCTAGTGCCTTGTGCCTGCTCGATGAGTTCGAGAACCTCGTAGTCTTGAGGAGCTTTTCCAAGTCTTTTTCGCTGGCGGGGCTGCGACTGGGGCTTTTGTTTGCGCATGAGAGCCTCATCCGCGAACTGGCGAAGGTTAAGGATTCCTACAACGTTTCACGCTTGGCAATTGCGGCTGGCGCCGCGGCGCTCGATGACTACGGATGGATGGAGGCAAACGTTGCTCGTGTGGTTGCGACTAGGCAGCGTGTCTTGAGCCGTTTGCGCGAGGGTGGCTACCACGCCTACGATTCCAACGCGAATTTCTTCTGGCTTGATGGCGGAGCCGAGGGTGGTTCGGGGTTGCTGCGGCGTCTGCGTGAACGTGGGGTTCTGGTGCGTTACTTCGACAGCGACGAGTTGAGACACGGTGTGAGGGTTAGCGTGGGCACCGATGAGCAGATGGATGTGTTGCTAGCAGCCTTGGACTGCTGAGAGTTCTGGTTATTGATCTGTGTCCTCGATCGCGAGGAAGTCGTTTCGGCGAACATCAAGGCGTGAGAACATATACTCGGGTAGGCTCAAGACGGTGCCGTCACCGTCGCGCTGGGCGTAGTATGCCGCGCTAGCGCCTGCCCCGCTTACCATGCCCGCTCTGGCCGTCCCGCACGGGGATCCGTCGGCGCGCGACAGTTCAACCTCGACCACTGGGGTTTCCAGACCGTATACTGCAAGCATGTCGGGGCTGGTTACGCCATCGGCTGCGATGTTTGTTGCGGCCAACGACGCCAGCCCGCTTCTGGTTCTGCGGATGATTCCCTCGCGCACCGGCTCCTCGCCGGCCGGCTGCACCGACCAACTGTCGTCATCACCGAGTAGCAACGCGAAGCTGTCTCCGTCGGCTCGCTGGAAGCGCATGGCGGCGATCTCGGAAGGCCCGCACTCGAACAGGTGCTTGTCGCGCAGCGCATCAGCGTCTTTGGCAAAGCGGTTGCGCATCGCTTCGTCGATCGTGGCTACCTGGCCATCGCTGTTGCGCTCGAGGTAAAAGCCGCTTGCCGCACCTTCGGCGCGAGTCCCGAGTTTGAATCCCACTTTTTCGGATTCCGCCAGCTCCACCGAAAAACTCAGTGTTGGATCCTCCAGGCCAAAGGCGCTGCGGTCGATCTTATCGCCTTGAAAAAATGCTGTCGCCTGGAGGTTGTTCAAGGCTGAGAGGATACTGTCTATCTGAGCGCGGTCGGCGCGATCCTCGACCGGTGCGGTCATGCGCCAGAGGTCGCCCTCTCGCGAGAGTTTGACGGTTCTTCCCTCGCTGGTCAACGAGATGGCGATGGCCGCAGAGGGGGTGAAGGAAAATAGTTTCTTGTTGCGAACGTCGAAGACGCTCTTCTTGACCCCGGTGTGGAACAGTAGCGGCGTTACCGCAACCTCATCGCTGCCTCCGACGCGGGCAAAGGCGCTGTAGCCTACCGGAGTAGTCCCCCCAACCACTATCTCTGGTAGCGCGCTGCCGTCGGCGAGAAAGAGCGCCACTCGTGCACGCGTGCCGTCGCCCTCGAGGCCATACACCGACGCCTCTGCGGCCTCGGCAGCGCTGATACGTCTTTCTACCTTGGTATCGCCGATGGCCTTGAGCAGGCGCTTCACAGTCGCATCGTCGGCATCTGTATCCAGCGGCTCGCTCAACCACCAGTCGCTTTCGCCGCGGCGCGTGAGCAACAAGTCGTCGGCATCGGGGTAGCTCAAGGAGATCTTGCTTACGGCGTCTTGGTCGAACGAAAGCAGTAAGTCGGGGGCGGCATCACGTTGCATACGTGGTTGTTCGACCAGGTAGATGTAGGCCCCTAGGGCTACAGCGATTACCGCGAAGACTAACGTGCGACCGATGTTCACAGCGACGTCCGGCGCCACCAGACCACAATCCCGCACAGCAGGATGAGTTCCGGCAATACCATCACCGATAGGTAGAATACGCTTCGAGCCTGGGTCGGCGTCAACGACGCCCGCGACGCACGTACCGCGCGCGGGCCGATCGATATCAGCTCTTCTTGTCCCGCCAACCATCCCACGGTTGCCAGGGCGAGTGCGTCGTTGAAGAGCTGGCGCCAGTACTTGTTGTTGACAAAGGCCGAGTCGCCGAAGACGATCATCTCGAATTCTTTGTCGCTGTCTTTGTCGCCGTTCTCGAGGTCCTTGACGTAGGCGCTGACGGCAACCCCAATCGAGACCGGGCCGGTCTTATCGACGTCGTTGAGTTCGGCTTCGCTCTGTTGGAAGAGACGTTTCAGATCGGTCTCAGCCCAGCTGGTGCGTGAGGTCTTGGCGATCGACGCTGCCACCAGCCCGTGCGCGGGCTCCTCGGCCGGCCCCACCGAGCGTACTAGTGAGAAGATCGTGCGCTCTTTCATCGGCGCCGTCGAGGGGTGCTGGCCGTAATCGCTGACCACTGGGTCTAGCCCCAAGGTCGCCCCCTGGAACAGCCTGACCTGCTGGTCAACGATGACGTCGTCGCCGACCTCGACCCCCCAGGCCGAGAGGAAGCGCACTACCTCCTCACCTTGCTTGGGGTCGAGCAGGAACATCACCCGTCCGCCACCAACCATGTAGCGCCCCAGCGCTTCTAGCTCGTGAGGGAAGTAGGGGCGGTTCGTGGCCGGGGCGATGACTACCGCTGCGTCCTCGGGCACATCGGCGACGTCGGGCAAGAATAGCTTGTCGACCACATAGTTTTGATTGCGCAAGGCATCGGCGAACAAGCCGAAGCCTGAGGCCGACTGTTGATCATCTATTGGCGGCTCGCCGTGGCCATCGACGAAGTAGATTTTCTTCTGTTCGGCGCCAGAGACTCGATGGATGCCATTGGTGATAGATTCTTCGTCGGTCTTGGTAACCAGTGTGCTGTTCTCGCCCATGGATATGACGAGGGTGGGGATCTGGACGATTCGAGCTTCTTGGGCCTTTTCCGGGTGGACCTGCGGGTCGATGAAGCTGACGCGGATGGCGTCGCTGTGGTAGCGGTAGGCATCTATGAGCTCCTCGAGTAGTGGATCGCGGCCACCGTCGAGAAAGGCATCGATGGTAACCTCGTCCTTGAGTTGCTCGAGCACTCGCCGCGATTGTTCCGAGATGCTGTTGACGCCGGCGGCGCTGATGTCCCAGCGCTTGTGATAACGGGCCCCAATAAAGTTGGCCATGACGACGACGGTTACGAAGAGTATCGAGTATATGAGGGCGTTGGCGCCGTAGCGGGTCGAGCGTTGACGCACGAAGTGAGTCAACGAGCCCGAACCACGCGAGAAGTAGACGATGAGGCAGCCGACGCCGACGACTAGGTGCGAGAGGTCGTACCACCCCATGGCGAACAGGCCTGCGGCCGGGTTGTACGAGGCCCAGTGCGAGAACAGGCCGAAAAAGATGAATATCAGCCCGGCAATACCCAGTATCGGTGCACGTGTGCCCACGCTACTTCCACCTCGATGATTCGACCGCCCGATGGGTGAGGAAGAGAAATACTAGGGCGAGGCTGGCGAAATAGATCAAGTCTTTTGAGTCGTAGATACCGCGAACCAGGACGTTGAAATGCTCGGTGACCGCTAGGTAAAGGAGGATAGCCTTGAGCGTTTCGCCTGCCCCGTCGGCTGGCCAGCTCACTACAAACAGCAGTAGCAGTATTACCAGTGCGCTGACCGCGGCGATTATCTGGTTAGAGGTGAGCGCCGAAGTGAAGTTTCCGACCGCGACGTAGCTGAGTGCCACCAGGTAGAGTCCGACGAAGCCGCTGATCATCATCCCGGTTTCGGGGTTGCCAAAGCGCAACAGGATCGCCGGGTACAGCAGCGTGAGCCCGATCATCAGTGTCACCATGAAGGCACCGGCGAGGAACTTGCCGATTACAATTTCTGCAACTCGCAGTGGCGAGGTGAACAACAGCTCGTAGGTTCCGCTGCTACGCTCTTCGGCGAAGCTGCGCATGGTGATCATCGGAACCAGGATGACCAGTATCACCGAGAGGTTCTGCAGTAGCGGTGAGATTACCGCGTCGTTGAGGTTGAGCCAGGTGGTGTCGTAACCCTGGAGGCTGCCGTAGATGGTGACCATGCGGTTGAACTGCCCGAGCAGGTTGAAGAAAAACCAGCCTGCCAGGAGAACGAATCCCATGAGGATTACGTAGGCGATGGGCGAGACGAATACCGCGCGGATGTCGCGCCATGCTATCGCCAGCGCGTTACGCATGGTCTTGCACTCCGGGCATAAGGTAGTCGCCGCCTACGTGTTTGAGGTACTCCTCTTCGAGCGAGCTCTCCTTGACCAGCACGTCCATGTCGGCATCGATGGCGATGCGTCCCTCGTTGATGATGACCACCTTTTGGCAGATCTGTGCTACCTCGGGGAGGATGTGGGTCGAGAGTACGACCGTACGCTCGGTGGCGAGCTGACGGATTAGCTCGCGAATCTCGATGATCTGCGCGGGGTCCAGGCCAATGGTTGGCTCGTCGAGAATCAGCACTGCGGGGCTGTGGATCAAGGCTTGAGCCAGGCCTACCCGTTGTCTGTAGCCCTTGGAAAGATGGCCACACAAGCGGCGTGCGACGCCGCCAAGTCCGCAATCCTCGATGACCTTGTCGCGCGCCGCGGCGATCTCGGTCTTTGCCAAGCCTTTGAGCCGGCCGACATGGTCGAGATAGGCGGTCACGCGCATCTCGAGGTACAGCGGCGGGGTCTCGGGCAGGTAGCCGATACGTCGACGCACCTCGAAGGAGTCGTCGAAGACATCAAAACCCTCTACCTCGATGGTGCCGGCCGACGCCGGCATATAGCCGGTGATGATTCGCATCGTTGTGGTCTTGCCGGCGCCGTTGGGGCCGAGAAAACCACAGGCCTGCCCGGTGGCGACCGAAAAAGATACGTCTTTTACTGCCTCAAAGGCGCCGTAGGCCTTCGAGAGGTTTTTTACCTCGATCATAGCTTGTGTTCATCAGGGTGACGGTACGCCTTGCAACTCACCACCGACGTCTCTGCATGTAAGCACGCTCGTCGTGGGAGTCAATAGTTGCCTTTGGTGTGCGGTTCGATGAGGCTTGGGCGGTGGCGGACGAGAGCAGAGCGAAACTTTATATCCTCGACGTAAGCTTCTTTACCTTTCGCGCCTATTACGCCCTGCCGCCTCTGTCTACCGACGCTGGACTGCCCACCCACGCCGTTCATGGTGTCGCCTCGATGCTCGAACGCTTGATCAAGTCCGAGCGTCCGCGCTACCTCGCTGCAGCCTTCGATTCCCCGGGCAAGACCTTTCGCAACGAGCTATTTCCTGCCTACAAGGCCAATCGCGATGAGCCCGACGAGGATCTCAAGCAACAGTTCCCCTTGGTCCGCCGTCTGGTCGAAGCCATGTCGATTCGCTCGCTCGCCGACGCCAACTACGAGGCCGACGACATTATCGCCAGCCTGGCACGTCTGGCTACCGACTCGGGTTTCGCCGTCGTCATCGTCACCGGTGACAAGGACTTGATGCAATGCGTAGGCGAGCACGTCGTCCTTTTCGACCCGGTTCGCAACAAGCGCACCGACATAGCGGGGGTCAAGGAGAAGTTCGGCGTCGCTCCTTGTTCTGTTGTCGATGTACAGGGATTGATGGGCGACTCTACTGACAATATCCCCGGCGTGCGTGGCGTCGGGCCGAAGACGGCCACGGCGCTGATTCAACACTTCGGCAGTATCGAGCGTGTCTACGAGAATCTAGACGAAATCGAGAGCCTAGCGATTCGCGGTGCCGCTGGGGTGCGCAAGAAGGTCGAGGCGGGTGAACACGATGCTCGTCTCTCCAAGGACCTGGCTACGGTACGTGATGATATCGCTCTTGATGTTGCTGTCGAGGATTTGACCTTTGAGTCGCTGCACACCGCTGAGCTGCTCGAGTTGGCCGAGGAACTCGAGATGGGGCGGCTGGCGCTGAGGCTGCGCGAGCTCGTCGATGGTGATGCTCCACGCCAAACCCAGCCTGCGCGTCGGGCTGCGCCCCAGGCTCGCAAGCCTCGCAGTGCAGCGGGCGGCGAACAGCAGATCTTGATTCCGGCGGCCATGGTCGCCCCCGAGGGCTTCTCGAGTGACTGGCAGGCCTTGGCTGGTGCCGAGGTCGTGGTTGTCGAATATGCGGACCCTGGGCTCGGGTGTCGGGCCATGGCGCTGGCCGGCGGCGGCGAGCGCGTAGCGGTGGTCGGTGACACTCAGGTTCGCGAGTGTGTGGTCGGGCTGGTGAGCGGCGGTTCTGCCTTGTGTGGGCACGATCTAAAACGCCTGTGCCGCAGCTACGCGGTGGTCTTGAACCCAGAAGGCCTCGATCTGGGAGTAGCCTCGTATCTCTACGACCCCGAGGCGGGAGTGCATGATGCCGCCGGCGTGACCCAGCGTTTCCTCGGCGAGAGCGTGGCGGCGGCCGATGGCGGGGCTGCTAACCTAGCCGCGTGTCTCGATCAGACCTGCCGGCTGGTGCCGATAATGCGCCGGGCTCTGGAGGAGCATGGCCAGAGTCAGCTCTACCGCGACT
>CAZPPZ010000069.1:0-13693 GCA_964588545.1 uncultured Myxococcales bacterium | reverse complement strand
TCTCGAGTAGGCGAGCGCGGCCGCAGAGAGTGCGTTGATGATGCGTAAAACGTGGAGTCCGGCAATCTGCCCGGCATCCTTGGTGGCCTGGCGCTGGCTGTCGTTGAAATAGGCCGGGACGGTGATCACGGCATCATTGACCGACTCGCCCAGATAGTCGTCGACGGTCTGCTTCATTTTCTGAAGAATCCACGAGGAAATCTCAGCCGGGCTGCGGTGAGCACCGCCGAGATCGACGTGTGCCGCATCATTGTCGGCTTTGACTATCTTGTAAGGGAGCACACCGCGGGCGTTGCCGACCTCTCCGTCGCTATAACGGCGACCGATGAGCCGTTTGACGGCAAAAACCGTGTTTTCCGGATTGGTTATGGCCTGGCGACGGGCGATCTGACCGACCAAACGCTCGCCACCATCATTAACCGCCACCACCGACGGTGTGGTGCGTCCGCCCTCACTATTGGCTATGACCTGGGGGGCTCCGCCCTCGAGAACGGCGACACAAGAATTAGTCGTCCCCAGATCGATGCCGATCACTTTACCCATGAATCGCTCTCCCTACCTTCGATTTTCCGTAGCTTAGGCGCACAGCGCCGATAGCAATATCAATTGTTGAGGTAAGCACGTATTGGCCCGGCGCAAGGGCCGGGCGATCAATTATCGCCCTTCTCACCCTGCTCAGCCGGCGCCGGAGCCTTAGAAACCGCCACCATAGCTGCCCGCAGAAGGCGGTCGTAGAGGCGAAAACCCGATCTATGCTGGGTAACCACGGTGTTGGGTTCGACCTCGTCGGTCTCGACGGTAACTACAGCCTCGTGCTCGACCGGGTCAAAAGGCTTGCCAGTGGCCTCGACTCGCTCGACACCGTGACGTTCGAGCACCGACAGTAGGCCCTTGAGCACCAGCTCAACCCCGGCCGTCAGAGCCTCACCGTTGTCGCCATCATCGCCCCCATCACCACTGTTAGCGTGGTCGAGTGCTCTCTCGAGATCGTCAACCGTAGAGAGCAGATCGCGGGCCAGAGGCTCTACCGCGTACTTCACGGCCTCAGCGCGCTCACGCTGATGGCGTTTGAGCATGTTGTCGAGTTCAGCTCGGGTACGCAGAAAACGATCGTAGTTTTCTGCGGCCTCGCGCCGCGCGACCTCCAGCGGCGACTCCTCGGCTCCCGGCTCCTCGACGGCGGCCTCCTCGCCCTGAACCTGTGCCTGCGGCGCTTCGGCCGCCGGCTCTTCCTCGGGCTGGTCGGCAAGCGACTGGCCCTGTTCCGGCTGCGCAACACCGTTACCCGTATTCTTCTTGGCCGACTCTTTGTTCTTATTCTTGCTCATGTCTCGGAGTTTTCCTGCCCAGAATGCGCAGAACCGCGTTGGGCTACTTAAGAACGAGCAGCCCGGTTGTCAACCGCAGCCCACAAAAGCCCTGCGCGCTCGCAGACCATCCGTGCTAGAACCGCAGGCGTGGAGGATGTCCAAACCCCAGCCTTCGTTTTGCGTACGCGTCCCTACAGCGAATCTGACGTTATTGCCGTGTTTCTGACCGCCGACTACGGCAAGCTCGCGGGCATCGCCCGCGGCGCCCGTCGCTCGCGCAACCGCTTCGCTGGGCCCGCTCTCGAACCCTTCCACCAACTCCACCTGCGCTTTGCGCGCCGCCCCCACTCCGACCTGGCCTTCTTGCACGAGAGCCGCGTGGTCCACAGCCACCACCACATCAGCGACCGTCTTGAGGCCTTCGCCTGGGCATCTTACCTCTGCGAGCTCACCGACGTCATGACGCCGGATCGAGACCCCTGTCCCGACCTCTACTCGCTGTTCGCGGCGTCAATGGCCGCGCTGGCAGCCACCGCTAGGCCCGAACCCATCGCTCACCACTATATCCTCGGCCTGCTCGACCACGCCGGCTGGGCCCCGGACTTCTCTAGCTGCGGGATCTGCCACTGTCAGGTAACGCCGGCATCTCGGCCGATCCTGGACTCACGCGGCAGCGGCATCGTCTGTGCAGCGCACGAGGCCGAGCGGCTTGGCGCCGACCCCGGCGACGCCAGCTACCAGCCCAGCCGACGCATAATACCCGAAGAACTACTCAACTACGTCGCAGCCGCCCGTGCTACCCCCCCGGAAGACGCACCAGCCGAGCTCGAGGCCCTGGCTTCTGCCCTGCTCGAGCGCCTCATCGATCTGCACCTACCGCGCCAGCTGAAGTCCCGCGCCTTCTTGACGAGCATGCGCCAGGCCGGCCCCCCGAGCGGAACTAGCGGCGGGCGAAACCCCCGCTGAGCAGCGCTCTACCCGCCGGATTGGCCTTGAATACGCGTTTCCCTTGGGATAGTTGTGCGCGCTTGCTTGCAGCGATTCGCGCGCAATAGTCGACACCCAAAGAAACGCCGTCGCAGAGTTCGCACAGTAGAAGACCCAGTCATGTCTGAATCCAACGTCACCATGGAAAAGATTGTCAACCTCGCCAAACGGCGCGGCTTCGTCTTCCCCTCTTCCGAGATCTACGGCGGGCTCGGCAGCTGTTGGGACTACGGTCCGCTCGGCGTTGAACTCAAGCGCAACGTCAAAGACGCGTGGTGGCGTTCGATCGTCACCTCACGCCCAAACGTAGTCGGACTTGATTCGTCGATAATGATGCACCCCAAGGTCTGGGAAGCCTCCGGACATCTCAAAAATTTCTCCGACCCGATGGTAGACTGCAAGAAGTGCAAGGCGCGCTTCCGTGCTGACCACATCAACGACCTTCGCTGCCCGGAAAAACCCAGCAAGCGGCCCGGCGAATGTGCGGGGGAGCTTACCGAGGCTCGCCAGTTCAACCTGATGTTCAAGACACATATGGGGCCGGTCGAGGATACCGCTGCGGTTGTCTACATGCGCCCGGAAACAGCCCAGGGAATATTCGTCAACTTCATCAACGTCGTCAACAGTGCGCGCACCCGCCCGCCGTTCGGAATCGCCCAGGTGGGCAAATCTTTCCGCAACGAGATTACCCCCGGCAATTTCTTGTTCCGTACCCGTGAGTTCGAACAGATGGAACTCGAATTTTTCGTCAAACCGGGAGAGGACGACCCGTGGTTCGAGTACTGGAAAGAGCGGCGGATGTCGTGGTACACCGACTACGGCATCAAGCCTGACAAACTCCGTCTGCGCGAGCACGCCTCAGACGAACTCGCACATTACGCCAAGGGTTGCTCAGACGTCGAGTACAATTTTCCTATCGGCTGGCAAGAGCTAGAAGGTATCGCCAACCGCACCGATTTCGACCTCAAGTCGCACATGGAAGGCTCAGGCAAGGATCTGAGTTTTTTTGATGATTCGACCAAGGAACGCTATGTGCCCTACGTGATCGAGCCGTCGGCGGGCGCAGACCGTTCGACCCTGGCCTTCCTCGTAGATGCTTATGACGAGGATGGACCCGAGGACGACCGGCGGGTGGTGCTGCGGCTACACCCGGCGCTGGCACCGATAAAGATCGCGGTCTTCCCTTTGATGCGCAAGGCCGGCCATCCGCAAAAGGCAGCAGAGATCGTCGATATGCTACGTCCTGTTTGTGCTGTTGTCTACGACCAAGCCGGATCAATCGGCCGACGTTATCGCCGCCAAGACGAAGTTGGCACACCGATGGGTGTGACCGTCGATTATCAGACGCTCGAAGACGGCACGGTGACACTGCGCGACCGCGACAGTATGGAACAGACGCGCGTCGCAATCGATGAACTCGTAGCGCTCGTGCGCGAACGCATAGCGCCGCCGTCTGGCGGCTATGCGTTGCAACCGAGCTAGGCGTGACCGTAGCCGCCGCGAGGACAGAACCGGTGACTTCGATATCGACGGCGCCGCGCCCGAGGCACGCCACAACCGCAACCATAATAATGAACCAGAGAGACGCTGATGCCCGCTAAGAAAACCAAGAGTAAAGTCACCAAGAAGACCCGCGCAAAGAAGCACAAGTTCGTATATTTCTTTGGCGACCGGGGAGCAGAAGGTAGCGCCGATATGCGCGAGCTGCTCGGCGGCAAGGGGGCCAACCTAGCGGAAATGGCCGGACTCGGGCTGCCGGTTCCGCCTGGGTTCACCATCACCACCGAAGTCTGTACGCGTTACGACTCAGTAAAAGACAGCTATCCGACTGGTCTGAACAAGGAAGTCGAGAGCGCCTTGAAGCGCCTGGAAAAGGTCCTGGGCAAACGCCTCGGCGATTCGCGCGATCCTCTGCTGGTCTCGGTTCGTTCCGGTGCCCCGGCATCGATGCCGGGAATGATGGATACGGTACTTAACCTCGGACTCAACGACGAGACCGTCGCAGCTCTGGCTATCGCTAGCGGCGACGAGCGCTCGGCGTGGGACAGTTACCGGCGTTTCATCCAGATGTACGGAGATGTCGTCATGGGGCTGAAGCCGGAGTCGGCCAAGGACGTCGATCCTTTCGAGGCACTAATCGAAAAAAAGAAGGAATCGCTCGGACTTGTCCAGGATACCGAGCTGACCACCGTGCATCTTCAAGAACTGGTCGCCGACTTCAAGGCCTTGGTGCGCAAGCGTTGCGGGCAGCCCTTTCCCGTAGATCCCCACAAACAACTGTGGGGCGCCATTGGTGCGGTGTTTCGTTCTTGGGACAACGAACGCGCCAACATCTACCGCAGGCTCAACAACATCCCCTCGCACTGGGGCACCGCGGTCAACATACAGGCGATGGTGTTTGGCAACCTCGGCCTCGACAGCGCTACCGGGGTGGCGTTTACGCGCAATCCGGCCGATGGTGAACGGCGCTTTTACGGCGAGTTTCTCAACAATGCTCAGGGCGAGGACGTGGTCGCCGGTATCCGTACTCCCCAGCAGATAACCCTCGAAGCCTCACGAATTTGGGCCAAAGAGAACAACGTCTCCGAAGCCAAACGGCTGAGCGAGTTCCCCTCGCTCGAAGAGACCATGCCCGAGTGCTTCCGCAAGCTGCTGCGTACCGCCACCAAGCTAGAGAAGCACTACCACGATATGCAGGATCTCGAATTCACGATCGAGCGCGGACGGCTGTTCATGTTGCAGACTCGCAACGGCAAACGCACGGCTCAGGCTGCGATCAAGATTGCCATCGACATGGTTCGTGAGCGCCTGATCAACCGCAATCAAGCGATCATGAGAGTCTCGCCCGATCAGATCGACCAACTGCTGCACCCGATGATAGATCCTAAAGCCCACAAGGACACCCTCGCCCGCGGGCTCGGCGCGTCTCCGGGTGCCGCTGGGGGGATGGTGGTGTTTTCGGCCGAAGATGCCGTCGAGTCGGCAGAGGCTGGCCGCAAGGTGCTACTGGTGCGCGTGGCAACCTCCCCCGAAGATATCAGCGGCATGGTCGCTGCTGAGGGTATTTTGACCGCGACAGGCGGTCGTACCTCGCACGCGGCGGTGGTCGCTCGAGGCATGGGAAAGTGCTGCGTGGTCGGTTGCGAGGGATTGCACGTAGACTACGCGAGCGACTCGATGCGAGTTGGTGAGCGCACTATTCGGCGTGGCGATTGGATAACCATCGACGGCGCCAGCGGAGAGGTCTTTCTCGGCGAAGTCGCCACAGTAGAGCCCGAGCTATCCGACGATTTCGCCACCCTGCTCGGCTGGAGCGACAAGATACGCCGCCTCAAGATACGCGCGAATGTAGATACACCGGCAGACGCCGCGATCGCCGTCGACTTTGGTGCCGAGGGCATCGGACTGTGCCGCACCGAACACATGTTCTTCGAAGGCCAGCGCATAGACGCGATCAGAGAAATGATCCTCGCTGAAACCGTCAAGGGGCGCGAGAAAGCTCTGGCCAAGCTTCTGCCGTACCAACGCAAGGACTTTGCTGGCATCTTCCGTGCGATGCGTGGCCGCCCGGTTACCGTTCGGCTTCTAGACCCGCCGCTTCACGAGTTTCTGCCGCACAGCGATGAAGAGTACAGCAATCTTGCCACCACCATCGGCGTAGACCTTGCGCGGCTCAAAGACACCGGCGAAGCCCTGCACGAGTTCAACCCCATGCTCGGCCACCGTGGTTGTCGCTTGGCGATATCTTACCCCGAGATTTACGCGATGCAGGCCAAGGCCATCATCGAAGCCGCGCTCGACGTCAACGGTAGAGGTGTCAAGGTAGACCCTGAGATAATGATCCCCTTGGTAGCCGCCGCCGAGGAGCTGCTGCGGCTACGTAAGGTCGTAGAGCAAGCCGCCGAAGCGGTGTTTGCCCGGCGCGGACGTCGCATTGCGTACAAGATCGGAACCATGATCGAAGTCCCGCGTGCTGCGCTTACAGCAGACGAGATCGCTCCCCACGCTGACTTCTTCTCGTTTGGCACCAACGACCTCACACAGATGGGATTCGGACTGTCGCGCGACGACTCTGGCCGCTTCCTGCCGGTCTACGTCGAGAGTGGGGTTCTTGATGACGATCCTTTCGTCACCATCGACACCAGCGGAGTCGGCCAGCTCATGGAAATTGCCGTGAGCAAAGCCAGACAGGTGCGCAGCGATCTCAAGCTCGGGATCTGCGGCGAACACGGCGGCGACCCACGATCAATCGCCTTCTGCCACGGCTTGGACCTCGACTACGTGTCGTGCTCGCCCTACCGCATACCGGTAGCGCGATTGGCCGCCGCGCACGCCGCGTTAGGCGATGACCACGACTGACGAGCGAGGCGATGACAAAGCGAGGCAAAGACAACGCCGCAGTAGAAGCAACGACGCGAATAGTCACAGTATTCGGCGATCCCGTAGACCACAGTCTGTCTCCACGCATGCACAACGCGGCGTTCCGAGAACTCGGACTAGATTACGTGTATCTAGCCATGACCCCACAGCCGCGACGTTTGGGTGATGCGATCCGCGCCATCCGCACGCTGGGATGGGCCGGGGCGAACATCACGGTTCCCTTCAAGCAAGACGCGATTCGTCACGTTGACCGCGTAACCGACACCGTCAAGGTCGTGGGCGCGCTCAATACCGTTTACGTTGACGGCAAGAAGCTGGTCGGCGACAACACCGACGTAGCCGGCTTCGCCTCGGCGCTGTCGGCGCACGGGTTTCGCGTACGCGGCAAGCGCGCTCTAGTAATCGGCGCCGGCGGAGCAGCCCGCGCAGTGATGCACGCGCTGCTCAGCGGCGGTGCCGCTGACGTCGTGGTTGCCAATCGCACACCTATGAAGGCCAAACGGCTGGCCAAGGTTTTCTCCCGGCATTTCGCCCGCATCCAAGTAGCCGACCTCGAAGTGCTCGAAGACTTTGATTTTCTGGCCACACGGCAGTTGGTCGTCAACTCGACTACCGTAGGACTGCAGGGTGGCAAGTATCTAGACTACGACCTTGAAGCCACGGCGGATGACTGTCTCCACTTTGATCTGGCCTACGGGGAGAAGCCCACAGCCTTCCTTGAACTGGCGTCGAAGTACAAGAGACCTACGATAGACGGACGGCACATGCTGGTTCATCAAGGCGCCGCAGCTTTTAAGCTGTTTACCGGACGCCGGGCACCGGTAGAAGTCATGGCCAAAGCCATCGGTATCAAGGCTGCATGAATACTTCAGGGCTGGTCGACGACTGCATCTTCTGTCGTATCGCCGCGGCCAAGGCTGAGGCCAGCGTCGTTTACCGCAGCGAGTCGGTAACGGCGTTCATGGATCTCTCGCCGGTGGCCAAGGGTCATACCCTGATCGTACCCAACTACCACAGTGTAGGCCTAGAGGGAGTCAGCGAAACGGCTGGTGGCCAACTGTTCGCCACTGGCCGGCGAATCGCCATGGCCATGCGCAACAGTCCTCTAGAGTGCGAAGGCGTCAACTTCTTCCTTGCCGATGGCAAGGCCGCCGGGCAGACCGTCTTCCACGTCCACCTGCACGTCATTCCTCGCCGCCGTGGCGACGGCTTCGGTATCCGCACCGCCACGCTGGGACGCGATCACCCCGACCGCAACGCTCTTGATGAACAAGCAGGGTGGATCGCCGCGGCGCTAGGCTCGGCGTGAACGCGATGAGCGGCGTTGATTTCCCGCAGCCTTGCCCCGCTACCGGCAGAACCAACGAGTCGCACAATCGAGCAGCCGTTGTCTATTTGCTTGGAGCTGGCACCTGCTGAGACCGCAAGGGCCACAGCTTAAACGCTGGGAATGCGGCAATTCGCCCGGATTTTGTTAACGTGGCAATGCCCGTTCGCTCACGCCCGGAGGCAGCAACGCAGTGGTGCCGTCCAACATCGCGCCTACACGCACGAACCAATCGAACACTGCCCGGTTGCGGGTAAAAGCATCGACTCCGTCGTAGCCGGCTAGATAAGGAAGCGCCAACTGGGCATAGGCAGAACAATCGGCGAGTGAAGGGGAGCTCAAGCCACCGAGGAAAGGCCCCGCAGCTATGTGTTCGCCCAACTCCTCGATCGCGGCGGCAAACACCTCGACGTTAGGACGCGACAAGTCGGTAACCGCAACCATACGCTGCAGAAAACCGACGCGCGCAATGACAAAGGGATAAACAAGGCGCAGGGGAAGCGGAATTCCTACCGGTACCGTGGCGTTCAGCACACGCGCGCCCCTGCTGCGGTTGCGCACTCGTACCCGCAGCGGCTCGCCAATAGCCAACATCATACGCATGACTACTGGTATAAGGCTGTCGGTTACCCAGCGGTCGATGGCGAGCACACGAGCTTGATCGCGCTGATCTTTCGGTAATAGCTTTGGCCTGTCAGGAAATCTTTGCTCCAACCATAGACCGATCGGGGTCGAATCGTTCTTGTACTCACCGTCGATTTCCAAGACCGGAATCTGGTGGCCGAGCGGTAACTCATCGCGCACTCTTAACGGGTTCACGTAGAAGGTTTCGAACTCCAGGCCTTTGTAACAGAGGTAGCAATGCACCTTGGCTGCAAAGGGGCTGAGCGCATAACTATAGAGCCTCAACATAATGGAACCAGCTACGACGTGGCCGACTGCATGCTCATCACGAAGATGTCACGGCTTGCGACAACTCCCTCCGACGGTTTACGCGCAGAACTCCAAGACGATTTTGCCGAAGTTGGCGTTGGTCTCCATATAGCGGTGAGCCTCGCTAACCTCATCGATGGGGAACACCCGGTCAACCACCGGCTGGATGCGGCCGGAAGCCAGCGACGGCAGCACCGACTTTTCAAAAGCGCGAAGCGCTGCAGCTTTCTCTTCGAGCGAGCGAGAGCGCAGCAGGGTCCCACGGATCTCTAGACGCTTGGCCAGCATGGTCGCGAGATTGAGCTCAGCCTTGATGCCACCGAGCATGCCAATGACGATCATTCGGCCTTTCAGCGCTAGCACCTCCAGGTTACGCGCTAGGTAGGCTGCACCGATAAAATCAACGACTACATCGGCCCCACGGCCGCTAGTGGCCGACTTGGTCTCGGCGACAAAATCTTGATTCTTGTAGACAATGCCTCCTTCGAGACCAAGATCATGGGCTGCCGCCAACTTAGACGGCGATCCGGCCGTACCCATCAACGGAGATGCTCCCATGATGCTGGCGATCTGCACCGCAGCCACACCCACACCAGAGCCCACCGCGTGTATCAATACTGATTCGCCAACGATGAGACGGCACTGTGACAGGGCATCGTGAGCGGTAACAAAGGCCTCAGGAACCGCCGCTGCCTCGCGCCACGAGAGTACATCGGGAACACGAGTTAGCAGACGATGATTGACGACCACGCGTTCGGCGTAACCACCACCCGAGAGAATGCCCATGACGCGATCGCCAACCGTAAAACCTTGGCTGCGGCTGCCGACTTCGGCGACCTCGCCTGCAAACTCCAGACCGGGAATCTCGACATCAGGTTTGGGTCCAGGCTGAGGGTACAGGCCCATGCGCTGCAGCAAATCTGCACGGTTTAGCGCCACGGCTTTTACCGCAACGACGACATCCTCGGGACCACCAACCGGTTGCGAAACATTGCGAAGCTCTAGAACCTCGGGTCCGCCATACTCTTTAATAACAATCGCCTTCACCTGTCGCTTCCTCCGCTGACACCCATACAAGATCCACAGATCCAGGATGCAGCCACCCATACAACAGCGGAGACGGCGAAGCTGCAACCACAGCAGAACAGCGCAGATTCATCTCGCCCGGAGCAGCCCGGGCTCAGGCGCCACTGCCAAAGAACCCCGTCCTATTACGTCTCGTGCATTGCCGGGCGACTCATCGCGCATCTAAGCTACGACCATGCATACCAGCGCGGAGACGGCATTCCCACAACCACCGCCGCGAGTGGTCAACGATGACGACGACTGCGCGGCGACTTCTCCGGCCACGCGTCTTCTCCATCGATACATAGAGGCTGCCATTGCGGCTGGGGCTTCTGACATCCACTTCGAGCCCGCTGGCGCCGGGACTGGCGGCCACGCAACTGTGGCGCTGATGTCGGTCAGGATTCGTGTAGACGGTCGTCTGCGTCCACTCGAAGCACCGCCTCCACACCTGGCCACGGCCTTGCTGACCCGCACCAGGCTGCTCGCCCAGGTCGATCTGTCCGAGAGACGTCTACCCCAGGACGGTCGTTTCTACTTTCGCCACGGTAGCAACGGCGTGGAAATTCGCGCGGCCTTCATGCCGGTACACGGCGGCGAAAAGGTTGTGCTCAGACTGTTCCGCAGTGACAACGCTGCTCTGAGTCTAAACCACCTCGGTCTCGATGCCGATGAGAGCCACACCCTACACACGGTGCTGTCACGCTCCAGTGGTATGACGGTAGTAGTCGGGCCAACCGGTAGCGGCAAGACTACCACGCTATACGCAGCACTCGAGCACATTCACCATGAACATATGTCGATCCTCACAGTCGAAGATCCAGTCGAGCGCGCCATCCCCGGGATCGCCCAGATCGCCGTGGATGACGAAGGCGGTCGCAGTTTTGCGGTAGTGCTACGATCAGCGCTGCGCCAGGATCCCGACGTCTTGATGGTAGGTGAAATCCGCGATCCCCAAAGCGCGGCTATAGCTTGCAACGCAGCGCTTACCGGGCATCGCGTTCTCACCACTCTGCACGCCGCTGACACCCGTGAAGCCCTGCTGAGACTATCCGATCTCGGGATCGCGAGTTATCTCATAGCAGCGACAGTAAGACTCGTGATTGCTCAACGGTTAGTTCGGCTACTCTGCCCTTGCTGTAAGAGCGCTTCTGCACCCAACCCAACTCAGTGCGAGCTGTTCGCTCGAGCTGGTCTACCAATCCCCGGTACAATCGGCCGCGCAAATGCTTGCAAAGAATGCTTTGGCCAGGGGTTTAACGGGCGCATGGCGATTTTCGAAATGCTCCCGTGCCAGCCCGGCAGCCACGACACTCCGGCAACCAAGCGTTCGCTCTTGGCCTCAGGTTTGCTGCAGGTGGCGGACACGCAGACGACGATAGAAGAAGTCCTCTCACAATGCCCCTACTAGCCCTTGCACAATCCTCCAAACTATCGCCAAGTCGTGGCAGGCCAACCCGACAGCAAATCGCAACGCTGATATCGCAGATCCACGAACTCGTAGATGCCGGAATCCCCACCGACCAAGCCGTGATCATCAGCGCGCGCTCTCGCAGCGCGCTCGGCCAACTCGCCGCCAAGCTGTCGAAGAGTCTACGCGGTGGACGCGGGCTGGCTTCCGCCTTGGCACGACTAGGTGCCCCCCTGAGCGAAGCCGAACTTGCACTGGTCGCGGCCGGCGAAGACTGCGGACGCTCGGCCCAGGCCCTCGAACTGCTCCACACGCGACTTGCAGAGAGCTTGAGACTACGCCACGAGCTCATACGCGCGTCCGCCTATCCGGCGCTGCTACTCAGCCTCACGCTCATCGTAGTCGTGATAATGGCGGTGGCGGTGATCCCCACGCTCGCGTCGCTGTACACCAGCACCGGGGTGGCGCTGCCCGCTACGACACGCGCCATGCTGGCGCTTGGCGACACGCTTTGCCGACACGGCCTGGTCATCGCCATCGGTTCCAGCCTGATCGTCACCGGTCTGGCTCTCGCCAAGCTGCTCTGGCAGCCCGCCGCTCGCAGCTACGACCGCACCTTGCTGCGTATTCCCGTCGTCGCCACGGTGGTCGGTGCTGGTAACAAGCGTGATTTCTACGCTAGTCTCGCCGCGCTGTTGTCCGCTGGAAGTGATCTAGAGCACGCACTCCGACTATCGACAGCAACCATCAGCAATTCCGAGATTGCTGTCGCGGCTGGTCGATTGCTGCGATCGGTGAGGCGCGGGGTCGCGCTCAGCCACGCGCTCGAGCGCAGTGGCCTGGACCAAAGCGGCAGCGATAGCGTTTTACTACGTATCGCTGAAGCCACTGGCGACTACGCTGCGGCTCTACAAAAAGCAGCAGCGACGGCCGCCAGGCAACGCCAAGACGCGCTACAGCGGCTCTGCTCGCTAGCCGAGCCACTGGCTGTAGCACTGATGGCTGTAGCCGTCGGCATAACCGTATTGTCTATATACCAGCCTGTTCTCGGTTCCGCCGCCCTGCTTGGAGTAGGCCCCTGATGACCAACTACAAGCGCCACGGATTCACACTTCTGGAGCTGTTGGTAGTCATCGCAATCATCGGCGTGCTCGCGGCTGTATCAATACCACGATTCTCCGATTTTCGCGCCGCGGCCTACGACGCACGCAGTCAGCAAGACCTGCGTAACCTCGCAAGTGCTCAAGAGCTCCACCGCGCCACCCACGAGAGCTATGCCACCGACCCCAGTCTACTCTCTTCTTTTCGCGGTTCGGCGGGGGTAACGATTACCATCGAGTCAGCCAACGAGATCGCTTTTAGAGCTTCGGCTCGCCATCTTGGCGGCCTACGCCGCTACACCTGGGACAGCGAAGCCAGCCCCCCGCTTTCATCGGTCGTGGTTCGCTGAATGACTCCATGGCTTTCCTTTGTCCGCACATCCACGCACAATCGTCGCTGCGGAGGGGATTGTGGCTGTTGCTGTCATCATCATAGCCGGGCTGATCGTCGGTAGTTTTCTCAACGTCTGCATCGTGCGCATCCCCTTGGAAGAATCGATCGTTCGCCCCGGATCGCGTTGTCCCAAATGCCACGTCGCCATAGCCTGGTACGACAACATTCCGGTTCTAGCTTATCTATGGCTAGCTGGGCGCTGTCGAAGCTGCCGTGAATCGATATCGCTGCGCTACCCACTGGTCGAAGTGCTAACCGCTGCTGCCTTCGTGGCCGTGCTCAACGCCGGTTTTGAACCGCGGCGGTTGCTGCTGTCGCTGATACTCACCGCGGCGTTCATAGTCATAACCTTTATCGACATAGATTACCGCATCATTCCCGATGTGATCACTCTGCCGACAATCGCGGTTGCTCCGGCAGTCGCGTTGTTGATAGGCCATATAAGCTTCATAGAGTCGTTGACCGGCATCATCGCAGGCGGCGGAGGTCTGTGGCTGATCGCCTGGGCCTACACCCTGGTGCGCCATCAAGAAGGCATGGGGTTTGGCGATGTAAAACTGCTAGCGATGATTGGTGGGCTACAAGGATGGGAGGCGGCGGTGTTCTCGCTGCTGATCGGTTCAATGATCGGATCGCTGGTCGGCATAGCACTGATTGTCGCGCGCCGCGGCCGCTTGGACATGGAGATTCCCTTTGGCCCGTTCTTGGTAATCGCTGCCTTTGTACACATGCTCGGTGGCCCGCAACTGATCGCGTGGTACTTCGGCGGCTGAGACTTCCCAGCGC
>CAZPPZ010000068.1:0-13712 GCA_964588545.1 uncultured Myxococcales bacterium | reverse complement strand
CGGTGGTGCGGTGTGTGTTTCCGCCGGCTGCGGCGCATCACACACAGACGACGTGGGGGGTTGTGGTGGGGGCGTCTTTCCCCGGTGTCTCCCCCTGCCACAACTCGCGCAGCTGGCAGAGCTACCCTCGCCCCCTTGCCCATGCGCCACCCCCGCAGCGTCAGTTCCCTCGCTCTGATACTGGCCGTAGCTGCGGTACTGCTGCTCCCTGAGCTCCACTTCGAGGGCAATCCCCTGAGTCTTCGCGATCCATCGGCAGAGTCGGTACGCACTTTCGAGGACCTGTTGAGCAGCGGTGACGGTTCCCCCTGGGACGTCAGTGTCATGGCGCCTAACCCCGAAGCTGCGCGCGAGTTGGCTGAGCGCATGCGCGAACTGCCAGAGGTCAGCCGCGCGCTGACGATGGCGGACTTCGTGCCCTCCGATCAAGACGAGAAGCTAAGCATAATGGAGGATGTCTCGATGTTCTTGGCCCCTCCCCCTGGAGCCAACGGCTTGGTGCAACGACCTACCCTCGACGAGCAGCTGCGCGCGCTCGACAAGTTCCGCAGTGAACTCCAAAAGTTGCTCGACTCCAACGCCGAGCCAACACTGCGCGCCCACGCTCGCTCGCTCGACAGCACCATGGCGGGGTTACTCGTAGAGATTGCCAGCCAAGATCCGCAGCAGCGCCAGCAGACGGTTGATGCTCTAGAGAAGAGCCTACTTGGCACCCTACCCTCTCAGCTAGAGTCGCTGGCTACGGCGCTCGACGCCAGCCCGGTCAGCCTCGAGCGTCTTCCTCGAGGCCTGGTCGAACGCATGGTATCGGAGAGCGGAACCATCCGCGTGCAAATCTCACCGGCCGAGGACCTCAACAGCGACGCCGCCACCGCACGATTCGTCGAAGCCATACGAACGGTATCGATGGGAGCCACGGGTGGTGCCGTCGCGGTTTATGAAGCCAAGAGAGCGGTGGTCGGTGCCTTTCAGCAGGCGCTCTCAGTAGCGGTTGTGGTGATCGCGGTACTGCTATTCTTTATCTGGCGCACGCTCGGCGACACCATGTTGATCCTGGTGCCTCTGACTTGGGCTGCGGTACTAACGGCTGCAGCGGCGGTGGTCTTCAACATCCCCTTCAATTTCGCCGACGTGATTGCCCTGCCGTTGTTACTGGGAATAGGCGTTGATACCGGCATTCACCTGGTCGAACGCTGGCGCTTGGGCGACAACGGCAGCATGCACCTACTGGAAACCAGCACCGCTCAGGCTGTGGTCTTCAGCGCCCTGACGACGATAGGCAGCTTCGGCACCCTAGCCTTCGCTACTCATCGGGGTATGGCAAGCATGGGAAAACTGTTGGCCTTGGGCTTGGCGCTGTCGGTCATCTGCAACCTGGTGGTGCTGCCGGCACTGATAGAGCTGCGTAGCCGCGCCACGGGCAAGCTTGGGCAGTAGCAGGAGCTAGAGAGGGAGCAGCACGACGCTGCTCCCTCTCCATCCACTCTATCCCCTCTCCCCCTTCTCGCTCTTACTCAGTGCGTAAATGGCACCGACACAACCTCGCTGCTGCCATCGGCGAACAGGATCTCGGCGCTGAGAGTATGCGCACCGGCGCTGAGCTTGTTCGTATTAAACGCTTTGGCATGAGCCACAGACCCGCCGGCCAGGTCGTAAGGCGCCAAACGCTCTCTCTTGTTTGGACGCCCGACCAGCCCCGGGTTGTCGAGGAAGAAGCGTACCTTGCTAATCGCCACAGTCGGGAATAGCGGCGTAAGGAAGATACGCACGGAGCCTGTCACGTTGGCACCCGCTAGGTCGACTGCAGCCGAACGGTCGGGGTTGAGGCTGACCATAAGCGCGAACGACGAAGGCGGTGCAGCAACACATACGTTGCCAGCCTCGTCGCAGGTTGCCCCTGGACAGGGATCGGTGCCGGCTACACAAGCCCCGGTCAAATTGCAGATTTCAGCGCCGTCGCAGAACAGCCCATTGTCACACTCAGCGTCGCTGCTACACAGCGGGCCCGCGGCCAGCTTTGAAGCGAAACTGGTAAGTGGTGCTCCACCACTGGCTCCCACCGCGGGAATGAAATCCCCGTTTGGCAGCGGCAACGAGGGATGATCAAAGGGCGCGGCACCGCGTCGTACGCGATCGTCGGTGAGCGTCCTTAGGAAGGCTAGCAGCGCATCGATACCCGCCTGGTTTCCCTGGAGCACGGGAATGCCTATGACCTCCGGATCGAGATTGTCGATGTTCGCTGCACCAAAATCAGCACCGCGGGTATAGAACTGAATGACCTCTTCCAGACTCTTCATGCCGCCGTTGTGCATGTAGGGGCCGGTCAGATCGATATTGCGCAGCGACGGCACCTTGAACGCACCATCAACGGCAGTGCGCTGGCCGATCGCAACCGGCACGCAGGGGCCTACGATGAAGGCGCAAGGATCAACCTGCAAGGGCGCCTGGCTCAGGTCGTCTACCAATTCTCCGGCTGACAACTGCGCGGAGAACGACAGCGGATGCCCGCCGGGGTGCCCGGGTGCGGGAATTCCGTCAAAGCCGCCGATGCCTAGGTCTTCAGAAGTCGGCCGCACACCGAGGTTGTAGAAGCCGAGATCGTACACAGCCGAAGGCGGCGCCAGGTCGCCTGCAAGCAGAGCATCGACGCCCGCCTGCATCAGCATCACCTCGAGCACCTGCTCGGGAGGCTCGCCGGGTAGTGGCGCCTGGAGCAGGAACGGCAGTGTCGCCGCACTGAAGACCGGGCCACCGTGACAGAACACGCAGGCGCCATCGCGGATGAACAGTAGCAAACCCTCGAACTCCTGTGGCGTGAGAAGAGCACCAGGAGCGCCAGCTTTAACAGCCTCGAGCTTGGCCAGTCGTTCAACATCAGTACCATCTCGGAAGCGATCAAACGGGGAGTCGTCCGAGATCAGTGCCGCTTCCCAAATCTGGATCGCTAATCCCCAGAATACCGCAAAGTTCGCTTCCTTCTGCGTGAAGGTCTGGCCGTTGATAACGACATCGGCACCATTCCACAGATGATCGGCGAAGGCCTGCTCGATCAAATCGGCATACATCGCGGTAATGCCCATTCCCGAAGGATCGACGATGTCGCCCAAAGGACCGAGCGGACCAAACGCGCTGTCATCGGCGTCTACCGCCTGCAGCTGCAGCGGGCGTAGAGCCATCAACTTACGGCCCAGCTTGGGGAAGTTTCGGCCGTTCCACGACATCTCAACACCGCTCAGCGGCGGCCCCACGGCTTGCGACGCAAGTGACGCAAAGCGCAGGCGAAGCTGCTGCTGAATCGGGATCCCACCAATGGGCCCGTTGACGGTGCAGGCCGGTGGATCGGCGCAGTTTTCGTATATGAAGGCAGCGGTGTCGCGCGCCCCAAAAGGACTGGCTCCGTTAAATACGAAGTTGGCCCTGCCATCCAAGAAACTGCGGACGTTGAAGATGGCGTTGATATTGGTTGGGGTGTTACGTCCAGTAGCCTGCCGGGTAGGCGTGAGGAACTCGTCCAAGAACACGCCTTCCGGGCTGAGCGGCCCACTGAAGAAATCAATCGGTGAGCCGACATCGACACCCACAAAGTCCTTCTTCAAAACCCCCTGTGAACCAACGATGTCATCAACGCTCCTGAGGATCGCCGACAGAGGGTCGGTGGGGTTCGCGAACTGATGGAAGGGGAAGTCCGCCGCGCTAAGCGTTCCACCGGAGAAGTCACCTGCAGCGTAGTCGAACATACCGTTGGCTCCCGGATGGAGCGTGTTGTTGATACGGTTGTCTGCACCCGCATGGTAGTGGCAGGTAGCACAGGCCACCTCACCGTCGCTTCCGGCTTGAATGTCCCAGAACAGCGCCCTGCCAAGCACGTAGGCCGCGTCGAGATCCTTGATATAGAGCAGCAGGTCGGGATCGGTGATCACCGGTGCGGTCTTTAGTGACGGAGGAATGATGGCATCCAGAAATACCGAAGTGAACAGACTGGTTACTACCTCTGTGCTACCATCGCTGCGCACGATCAACGCGGTCAGCGCGTGGTTGCCCGGGGTCAACAGGTCCAAGTCAAGTGGCCTTGCCGTCGCAGTCCCACCTCCCACAAAGTCATACGGAGCCGCCTTTTCCACATGAAACGGTGCTGCCGTACGATGGACATCATCGAGGAAGAACTCTACGCGAGAGACACCAGTGGACGACGTAACCGGAGGACAAACAAGCGCGGTACAGTTACTAGCCGCACCCAGGAAGAAGAACACCTCACCGCTAAGCACCGGCAATAGCTCTAGCGCGTTAGGGATGAGCCCCTCAGGCACGCTACGGTCGGCGGCAAAGCTGTGGCCAAAGGCAAAGCTCGATACCGGCGACGGCGACGGCGCCGGTGGTGGCGGCGGCGCTCCAGCTACGGAAAAGTCGGTCGACACCGCCTGCGTACTACCGTCTCCAAAGGTAATCAGTGCAGTGACATTGTGGAGCCCCCCACCAAGCGTGTCCACGGTAAAAGCCCGGCCTTTCGACACCGACCCTCCCGCAAGATCGTACGGTGCTCGGCGTTCACGCCTAAAGGGCGCAGCCCCAAGGCCGGGGTCGTCGACGTAGAACTTTACGTTCCTAATCGACGACACCGGAAACAGCGGAGTCAGAAAGATCCTGACCGTGCCCGAAAGCATGCCGGTCAAAACCATCGGCGCCGTTCGCGTCGGGCTTGTACTGAAGCTAAGTCCGAAGGTCTCGCCCGTCTGGGCACCGACGTCGCGACTCATCACTCCGCCAAGAAGCAGCAAAGCAATGGCCACAGTTCCAATCGTTCGTTTGATACAAATCCAATTCACCACCTTTTCCATCACAAACCTCCCCCATCAAAACGACTACCAGATTGGGCTTGACGCTTGGGTTCGCCCACCGGGTACACGCGCGACTTTTTTAACATGGGTATTGCTAGTTGGGTCGGGCGATACGCCACTAAGCTAGGAATGCTACAGCACCGCCTGGCGGTTTTCTATACCGCCGACGCTATCTCTAGCGAATAATTCAGACTTGCATCGCCCCTAGCACTTCGCCCCATAGCGCCCTTGAGCATTTGCCGCGCTGGCGCCAACGACGATGGTTCTTATGCTCGCGGCTTGAGGTTTTGACGACGGCAACTTTCCAAGACTCAACATCGGCAACATCGGCTAGCAACACCAACAGCGACAGGAAAAGATACTGGGCAACACGCACGGTGGATGCACCAACGCGGTCAGCCACCCGGCATGGTCGTAGATTTGGACGATGGTCTTGGCTCACGCTTAAGCTCAAGCCGGGGCCCAACATCGATTCCGTCGTGGCCCTGCCCTTCGACCCAATGCCCACGCCCTCCGTGGCCATATCCGCGCGAGCGCTACTCGCATGCTCGAGCTGATCGCGGGAGCGGGGTTCTCCGAGCAGGACCGGGAGCGGGTCTTCGAGCCATTCTACCGTGGCCGCGAGCCCCCCGAGGGGCGTGGCGCCGGGCTGGGCCTGGCGCTGATACGCGAAATCGCCAAATTTCTCCACGGCGCAGCCCGCGGCATGCCGCGTGACGGCGGAGCTGGCCATATTCGAAGTGGAAATACGCGCTGACGACTCCTCCTCGCGCCCCACACTAGCGTAGTTCGCCGCCCTCTAGCCCGCATTATTCACGAAGCCTCGTGGCCAAAGCCACGAGGCTTCGTGAATAATGCGGGCTAGGACTGCTATAATCCTAAAGCCACGATTCGTAAGGGAGCTCACCAGGCCCAAACGAATCGATATCTAGTGTAGAGGAAGGTCCGAATGGGAAAGAAGTCGAAGGCCAAGAAGATCCGGCAGGAATCCAGTAAGTTGCGCGAGCCCGCCCAGGCGCAGTCAAAGCAGCACAGCCAACAGCCGCCGCCAGGTTCCACCGCACCCCCTTCTAGTCCAGGCTCCGGTCTCTATTATGCGCTGCTGGCAGTGCTTGCCATCGGTACAGCCGTAGCCACCTACCTGGTCCGCCACAAGCTAAAGATATCGCTAGATCCAACCTATGTATCGAGCTGCAACCTCGGCGGGGTAATTAACTGCGACAAGGTCAACATCTCGCGTTTCTCTGAACTCGCAGGCATTCCGATCTCGTTGCTGGCGATTCCAGTTTACGTAGTCATGGCCTATCTAACCTCGGTAGCGCTGCGATCACGTGACAGCCAGAGTAGCGGCGAGCGCGGCGTCGGCACGGCAGCCATACAGTCGGTAGCTGTAATCGCGCTGCTCTCTGTCGGTTACTCTGCCTTTCTCGCTTTCGTATCGACGGTTTGGATTCGTTCTTACTGCCTCTACTGCATCAGCCTATACATCGTCAACATTGCAGCACTGCTGCTGGCCCTACGCGCCAGCCAGGCGTCTCTTCCCGCAGCGATTGGTGCGAGCCTGCGCGCCCTGTTCGGCATGAAGGCACCGGTACCTGTGGCAACCGCGATCCTCATCGCCAGCGCCGGCGTGGCGCTGGGCGGCTACGGCCAGGTGCGCAACAGCATGGAGGCTTCAGCCAAACGCGCGATCGACCAACGCTTCGCGGAGCAAGCAACACCGGCGGCAACGGACAAGACTGAACCGACAACGAGCACGGCAAGCGCAGCCGAGGTATCCACGCTAAGCGCACCGCAGCCGGCGCCGCAATTGCAATCGAGCGCGCGCGGCACCAGAGGCGGCAAGAAGACCGCCGATGGTTATACCTATTTTGAGGCACCGATAGACGAGAGCGGTGAATTCTGGGCCGGCAACCCAGACGCCAAGGTCACGGTAGTCAAGTATGCTGACTTCCAGTGCGCCTACTGCCGAATGCTGGCTCAGTCTCTACACACCGTAGAAGAAGAACGCGGGGACCGCGTGCGCTTCGTCATGAAGCACTTTCCCATGAACATAAAGTGCAACCGCGCGATGGCCGGTTTCGACAAGCATCAGGTTGCCTGCGAGGCGGCCTACGCTGCCCACTGTGCGGGTAAGCAGGGCAAGTTCTGGGAGATGCACGATCTGCTATACCAAAACCAGCCCTCCCTGTCGGTGGAGAAACTGACAGAGTTGAGCCAAGAGTTGGAGCTTGATTCTCAAGCCTTTGCGGCCTGCATGGATGCCCCTGCCACGCATCAGAAGATCCGAGACGACGTCGAGTCGGGGCTTTACGCCGGGATCTACGGAACCCCCCGTACCTACATCAACAACCGCCTGGTGACCGGGTCGGCCCACGCAGCAATCATCGACTACTACATCGACAAGGCCTTTGAAGAACTCGAAACCGGTAGCGTGGCCTCATCCGACAAACCGCTGGCCCCCAAACCCGACGGCCGAAACATGATCGCCGCCAAAACCACCGCTGCTACATTCTACATCGACGCCTACGAAGCAGCGATAACCAAGGACGGCCGCGCCGTAAGCCAGCCGGGGCTCACCCCCGCCCAGGCCGACTACTACAGCGCCAAGGAGGCTTGCGAGAAGTCGGGCAAGCGGCTGTGTAGCGAAGAGGAGTGGGTCTCTGCCTGCACCGGTGAACCGGCGGTCGACAACAACAGTAACAAGATGTTCGCTGACGATTTGGTCGAGGGCGACATGTATCCTTACGGCGCCTACCACGAGGAGAATCAGTGCCAAGACCGTGCCGACAAGCACAGCGGGGCCGCGGTGCTCACCGGCTCTCTTGCTCAGTGCCGGACCGCCAGCGGGCTGTTCGATCTGGCGGGTAACATCGCGGAATGGGCCGACGCCGACAATGGTAAACCAACACTGCTAGGCGGCAGCATGTCGAGCGCCACCGGAGCGGCGTGCAACACACGAACCTTCTCTACTCCACCGGGAAGTCGCAACCGCACCACCGGTTTCCGCTGCTGCGCCGATGCAAATGTCGCCAGCACACCCGTGGCGGCAGATCGGATCCAAGCTAACCTAGAAGATATACTCAACATGGCCGTCCCGGCTTTTGCGGTTGAAGACACCGAGGGCAACACCATCAACTCCGCAGACTTCAAGGGCAAGGTAACGCTGCTAAGCTTCTTCGCATCGTGGTGCGGGCCATGCAAGAAAGAGTTTCCTCACCTGATCGACTACGCGGATCGCTTCCGTGACAAGGGCTTCCAGGTCGTCGGCGTCGGCGTCGACACGCTGGCTCAACGCTCGATCGATTTTGCCAACGGCTTCGACGTGAACTTTCCAGTGATCACCGACACCGACGCGAGACTGAAGGGGAAATTCATAGTCTACGAGATGCCGGCGACCTTCCTCATCGACAGGCAAGGGGTGATTCGTTACCGCGCGACGGGTTTCAGCGGTGCGGATCAGGAAGCCGAGCTGCGCAGTGAAATAGAAAAGCTACTGTAGCTGCTCAACCGGCGCCGACACCGATAGTGCCTGTAGTTTCCCGTCGCTATCCCAGTGTCGGGAAGCTACCAATACCGCACGGAATAGTTCCGGTGCCCCTTTGCTATGCTTGCTGAGCGGGATGTCTATCTCGATGCGATCTCCGTTGCGCGCCACCGCCACGGGCTTGCTGTGGTCGAGAAGCCCCTTGTCGCGCTCAAACACCAACACCGAGCCCGGGTCGCGTGGTGAGCTTGGAGTAAGCAACAGTTTAATGTTCTCGCCATCGCTGCTGGCGCGGACCTGCCACTGTTCGCTGCGCCCCGGCAACCGTGCGCGAGTCGTCTCAAAGTACGCGCTCGAGTAAAGATTGGGCTGTGGCGCATCGGCGCGCACCGGGATCTCCACACTGAGGTCGGCGCCTCCGGGCATGCACAGATCCTCACGGCACACTGTCCAGTCGGCACGGCCCATCAGGCTCAAGCGATTGCCGGCGGTAAGTTCCGCGGGCGGGGTTATCTGGCTGAGAAGCAACACCTCACCCTGATAGCCGTAACTCACGTAGGGTGCAGCCTCGAAGCGCTCGGGATACGGCCAGAGCACTGGCCCTGCACTGAACCCTTCGGGCAGGTCCCAGGCAATCGTCGTCGCCAGGCCCGAGTCGCCGGGGTTCTCCCAGTAGGTGTGCCAGTGTGGGTCCATAGCCAAACGCACCGCCAGCCAAAACGGCTGACCACCCGTAATCGCCGCGTTCTCGCTGATCAGTTCGGCCTCTACCGAACGCACCCTGACCGGCTGAGCCTCAGATAGCGTGGCTAAGAACAAAACCGCACATAACAGAAACACTAGATATCGAAGTCGCGACACAGTTTAACCCACCGGAGAGCGTTACCTCTTTTGTAGCCGAGTCTGCCCCAGCCTGCCACCCCAAAGCGCGGATTGGTTTGACGATCATGTATCGGGCAAAGTGGCGTGCCGCTAATTACTGTCCGGGAGGCAGAGTATGCGCTTCTTGCTCATCAACCCTTATTGCGAGCTGTCGGAGGGACCGACTCCGCCGCTTGGTATCGCCTTCGTAGCCGCGGCGCTCGAACGCGCCGGGGCCGAGGTAAGAGTGCTCGACCTGGTTACCAGCCCCTACGACAGGCAGAGCTTCGCCCGACTGCTTGCCGAGTACCGGCCCCACATCGTCGGCGCCACGGCGGTAACCATGACCTTCAATGACGCCATCAAGGTAATTCGCGATGCCAAACACATCGACTGCGAAATCCTCACGGTCATGGGAGGCCCGCACGTAACCTTCGCCGCGCGTGAAACCCTAGAGGCCCTGCCCGAGCTCGACCTCATCGTCCGCGGTGAAGGCGAGGAAACCATCTGCGAGCTGGTCGAACAGGCTGGCGGCGAACGCGACTGGAGCAAGGTAAGAGGGCTATCCTACCGCTCGGGCGACCAAGTGGCGAACACCGAGGCGAGACCACTGTTGGATGTCGACACCTTGCCGCTACCGGCACGCCACCTGCTTCCACTTGGCCGCTACCGCGCGTTGGGCATGCCGATCAGCCTGACCACCAGCCGCGGTTGCCCCTTTCCGTGTATCTTCTGCGCGGGGTCGAAGATGGTCGGCGCCAAGATCCGCTATCGCAAAGCCGAGTCGGTGGTCGATGAAATGGAGTACCTGTGGGGGCTGGGCTTTCTCCAACTCAACGTTGCAGACGACTTGTTCACCGCCAAACGTACTCACGCCATGGCGGTCTGCGACGAGATACTGCGCCGGGGCCTCAAGATGCGCTGGTCGTGTTTCTCTCGCGTCGATACCATCACACCGCCGTTGGCACGGCGCATGTACGAGGCTGGCTGCGCATCGGTCAGCTTTGGAGTCGAGACCGCCAACATCGAAATGTTGGCGACCGTCAGAAAGGGAGTCAAACTCCCCGATGTAATCTCTGCTATCACCATGTGTGTGGATGCCGGAATAGAGCCCCACGTGTCGTTCATACTCGGCCTGCCAGGAGAGACGCCCGAGAGTCTGGCCGAGACCCAGGCTTTTGCCGACAGGATCGCCAAACTTGGTGCGGCGTCGGGTTTCCACCTGCTCGCTCCGTTTCCGGGCACAGCAGTCAGGGATAGCAATCAAGACTACGACCTGACCATCCTCTCTGATGACTGGTCCGACTACCATGCCAATCACGCCATCGTAGAGACCGCGGCGGTCAGCCGTGAAATGCTCGATGCCATCGTAGACGAGTGGAACCACGGCTACGTAGAAGAGCTGCTCGGCAACCCCGGACCCGAGCTCGACAACCTAGAACGCATCCTGGTGTATCACCGCCTGATGATGAACCGAGCCATAGAGGAGCTCGGAGCATGGAGTAATGGCGCGAAACCAATAGACAGGGATGACGCGCTGAGAATGCTCGCGGCTAAGGTCCACAGCCGCAGTGACAAGGACGAGGAGAGCACCTACCGCAGCCTTAAGTACGCCTGCGACCACCAGCATCTCGATTTTGACCAACAGGGCGACCAGCTGCGCTGGCAGTGGAGCGAACAGCTCTAGGTCGCCGAGAGTGCTCGACGTCTCACACTACCCACGCCGTCGTGTTCGGGCCTCTAGGTCGCCGAGAGTGCTCGACGTCTCGCTACCCACACCGTCGTGTTCGGGCCTCACTGGTTCGGCCCTCAAGGCTGGGTGGGGAGTAGCGGGGTGGTGTGAGCGGGACCTGTGATCTGCTCGGCTGCGGCGCCATCACACCACCAGTTAGAACCCGCCGCCACAGTAGTCAGAGTCAGGTTCTCGAGGTTCTGAACACCGTGTCCACCTACGTGGTCGAGGTTAGCGCATAGTGAGTTTCCACCGCGGCTGCTCACCGCCTCGCCAGCTATGACCAGTGACCCTCCGCCAAGATCGGCGCTGGCCTGGTCGGCCACGGCAACACCACCATAGCCGGGTTCCGCACCTGGCGGCGAGCCACCGTTGCCAACGATGATATTGCCCTCCAACAGCGCACGCCCCTCGGCCGCGACAAGTACACCGCGACGCGAACCGTTGCGTATGGTGTTACCGCGAAGCACAGCCTGCGACTTGCCGGACACTCGCAGCCCTCGGTTACAACCGTCAATGACATTTCCTTCCATGTAAACGACAAGATCACCGTGTTGCCCACCACTGAACCGTGGGCCATCACAGCGTCCATCGCTGACACTGATAGAGCTGTCGCGCACCAAGAAGCGGCCCTCGGCCGTCATTCGCAGAGGCTGCACACAGTCAACAAATGATACACGGTCGTACACGGCATTGTACGCACTGGCCGGACACACTCCAAGAGCCGTCACCGATGGATCACCCTGATTCTGTGTACACTTGTCGCAGCCATTCATTATAACCAGGTCACTAAACAGGTTGCCCACTCCAGAGCCTCGGTTGGTAATCGAGTCGTCGCACTGCCCGTCGAGGACGACTGAAGCGATGGTGTTGTAGCTGCCTACGGTGTGAATACCCTCAAAAAAGTTGCGTATCGTCAGGTTGCGTACGGTATTGGAGTTACCGTTGAGCACGAGAAAGCCAACTCCGTTGTTCTCGTTAGGACAAGAAGAACCGGCGACGACACTGCAAGCCGGGGTGAGTTCAAAGGTGATGTCGCGATCGAGACCATCGATAGTGAGGCCATCACAGCTTATCTGTCTAGCCGCCCAGCCAGCAGAATTGGCCAGACCTATGGTGGTGTTTGCGCAGTTAAAAGTAATCACGCCCGCGGGGGCCCCACAGTTGGCCAGGGAGGCCTCAAAGGCGGCTGCCGTGCACTCGGTGGCGCAGGAGTACGACCCGGGAACGTTAACGCACACCCCCGAGTTGAGCCCCTGACAAATCCCCGGATTGCTCGCGCACTCGTCGATGTCTACGCAGCCGGCGGCACCAGGCTCAAAGCCCGGATCGCAGGCGCAGGCCATTGAAGCGCTGTCGAGACTGCTGTTTGGCGGGCACCAACGGTAAACCGCAGTGCCGCCGACGTTGACGCACGCCTCCTCGAGACACTCCGCGCTGCAACCATCCCCGGAGACGGTGTTGCCATCGTCACACTGCTCAACCGAGACTTGGAGGTAGCCGTCCCCGCAGGTCGCAGCCACACAATCGATACAGGCGTCCCAGTCCAGGGGATTACCGTCGTCGCAGTGCTCGCCGGCAGTGACCACTGCGTTGCCACAAGCAGTCAGCGTACAGTTGACGTCACAGCCATCACCATCGACGGTGTTACCATCGTCGCACTGCTCCCCGCTATCGACGGTCGCGTTGCCGCAGCTTCCGAGAACACAGTCGCTGCGACAGCCGTCGGCATCGACCATGTTGCCATCGTCGCACTGCTCCCCGCTATCGACAATTCCGTCGGGACAGTCCGGCAAGCGACAGTCAAGACGACAGGCGTTGGCTGAATCGTTATTGATAAGCCCATCGTCGCACTCCTCGACTCCAGCCCAGAACACTCCGTCACCACAGACAGCCGCGCGACAGTCACTCAAACAACCGTCATCATCGGCGAGGTTACCGTCGTCGCACTGCTCAAACAGCGCTTCAACGATGCCGTTGCCGCAAACGTCATCGCGCCTACAATCAGCCTGGCAGCCATTGCCATCTGCGACCGCGTTACCGTCATCGCATTCTTCTACACCTACCCACAGGTAAGCATCTCCACAAGAAGCAAGACTGCAGTCGTTAAGACAGCCATCGGCATTAGAACCGTTACCATCGTCGCAGGCCTCTCCCACGTCGACCACGGCGTTGCCGCAACGGGTTGCCGGATAGAAGGCGTCAATCGCTTCGCTAGCAGTCGCATCCGCGTCATCGAGAACGCAAGCCTTGAGCTCCGCCATCCCCACGGTGGAGCAGGAATCAAGATCAACCGGGCTGGCCACACCACGGCAGGCCTTGTCGACAGTACTCTCCGCTCGCAACCGAGCCTTGGCTACCCTGCCCTTCGGGTCGGCCTTGGCGGGGTCTTGACACCAGGAGTTATCGCTGGCCCCGGCCTTCTCCTGCCTGCGCTGACATCGCGAGCGCAGTTTGAGCAGACGTGAGACGAAGCGTGACTGAGCAGTGGCAATCCCGGCGTGACACCGCAACTCACCCGCGCTGCCGAGCAGCGAGGGATCGGGGGATCCCAGAGAAGTGCTCGCCATGGCCGTCATCGCGGTCTCGGCCGAGCACAACAGGCACTGCGCGAGGTCATCAATACTGAGTATCGCCGAACCATCGCAGCCGCAGACAGCGACCCCCATCGCCGCCGGCTCCACCCCCACGCACTTTTTCGCCGGCACCGCCAGAAGCTTCCTCTCCCCCCGACCCATCTTCTTGTTGCTATCCGCTGCCACTACGCTCGTACTGTCGGCAGCACGCGCGGCTCAGG